>JAJQCJ010000079.1 GCA_021202775.1 Clostridiales bacterium | reverse complement strand
GCCGTCTGCGCCTTTGAGTACCTGAGCCGCACCGAGGGCATCATTCCCGCCATCGAGTCCGCCCACGCCGTGGCCCAGGCCATCAAGCTGGCCCCCACCATGGGGAAGGACAAGCTGATGGTCATCACCCTGTCCGGACGGGGGGACAAGGACTGCGCCGCCATGGCACGCTACAGAGGGGAGAATTTGTACGATGATTAAGATTGCTGACGCATTTCAAAACGGGAAGGCATTCATTCCCTTCCTGACCTGCGGCGACCCGGATCTGGCCACCACGGAAAAACTGGTCTGCGCCATGGCGGAGAGCGGCGCGGATTTGATCGAGCTGGGTATCCCCTTCTCCGACCCCACCGCCGAAGGCCCCGTCATTCAGGAGGCCAATGAGCGGGCACTGGCGAAGGGCTGCACCACCGACGACGTGTTCGCCCTGGTGAAGCGCCTCCGCACCGAGGACGGCCTCACCATCCCCCTGGTGTTCATGACCTATGCCAACGTGGTGTTCCACTACGGCAGTGAGCGCTTCCTCCAAAACGCCGCCGAAGCGGGGGTGCAGGGCCTCATCCTCCCCGACGTGCCCTATGAGGAGAAGGGGGAGTTCGACGGGGCCTGCACCGCCGCCGGGCTGGAGCTCATCAGCATGATCGCCCCCACCTCCCACGACCGGATTCGGATGATCGCCTCCGAGGCGAAGGGCTTCCTCTACTGCGTGTCCTCTCTGGGGGTCACCGGCGTCCGCTCCAACATCACCACCGACATCGGCGCCATGATTCAGTTGGTGAAGGAGGCCAGCGACATCCCCGCCGCCGTGGGCTTCGGCGTCTCCACGCCGGAGCAGGCCAGGGCCATGTGCGAAAGCGCCGACGGCGTCATCGTCGGCTCCGCCATCGTGAAGCTCATCGCCCAGTACGGGGCGGAGGCTGTCGGCCCCGTGGCAGAGTATGTGAAACGCATGAAGGACGCCATTCGCTGAGTTTCCATTTTCTGGTTCATAACGCGCAAAACAACCGCGCCCCGGCGGGAGGGTTATCCTCCCGCCGGGGCGCGGCTCTGTCGGCACTGGAACGCCATGGATTTGGTTTGCGGCTGCGGCTGCGTCCTCACTCCATATCCGCAACCATTTCAATCATTTGAACGGTATGAAGGATGCTGTTCCTGATTTTTTCCCAGTCCGACACCACCACATCCTTCCGCAGCTCCCAGATGGCGGAGAAAAATTTCTCCAGAATGCACTGCATATCCGCCCGGGTCACCAGCATCATCTGATAGCGGTTCCTGCCGCTGTCCAGCCGGAGGTAGGTGCCCTTGTCCGACAGAAAGATGCTCTGCCGATCTTCAAGGATGAGGTCAGGGGCAAATGCGCCGTGCACCATTTTCACCGTCAGATTCTCATGCTCCTGGCACATCGTCAGAAAATGATTCAGGCACCGGCATTTTTGCTCCGCTGTCAGGGTTACTCTGCAATCATAGAAATCCATTGCGTCGGAGACCACCCACTCCGAGAAGGAGGATTCATAGATCATGATTTGAACCTTTGCAGACCGCAGCACCCGCTGGTTCAGCCTGTGCAAATTCCTGAGGGCATCCTGATTCTGCATGATGCCTGCATCTTTGGCGGCGGCCTGCTCCAGCAGCTGGTCAAACAGGTCATCCGGCAGGAAATGCTCCGTGGGATGGCCCATCAGCCAGCGCTGTTGGGTGGCCAGCAGGAGATACATATAGATATGCTCCTCCAGCATATCCTGGATGCTTGCCTTTTGAAACAGCAGCGCCTCATGGGTCAGCAGCCTGCCCATGCTCTCATAGATTGAACTGCAGTTTTTGCTGTCCTCGCTGACCACCACGGAGATGCAGCGGTTGTCGCCGTCCAGCATGCCTGAGATCATGAAGTCGTTCTTCACCACAAAAATCGCCCGGCCATAGGCCCGCTTGCTGCCGTACAGCTTAAAGTCGATGTGCTGGGAGACGGCCAGGGTGTGAATCAGAAAGAGGGTGTCATAGATAAAGTCCCACTTTCTCATGACAATGTTCATAATCACGGAGAAGTGTACGTCCGGGTAGTCATGATCCATCTCCACCCGGTTGCCCTCCATGGTGACGAAACGCGCCCGGCTCTCGTTGTCCAGGGCCATCAGGTCGATCAGCGCGATGACTTTCAGCGACTTTACCCGCCGCAGCACGGGATGCTGCATCTTTGCCAGGTACTGGGCCATGGACAGCTCCGGATAGTAATAGGTTTTCTCCCCGATGCTGGCGTCGGGGTTCTTCTCCTGCTCCCGGACGTAATTGTACTCCGCCGCCAGATGGTCATAGATCGCCATCTCCAGCTGGTCGTTGAGTTCGATGTTGTAATCTGCCCGCAGGTTGGCCAGCCCTTCCTCGCTGGCGGCGGAGACAATGCAGTGGCTGATGCCGCTGAGCACCTTCCGCTCCGTCTTTTCCGCCGGGAGCATGCGCCCGCTGATCCATTTGCTGATGTAGGAGACGTCATATTGCAGCTCCTGGGCCAGGGTGTAGTTCTTGATCTCCGCCTCTGACATGAGCTGTTCCAACAGCCTGCTGAATCGGTTCTTTTCTTCCATGTTGTCTGCCTGCCTCTCTGCTCTGTTTGCGCCGCGCCTGCCTGGCAGCTGGAATTAAATTCCATGTGATTCACAAATCCTGCCAGGTGATTCCTTTTTCGCGTTTTTTCCTCCTTCATATTCTCGTGCTTTCCATTCCAGCCTGTGCTATAGTGAATACGGTTCCGGAAGGACCCCAACGACAAAACTCTTACCGGCGTGGCGGGAGTGGAAAAGAAATAAGGAGACTACTATTATGAATGACGTTAAATTGACTGGCAAGCCCAGTATTGACCGCCCCTGGATGAAATATTACCCCGCAGGGCTGGATCAGATTCAGATTCCGGAGTGCACCCTGATGCAGTACCTGAAGGACAACTGCCTCAGCGAGGACCTGACCGCCATGCATTACTATGGCAAGGATATTTCCTGGGCCACCTTCTTCCAGACGGTGGACGCCGTGGCGAAGAGCCTCAGGGCCGTGGGCTTCCAGGAGGGCGACCAGATTCCCGTATTCCTCCAGACCGTGCCGGAATTCTACTATCTGCTGTTGGCCGCCGAAAAGATCGGCGCCTCCCTCCTGTGCCGGGACAACACCCTGGAGGAGAACGTGGAGGCCGTCCGGAAGTCCGGTGCCAAGGTCATCATCGCCCATGACTTCCTGTCTCAGGAGGCGCTGGGCGCCTACCGCTCCGGCAGCGCCACGGAGCTTGCCATCCTGGTCAGCCCGATGAACAGCGGCAGCTATGACGCCCTTCCCGATTATCTCCAGAACTCCCTGGACGCCCTTTATCCCGATACGCCCGCCAGCGGCGCTGGCACCATCACCTGGCAGGAGTTCCTGGCCCTGGGCCAGAGCTATACCGGCACCGTGGAGGCCGCCGAGGACTGCCACCGCCCCCTGTACCGGGCCTACACCAGCGGCTCCACCGGCCCCTCCAAGCAGGTGATTCACTCCGCCAACACCATGATCGGCATCATCCATCAGATGAACTTCTACGGCGCACCCAGCAGCATCCGTCCCACCTGGATGCACACCATCCTGCCCCCCAGCCTGGTGGCCGTGGTCGTTTCCATGACGCTGCTGCCTTTGGCCTCCAACCGGATTCTGATTCTGGACCCCTTCTGCGACCCGCAGGACGTGGATCTGGAGCTGATGCGTTATCGTCCCAACAACTGGTGCCTGATTCCCATGTTTACAGACACGCTGGTTCACAGCACCCGTATCCCCGACGATTACGATCTGTCCCACCTGTACTCCGCCGGCGCCGGTGCGGAATCCACGAACAATGCCCAGCTGAAGACGGCACAGAAGTGGCTGGAAGATCACAACTGCCATGTCCGCTTCACCTCCGGCTACGGCTCCAGCGAGGCCGGCTCCAACGTGTCCCTGCCCATGACTCCCCATCCTATGGGCAACGGCAACATCGGTATCCCCATGCCGCTGACCACCCTGAGCGTCTTTAAGCCCGGCACCCAGGAGGAGCTTGGCTGCAACCAGATCGGTGAGATCTGCAAGACCGGCCCGGGCAATATGCTGGGCTATGACGACCCCGTCGCCACCGCAAAGACCCTCCAGACCCATGCCGACGGCAAGGTTTGGCTGCACATGGGCGACCTGGGCTACATGAACGAGGACGGCGTGTTCTACGTGCTCACCAGAGGCAGCTCCCCCCGGTATCAGGGCGGCGACCTGGCCACCCTGCCCATGGAGAACCTGGTGGCGGACGCCAACATCGAGGGCATTGAGGACGAGTTCTTTGTCATCGCCCCCGATGAGGAGCATCCCGGCTGCTTCCTGCCCTACCTCTATGTGGTGCTCCGTGAGGGCTACACCGTAGAGGACATTCAGGACAAGGTTATGGCTTGCCTGAAATCCTATATGCGTCCGGTGGAAATCATCCAGCTGGAGTCCCGCCCCTTCTTCCACTTCAAGACCAACCGTATCGGCCTGATTCACCAGCTCCAGGGTGTGCGGAGCTAATGCTCCGCACCTCAGGGCACCGCTGAGCAGTGCCTGACGGCTTCCCGGTTGTTGCGACAGATTTTCCTCCGCCGCAGCCCTTATAGCTGCCTGTCCACGGACAGGCAGCTATTTTTATCGCAGCAGATCAATGATGACCTGACACAGGTTCTCCACCGTCTCCACGTGGTCCATCCGCGAGACGGGGATGACCACGCGAAAGGCGCTCTCCAAATCCCCCATCAGCACCAGCACCTCCATGGAGGACAGCTCCAGGTCCGTCACCAGCCTTGTCTCCGGGGTGACGGGCTTTTCCGTCTCGGTGGAGGTGCGGATCACCTGTATCACCCTGTCCTTCACCTGTTGAATGGTCATTGCGTTTCCTCCTCTCCCACGGGGAAGGTGTGCTGATAGCGTATCAGCTTCCCCGTCGCTGTTTTGGGGAACGGTTCCTCCCGGAAACAGAGATAGCGAATCTGCTGAAAGGCCGAACGGGCGCCGTTCAGCGCCCCCACCGCCTGACGAATCCGGCCGCGGACAGCCTCCCGCTCCCGGGCCGTGCAGCCTCCGGGATAGGCGGGGTAGACCTCCGCGCAGATGGCGTTCCGGGCCTCCCCCACCATCACCTCGCCCACCTCCGGCGTCCGGCGGAGCGCCTGCTCCAGCTCCTCCGGGCTGACGTTCTCCCCGTTGGATAGAATGATCAGATTCTTCCGCCGTCCGGTGAGGTAGAGATAGCCGTCCTCGTCCAGGTACCCCAGGTCTCCGGTGTGGAGCCAGCCGTCCTGAATGGCCTGGGCCGTGGCCTCCGGGTCCTGATAGTACCCCAGCATCACCGCGTCGCTTTTCAGGCAGACCTCGCCGTCCACCAGTTTGAGCCGGCACCCCTCGCCGGGGAGGCCCACCGAGGCGCTTTTCGCCGGGTCGGTGGAGCAGTTCATGGTGCCGCCGCCGAAGATTTCCGTCAGCCCATAGCCCTGCATCACGGAGATACCCGCCTCCCGGAAGGCGGCAAAGAGGCCGGCGTCCACGTCGGCCCCGCCGCAGGAGATGTTCCTCAGTTCCCCCAGCCGCTCCCGGTGGCCCCGGCGCAGGTCCTTATACCACAGCTGCAAAATCATAGGCACCACGCTGACATGGTCGCTGGGCATGGCCTGGAGGTCCCGGTAAAGATACTTCATGGAGATGCACAGGTTCAGCACCGCCCCGGCGGCCATCCAGGTCAGAAGCCCGGACAGTCCGGAGATGTGGTACATGGGTACCACATAAAAGACCCTGGGCGTCTCCATTTGAATGTTGACCTGAGAGGTCTCAACGAAAAAGCGCAGGGGCGTGAAGCAGTTTTTCTCGGACAGCATCACGCCCTTGCTGCGGCCGGTGGTGCCGGAGGTGAACATCAGAATCGCCATCGCCTCCGGATCTCGCCGGGCCGGGGTCCAAACCTCCGGCTCCGCCTGGGTGTAGCCGTCCAGAGGGGCCAGGATGCCGCCAAAGGTTTCCCCCAGGGCGGGCTCCCGCTGCAAATAATCCCCGTCATGGAGGAGGCAGACCAAGTCGGCCCGGCGGATTTCGGAGCGGATATTGTCCCAGTTCTCCTCCACGTTCAGGGGCACCGCCACCGCCCCCGCCGTCAGGATGCCCAGCAGGCACACCGCATAATGGTAGTGGTTCCGGGCCAGCAGCCCCACCTGCCGCCCCTCAGCCGCCGGAACAGCGGCCCTGAGCCAGGCGGCAAAGCGCCGGATGTCCCGGGCGTACGCCCCGTAGGTGACGGAGTGCACCGCCCCGTCCTCCCAGTACCGGAAGGCGGTGCGGGGGGCATAGTCCTCCTCCATCCGTTGCAGCAGCCCGGCAAACGAGGTCAGCATGGCAGTTTTCCTCCCCTCACTCCAGGGTAATTTTCCCCTTCCTGGACCACTTCCGGCCTTTCCACAGCCGGTTCACCCAGGTCAGAATCCAGTACAGTACAAAAATGACCAGGCATCGGCCCACCAGACACAGGCAGCTGCCCAGCAGCGGCCTGTCCGGCAGCCATTGAACCAGCCGGTACCAGGGGAAAATCACCTTCTCGTACCCGTGGATGCAAAGCACCCACATGGAATGAAAGCCCCCGGCCTCCAGCAGGCCCACCAGCCGGCCACGCCGCCCCTTCCGTTTGAACCAGGTGTAGAGGCGCATCAGCAGGAAGCCCAGGCAAAAAGTGCTGAGCACGTCCAGCAGCCCCAGCCTCCAGGTGCCGGTGAGCATATCCACCCGCCCCCAGGCGAAGGAGATCAGCACCGGCAGGGCCAGCAGGCCGTAGCCCCAGAGGGGCAGCTGCCGCTCCAGCAGTTCACTTTCCCGAATCTGCCGCCCCACCGCCAGATAGCCCACCGCCATCAGGGACATATGGAGGCAGAAGGGCCACACGGAGGAGATGCGCGTCAGCCCGTAGCCCAGCAGGACGCAGCCCGCCACCAGGGTCCATTGCAGCCCCTTCCGTTTCAGCCGCAGGATGCTGTTGTACAGAATCCATCCGTTCATCAGCGCCAGCACGAACCAGAAGATTCCCACGGATTCCACCGGAATACCGCCCAGCTGGCCGCCGCCCTCCGCGTTCAGCCCCAGCAGGTAGGTCAGCACATATTCGCCGCCGTTGGCCAGAAAGGAGCGCCTCTCCACCACCGCCAGCAGCAGCTTGGTCAGCAGCACGGCCAACGCCGACAGGCAGTAGGGCTTCAACAATAATTTGGCCTGAATGGAGACGCATTTGCGGGGGCTGCGCTGGTAGAAGCCGTAGCCGCTGATGAAGAAGAACAGCGCCATCACGCTCCCGCCCAGCACCATTCCCCAGCCGGAAAAGGGTGCGGCGGAGACCGGTGCCGTTTTCGGGTAATACAGTGTGACGGAATGTCCCAACAACACAAAGAGCATCCCAAGCCCCCTGGCCAGGTTAAAAAAGCCCAGGCTGGCGGTGCTGCGCCCTGCCTCCGGGCCGGGCCCCTCTCTCTTGCTATCCACGGATTTGTTTCACAACCTTTATCAGCCGCTGGCGCTGCCAGAACAGCACCGCCATACCAATGACCAAAATTACATAGCGCACCCATCCCAGGGTATACAGCCACAGCATGACCCCCGCGGAGGCGATCACTCCCAGGCTGATGACCAGCAGGAGCCGCTCATGGAATAGCGTCTCCCCGATCTGGTGACGGCGGCAGGCCCGCTTCATAAAGAGGAAATGCAGCACCGCCAGCAGCACATAGGAGACCAGCATCGTCCATCCGGCGGCCAGGTAGCCGTAGCGGGGGATGAACAGGGCGTTCAGCACCACGTTGACCACCGAGCAGAGGATGGAGATCAGTGAGATGGGCCGCACCTCGTCATAAAACATCTCTACATTGGCAAAGAGCATATAGACGAAGATGAAGAACACGCTGGCCGCCACCGGCGGAATCACCCAGATGGCCTCTGCGTAGGTCTCCCCTGCCAGAATATAGACCAGATCCGGGGCAAAGGCCATCAGCATCAGCGTCACCCCGGCCAGCAGCAGGAGAATCAGCAGCGAAACCTCCTTCACCTCCCGATAGGTCTGGCTTTTCAGCTTGCGGTACATCCAGGGGTTATAGGAGGCGTTGATGGCGGAAATCAACAGCTGCAAAATCGACGCCGCCGAATAGGCCACGCTGTAAATCCCCGCCTTGCCGGTGGAGACGTAATACTGAATCATAATGCGGTCCGCCTGGTTCAGCAGCGTCTGGGACAGGTAGTAGAACAGCAGCGGCAGGTTGAAGGTCAGGGCAAACCGCCAGTACTCCCGCTTATAGAACACCTTTCCCTTTTGCAGCAGCCACAGGGCGAGAATCAGCCCAAAGACCCCCTGCACCGCCGAAGTGGCGATGATACGGGCCTCCGCCTTGTAGCTGGTGTTCAGCACGGCCACCACCGCAATCACCGGGGTCAGCACCGTACTCAGCAGGGTGACCACCACCGGCATGCGGTAGCGGAAGTCAAAGCGCTCCCGGTTGATCCACAGATAGAGGGGCGGGTTGAAGGCCACCTCGATGAAGAGGAACACGGTGATGACCGTGCTGAACCCGGTCACGGCATCGATCCATTGCCGGAACAGCAGGTAGACCGCCAGCTCCACCACCGTCAGCGCCGCCATCAGCCCCACGATGGAGGAGGTGTAGCCGTCCTTGTCCGATTCGTAGCGAATCAGGCCGTTGTTCAGCCCCTCATAGGGCAGCTTCAGCGAGGCGAACAGCACAAAAATCTCAAACCAGGAGAAATAGACGTTGCACAGACCGTACTGCTCCGTGGTGAGCAGCCGGGTAAAAATGGGGACGGTGATCAGCGACGTGCCCCGCTGCAAAAAGTTGCAGACTGTGAACCAAATGGCCGTCCGCATCGGCAGGGACAGCGCCCGATAGCGCTGCAACAGTTTGCGCATCACGGGGCCGGCCTTTCCGCTCCGTCCTCCGCGAACAGAAAGCCCAGGAGGAAGGCAAAGGGAATCGCCACAGGGCCGGCAAAGGCGGACTCACTGGTGCTGCAAATCAGCAGATAGAGCATGGCCAGCAGGCCGGAGGCATAGGCGTATACGTTCTTCTTCCCCAGCCGCAAAACGGCGAGGCCCAGCAGCGCCACCACCGCCACATAGCAGGCCAGGCCAATATAGCCGCACTGACCCAGAATCATGGGCCAGAAGTTGTCTGAAATGTACTGGGAATACTCCTCCGACAGGCCCCAGATTTGATTCAGCTGGTACATCTCGTAGACCGGGGAGTAGGGGGAGATGGAGAAGTAGGACCCGTAGGTGGCCCACCCCGTACCGAAGGGGAAATAGTCCGCCCCCACATAGAAGGAGGCCAGGGTCAGGATGGGGCGGGCGTAATACTCCTGCATCCCCTTATAGAAATAAAACAGCATCTGGGGCAGTCCGATGGCCACAACGCCGCCCCCCAGGACGCCCCAGGTCAGCGGGGTCAGCTTCTTCCCCCTGCGGCAAATCAGCCACCAGAGCAGCAGGATGCAGAACACCGCGCAAATCGCCTTGAACCGCAGCGTCCACATCATAATAAAGCAGAGCATCCCCAGCCAGGGCAGCACCCGCATCTTCTTATACGCATAGATGCGGAGGTACAGGGCGGACAGGAACACCCCCTCGGCTACCAAAGTAGTCTTGGAGTTGTAAAACAGCTGAATGGCCCGAAGCCCCCAGCGGCTTTCACTGGGGTAGACCTGGAACACCAGGTCGAACAGGCACAGGACGAAGAGCACCAGGGTGATCAGATTCAGCCCGGGATAGACTTCCCGCTCAATACGTTCAAAGTCACACTCTTCAAACAGCATATAGCCCACGCCGATGGCCAGGTAAAACTTCACATTGGTAAAGGCATCGCACAGGGTGTTCCACAGGGGCTGATACCGGTTGATGAGGTAGCCTGCAAAGCCGGTCAGCAGCACCACCCCCAGCAGCGCCACCATAACCCACTGCCGCCGGGTGAGGCGGGGCCAGGCGCGGCGGCGAATCACCCGCAGGAGGAGCAGGGGGAAGAACAGCAGCCCAAACACCTCATCCAGGTAGGAGAAGGGCTCCCACTCCAACTCGATGGGGCTTTCAAAGACCAGTAACGCCACAATCAGCAGAAAGATCCAGCTTTTCCAGCTCAGCTTTTTGAAGAAGTTCCTCATCACAGCACTCAAAATCCTTTACAATCAGGGGGAAGCGGGGGTTTGCGCAGGGTCACACTCAAAGGCGGACGGTTTCGGCAGGATTTTCTGGAAGCTATGGAGCAGCGCAGGCTGGAGCCCCTCAAAATCCACGGTCATATAGCTGTCGTTCAGGCAAACAGCATGGTAGGTTTGTTTTTCAATGGCCTGGGTGATCCGGCTGTCCTCGTGCAGCTCAAAATGTCTGCCCCAGGAGGTGGGACGGGGGACGAAGTTGCCCTCACAGATCTGCCAGGCTTTCATCAGCCAGTGGGAGTAATCCATCCGGCTGCGGAACCGCTCCATACCGCTGGCTTCCAGCAGCGCCCCCTCCTCGTCCCACACATGCTGAAAGGTGCGTTTCAGGTAGGCGCTGGTCAGGTGGGGGTCCCGAAAACAGGAAAAGTACTGAAAGGGGGCCAGGAGCAGATTCCGCGGCAGCTCTCTGCCATATTTCCACGTAAAAAACTTCCCTGCGTTGCGGCGCAGCACCTCCCGCTTCTGAAAGCGGCGGTTGATGATTCCGAAGTTATTGATCTGGAAATAGGGCAGCAGGTTGCCCGGGTCGTTGGCCGTGATGGTGTCCATCAGCGCCGGCTCACAGGGCAGACCGTCCCGGAAAAAGTCCTCCGGCCGGGTGGGGGCCGTCAGGTACACATCGTCATTGAACAGGACGAAGTGCTCGCTGAGGCCGGGGATACGGTGGAGATACAGTTCGATCACGTTGGAGTTAAAGGTGGGCAGATGTTCCAGGGGAATATAGTCCCGGTGGTCCACCAGGGTCAGTTTGGGATGGTTCACATTCAGCCAGTCGGGGCGCTGGCCACAGGTGACGAAGTACACCCGATGCACCCAGGGGGCGAAGGCCTCCACCCCCCGGAACCAATAGCGAAGCAGGCCCCAATCCCGGAAACGGTTTGGGGCGTCGCCGTTCTCCACAGGGTTCGCCTGATAGCGCCGACGCTGGCGCTGCCACTCCGGGTCGCTGTCGTCCACCCAGGTCACCACAAAATCAATCGGTTCCATGTTCACTGTGACATCTCCGTTTCGTCAGCGTCAGCATCCGGGGCATAAATCGTCAGCAGCCGGCGGCAGTATTCCTCCAGGGTGGTGGTCTGGACCGCGAGGCAGCTGCGGCTCCACCGCTCCAATCCCTCCCGATCTGCCCACATGTTGCGGATCGCCTCCGTCAATGCGGCGGCACTGCCCGCCTCAAACAGGCGGCCAGTCTCCCCGTTCTGAATCAGCTCGGGAATCCCACCGATATCCGCCCCCAGCACAGGTGTGCCGCACCGCTGGCTCTCAATAACGGAGAAGGGACAGTTTTCATACCACACCGAGGGATAAACGGAAAAACGAGCGCACTGAATCAGCCTTGTCAGCGCCTCTCCGCTCTGGAAGCCCACGTTGCGGACGTTGGGGATGCCCTCCAGCGCCGGCTCCAGCGATCCGCTGCCTGCAAAGACGAAGGGAATCTCCGGCAGCGCGCGACACGCCTCCAGCAGGATATCCAGTCCCTTTTCCTCAGAATAACGGCCGAAATACAGCACATAGTCCTCTTTTTCCGCGTCCTGCAGCGCCATCGGGGCGGAATAGTTGTGCAACAGTACCGTCTTTGCGGCCAGGACAGGGTTGGTGTCCAGCTTCTCTTTCAGAAAGAGAGAGGGGCAGATCACCGCGTCCAGGGTCCGGTAGGTGCCCCGCCGGTTCCAGTACTGCGCATCCATGGTCCCAAGTATGCTGCGGGGGAGGGAGTTGTGGATGCACCGCCCCGCTGCGCAGTTTCCATAGTGCCCGTTCAGGCACTTTTCACAGACGGTTCCCTGGGCCGGACGGTACAGCATATGGTTCGGACAAATCAGCTGATAGTCGTGGGCGGTCATCACCACCCGCAGCTTCCGTCCGGTTTTCTGTTTATAATCTTCGGCAGCCAACAGCACGGAGGGGGTCAGATGGAAGTGAATATTGTTGAAATGCACCACATCCGGCTGAAAATCCTCCAAAACGGCGGCCATCTTCCGGCGGGCCTCCCCGGAGTAGATCACCTTCGGGAAATAGCTGAGCTTGTTCAGCGCGGACTGCTGATGGAACTCCATCTCACGGGTGTAGGCCCCGATGCGGTTCCCGACACGGCGCTGGGGATGTTCCATCCCAAAATACTGCACCTCATGCCCCTGCTCCGCCAGACAGGCCCCCAACTGAAGAACGTAGGTTTCCGCCCCGCCTTTCGGAAAAAGATATTTGTGTACAAACAAAATCTTCATGGCTCTTCCCCGCTTTGTGCCCTTCGGCCCTTTGGCGCCCTGGCTTTGCGATAGGCGTTCAGCGTCTGCTCCACCGTATCCTCCCAGGAATACCGGGTGCAGACGCTCTCCATGATCTCCTTCCGATGGGCGGTGGTCAGCTCCGGCCGGTCGACGAGCATTTGGAGCACATCCCGCAGCCGGTCCACATCCCCCTTGGGGAACTGATAGCCCAGGGAACCGGTGATTTGCAGGCACTCCGGCAGGTCGGAGGTCACACAGCACAGCCCGTAGCTCATGGCCTCCAGCAGGCTCAGGGGCATCCCCTCCAGGTCGGAGGGCAGGCAGTACAGGTAGGCGTTGGAATACAGCTCCTCCAGCGTCGCCCCCTGGACGGCGTCGGTGAAGATCACCCGGGGGTCTCCCCCGGCCATCTCTCTGAGGTGCTGATAGAAGTCCTCCGTATCGGAGGCGCCTCCTGCGATGACCAGGCATTTCGTGGTGTTGACCTTCCGAAAGGCTTTGATCAGATATTGGATGCCCTTTTCCGGGACAATGCGCCCCAGGAACAGGAAATACTCCCCCTGCGCCAGCTGCCACCGCTCCGTGATCAGCCGGGCGGGACGCACCGGCATGGGCCGGATGCCGTTGGGGATGTACACCGTTTTGCGGCCGTACTCCTCCCAAAAGTAGCGCTGCATACTGGCGCTGAGGACGATGATCTCGTCCGCGCACTTCACAGCCACCCACTCCCCCAGACGGAGATAGCGGGCGGCCCAGTTGCCCCATTTGCTGCGCTGCCAGTCCAGGCCGTGAATGGTGGCGATGCAGGTCTTTCCAAACAGTTTGGGGAGCCACAGCATGGCGCAGGGCCCCTCCGCGTGAAAATGCACGATCTGATACCGGCCCAGGGCCGCCAGCACCGCCGCCGACACAGAGGATGTGAGGGCTGCCAGCCCCCGTTTGGGGATGGTGAACACGGTTTTCAGCCGAACCCCCTGCATCTCCTTTGCGGACTGATCCACGCCGGGGCAGTACCGGTTGTAGCAGGCGACCTGATGGCCCTGACGAACCATGGCGGTGCTCAGCTCCTCCACCACGACCTCTACGCCGCCTGCTCTGGAAGGAATGGCCTTTTGGCCCACCATGGCAATGTTGAACTTGTCTATTTCTATCATTCCTGTTCCTTCTCAGTATGGATTCTGTCAGGGGACAGTGGGCCTCCCCCCGCCTGTGTCTGCCCCCATTAAAAAGGCAGCGTCTTTGTCTGTCGAAGACGCTGCCCTTTTTCATACGCTTATCCTAAGGACGCAGCCGCTGTCCGTCCTTCCCCTGCCCGCCCTCAGGGGAGGGCGGGCAGGGTGTTGAGAAGTCAGGATCTGCATTTGCCAGCGCAGGTTGCACCGGTAGGATTTTGGAGATAGATTGTGTCAGATGGCGGTAACTCAGGAGACGACGCCCTTCACCACATTGTAAGTCTTGCCGTTGTAGGTCACGGTGCCGGTGTAATTGAACCGCACCATGCCGTTCCGGACGTAGTAGGACTTGCCGTTGGTGTGCTCCACGATGCCGGTGAAGTCGAAGTTCACAATGCCGTTCTCAGCATAGTAGTAGTTGCCGTCAGTCTGCTTTGCCAGGCCGGTAAAGGTGGGACGGGACATACCGTTCTTGATATAGTACCAGTAGCCGTCCAGCTTCACGAAGCC
>JAJQCJ010000070.1 GCA_021202775.1 Clostridiales bacterium | reverse complement strand
GGCAAGGGTAGGGAGCGCAGCGGAAATGCCGCTTGACGGCGAAGGCCGGACAAATCCTCTATAGCAAATGTTATCTAAGGAGAACCGGCCCCGGAAAGGGCAACCACCTATTTTCTTGACCCTTCCGTATCTAAGGAACCTCTGAACAAATGCACTTTGACCAAAGGGAATCCCCGGAGGGGACGGCGCCTTGCGGTAAATTTCCGCCATAAATGCGTTGCAATCGCTTGAAATCCGTCAGGATTACCCTCAAGGGGTATGCCCGCGCCTAACGGCGCTCCTGATCCTGCGCGCTTGCGCCTTTTTCTGAAGCGCAGGCCGAATGGCCAATTCCTCTTATGCGCGAATGCAGGGAGCAATGGCCGCAGGCCATGCGAGTCGCAGACGCAAATTTCCTCGCAATTCGCTCTTGTTCATTTATTCAGAGGTTCCCTAAGAAACGACCACCCCCTGAAATTACTGACATTTCCCTGTAAAGGAGACATCCCCCATGAACGAATCCCTCCTCTCCCAACTCCGCCCCATCACGGCGGAGGAACAGGCCATCCTGGACGGTGACCGCCGCGTCCAGCGGGAGCTGTACACCTCCCGCCGGGAATTTGTGGTGGACAGCCAGAAGCTGCTGGAAAAGGGCCAGCTCATCGAAATCCGCCCCCACACCCGGTTCATCCATTTCCCCCGGCACCGCCACAACTATGTGGAGCTGGTGTATATGTGTTCCGGCACGACCCGCCACATCTTAAATGACGCCGAGACGGTCACGCTGGAGGAGGGGGACCTGCTGTTCCTGAATCAGGGGGTGTACCACGAGATTCTTCCCGCCGGGCGGGAGGACATCGCCGTGAACTTCATCATCCTGCCGGAGTTCTTTGACCGCTCCATCTCCATGATCGAGCGGGAAAACGTGCTGCGGGACTTCCTCCTCTCCACCCTGTCCGGGACGGGGACGGACGCCCATTATCTGCACATTCCGGCAAAAAAACTCCTGCCGGTGCAGAACCTGATGGAGAACATGGTGTGGACGCTGCTCCACGGCGGCAGCAACACCAACACCCTGAACCAGACCACCATGGGGCTGATGCTGCTGAACCTGTCCCAGTACGCCGAGTCCATCAGCCGGGACGACCCCAACCGGCAGGAGCAGAACCTGGTGTTCCTGACCCTGAAATACATCGACACCCACTATAAGTCCGGCACCCTGGCGGAGGTGTCCGCCCAACTGGGCTGCCCCACCTATTTCCTCAGCCGTCTGCTGACGAAGCACGCCGGGGGCAGCTTCAAAGACTTGCTCCAGCAGCGGAAGCTCCAGCAGGCAGCCTACCTGCTGGCCAACACCCCCCTGACGGTGGAGGCCATTCTGGACAGCATCGGCTACCGGAACAGCAGCTACTTTTACCGCCGCTTCCGGGAGAAATACGGCTGCTCCCCGGTGGAGTACCGGAACCGGGAGGCGGAAAAAAGTTTTGAATTGCCGCAACCTCCCCGCCCGGTTTTGCGTCTTTATGAGCAAAACCAAAAAGGAGGAATCACCATGAAGAAGTATTTCACCTGGCTGCCTGCCCTGGCCCTGCTGCTGACCCTGACGGGCTGCGGCGGCAGCATTCAGACCTCACCCTTCCCCGTGACAGTGACAGCGGACAGCGGGACCTCAGTGGAGGCCATGCTGGGCACCTACACCTGGGAGTACGAGGACGGCGAGGAGTGGAAGGGCATGACCGCGGATTCAGACCACCCGCTCTGGTGTCAGGAGTGGATGCCCGCCCTGGATGCCTCCGGAGGCACCGTCACCGTCAGCGCGGAGGTTGCGCCGGACAGCATCACCGTCCAGTGCTGGAGCACAGACGACTGGTGCGATGCAGACTACCCTGACGGCGAGGCGGTGGAGACGAAGGGCCTGACCTTCTCCCTCCGGGAGGACGGGGACTACGTCTATGAGGTCACCGCCCGGTGGAACAGCGCCTCGAAGTGGGAGGGCACCGCTTACTACTGCTTCTACACCGCGGCGGGCGGTTGAGACGGCGGCCCGGCAGCGCCGCCCCGGCGAAAAAAACAGGTGGATTTTTCCCCCGGACTGCGGTATAATTGCCCTATAGCGCAGAGACGGGGAGGGGGTCAACTATGCCCATCGACACCAGGGAACAGATCGCCAACGCAGTGCGGACGCTGCTGGTGGAAAAGCACGTCAAAAAACTGACCGTGAAGGACATCGTGGAGGAGTGCAGCATCACCCGCCAGACCTTCTACTACCACTTTGAGGACATCCCCGACCTGCTGCGCTGGATTATGGAGCGGGACTCGGAGAAGATCATGCAGGAGTGCATCGCCCAGGGGGACGCGGAGAGCGGCCTGCGCTACCTCTTCCTGGTGGCCGTCAATCTGCGCTCCGTGGTGCAGCAGGGCCTCCGGACGAACTACGGGGAGGAGCTGGAGCCCCTCCTGATAAAACGGTTCCGCGCCTGCTTTGAGCAGATGGTGGACGAGCTGGGGTTGTACCAGCGGTACAGCCGGGCCGACCTGAGGCTCATCATCCGCTACCACAGCGCGGCCATGATGGGCCTGCTGCGGGAGTGGACGGACGCGGATACGGAGCAGCTGGATCATATCGTCCATCAGGTGTACCTCATCCTGATGGGGGAGGTTTCCGCCCTGGACTGACCGCATCGAACCGGACAAAACCGCCGGAGTGTCAAAAAATTTGACACTCCGGTCTTTTTTGTTTGGACATCCGGAACCTTCTGGCAGTTGCGGCCCCGGCCCAAAGGGGTTAGAATAGGATCAGGGCGGCAGGCGGACGGCCCGCCGTCCTGACAACACGCCCTGCAAAGGAGGCGAAAACATGGCAGATGAAATTCTCTCCGTCAAGCTCCGGGAGCTGGACGGGGCGATGGACCGGCTGCGAAGCCGCATCCGCCTGAGCCAGACCGCTGACCCCGGTCAGCGCCAGGCCGAGCTGGAGGAAATTCGCCGGGAGTATACCCAGCGGGACGCGGCCCTCCGCCGCCAGATGCAGTTCAGCCGCTCCGGCTTTGTCCGGTCGCTGACGGACGCCTGGGACGAGCTGGAGGACGCGGCAGCACGCGCCCGCCAGCGGTTTTCCGCCCCGCAGGCCCAGGCGGAGGACACCCATCCCACCCCGGAGGAGAGCATTGTGCTGGCGGAGTACGCACTGGACTTTGCCATGCAGGCCGCCAACCGTGCCCTTGCGCTGTCCCTGGAGGCCATGAACCGGCAACCGGAACCATCAGAACGGGAGGAACCCCAATGAAAGAAGTCAAATCACCCAAAAGACCATTGATCTATTACTACGGCATCGTACTGCTGGCTTTGCTGATCTTCAACCTGATCGTTGCGCCCATGCTGTCCTCCTCCCAAATCGTGGAGGTGGATTACGGCACCTTCATGAGCATGATCGAGAATCAGGAGATCGACTCTGTGGAAATCACGGACACCCAAATCTACTTCACCGATACCGACACCGACAACACCACCGTCTACACCACCGGCCTGATGCAGGACGCCACCCTGACCGAGCGGCTGTATGAGGCCGGGGCCACCTTCACCTCGGAGATCGAGGAGACCACGTCGCCCGTCCTCACCATCCTCCTCTCCGTGGTGCTGCCCCTGGTCATCTTCGTGGCTCTGGGGCAGTACATGAGCAAAAAGCTCACCGAACAGATGGGGAAGAACTCCATGTCCTTCGGCATGGGCAAGAGCAACGCCAAGGTCTATGTGGAGTCCACGGCAGGCATCCGCTTTGACGATGTGGCCGGGGAGGAGGAGGCCAAGGAGAGCCTGGCCGAAATCGTGGACTACCTGCACAACCCGGACAAGTACACCCAGGTGGGCGCCTCCATGCCCAAGGGCCTGCTGCTGGTGGGCCCTCCGGGCACCGGCAAAACCATGCTGGCCAAGGCGGTGGCAGGGGAGGCCAACGTGCCCTTCTTCTCCATCTCCGGGTCGGAGTTTGTGGAGATGTTCGTGGGCATGGGCGCCTCCAAGGTCCGGGACCTGTTCAAGCAGGCCAAGGAGAAGGCCCCCTGTATCGTCTTTATTGACGAAATCGACGCCATCGGCAAGAAGCGGGACAGCCAGCTGGGGGGCAATGACGAGCGGGAGCAGACCCTGAACCAGCTTCTGACAGAGATGGACGGCTTTGAGGGCAACAACGGCGTCATCATCCTGGCTGCCACCAACCGGCCGGAGTCCCTGGACCCGGCACTGACCCGGCCCGGCCGGTTTGACCGCCGGGTGCCGGTGGAGCTGCCCGACCTCCAGGGCCGTGAGGCGATTTTGAAGGTTCACGCCAAGAAAATCAAGGCCGCCGACGATGTGGACTACCACACCATCGCCCGGATGGCCTCCGGCGCCTCCGGCGCGGAGCTTGCCAACATCGTGAACGAAGCCGCCCTCCGGGCCGTCCGCAACAACCGCACCGTCGTCACCCAGGCCGACCTGGAGGAGAGCATTGAGGTGGTCATCGCGGGCTACCAGAAGAAGAACGCTGTTCTCTCCGACCAGGAGAAGAAGGTGGTGGCCTATCACGAGATCGGCCACGCCCTGGTGGCGGCCCTGCAGACCCACTCCGCACCGGTGCAGAAAATCACCATCATCCCCAGAACCTCCGGGGCCCTGGGCTACACCATGCAGGTGGAGCAGGGGGACAAGTACCTCCTGACAAAGCAGGAGCTGGAGAACAAAATTGCCACCTACACCGGCGGCCGGGCGGCGGAGGAGCTGGTGTTTGGCGAGATCACCACCGGGGCCTCCAACGACATCGAGCAGGCCACCAAGCTGGCCAGGGCCATGATCACCCGCTACGGCATGAGCGAGGACTTCGACATGGTGGCCTTGGAGACCGTCAACAACCAGTACCTGGGGGGCGATACCTCTCTGGCCTGCTCCGCGGACACCCAGAATGAGATCGACCGGAAGGTCATCGACCTTGTGCGGACGCAGCACAGGAAGGCCCTGGATATCCTGTCTCAGCATCGGGAGAAGCTGGACGAGCTGTCCCTGTACCTGTACGAAAAGGAGACCATCACAGGGGAAGAGTTTATGGAAATTCTGAACCGGGAAGCGTAGGGAGGTAGTACAACATGAGAAGACGTTCCAGTTTTGGTTGGATGGAATTGGCCATCGGCATCCTGCTCATCATCCTGGGCATCGTGGCCATCTGCTGGCCCCAGAGCGCCCTGAAGGGCATCGTGATGCTTTACGGCCTCATTGCCGTGCTGACCGGCATTGTGGACATTGTGTTCTACGTCCGGTTTGACCGGTTTACCGGCTTCGGCCCCATCGTTTCCCTGATTTCCGGCGTGCTCAGCGTGATGGTGGGCTTCATGCTGCTGGTGTACCCGGATGTGGGCACCAGGGCCCTGTCCATTCTGTTCCCCCTGTGGTTTATGGCACACTGCATTTCCCGGCTGGCCCATCTGTCCTTTATCCGGCATGAGGCAGGGAATGGCTACTACTACTTCATGCTGGTGGCTAACATCATCGGCATGGTGCTGGCGGTGCTGATGCTGTTCCAGCCGGTGTTCAGCTACTTCTCCCTGGGCCTCATCATCGGGATTTACCTGATTCTGCTGGGCATTGACAGCGTGGTGCTGGGGGTCAGCAAGGTGGGGGCGAGGTGACGCCGGGCCCGTATTCGTCGGCCATCGAATTGTGTCGAACGAAAAAACTCTCCTTTTGCGAAAAAACGTTGAATTCTTTCCTTTTGTATGATATGATTCCATCAGAATAACAAAAGGAGTTGTGCCTCATGCTCAACGTGATCATCGCTGCCGCGGACAGCGCCCAGCGCAGAGCACTGGAGGAGCTGCTGCTGCAAAACGAAACCATCGCCCTTTCCGCCGTGACGGACAGCGGCGGGGAACTGTTGGCCCTGCTGAACAGGCAGATGCCGGACATTCTGCTGGTGGGACAGGAGATGGCGGACCGCTCCGGCGCGGAGCTGATTTCCGCCCTGCGGGGGACACCCTTCCTCCGTCCGGATGCGCTCTTTGCCTTTTCCGGCGGGGCTGCCGGCAGCTTCCAAATCCTCCTGAACGCCATGGCGTGCCGGCCCGGCAGGGATCTGCACCTTGCCCCGCCGGAGCTGACGCTGTGTCTGCCGGACGGGCGGGGGCCGGTGTCCTACCGGCGGATGGCGGCTGACTTTCTGTTCTCTCTGGGAATCCCCGCCAATGTGAAGGGGTACCGCTACCTGATGTGGTCGCTGGAGCAGATCAGGCGGGACCCGGAGCTGCTGAACCTGCTGACCAAGGCCCTGTACCCCATGATTGGCCGCCGGTTCAAGACGAAGGACGGCGCGGCGGAGCGGGCCATGCGCAACACCATCAGCACCGCCTTCCGTCAGGGCGATCAGACGGTTTGGGCGTCCTACTTCCCCTCCTGTGCCCGCGGGAAGAAGCCCACCAATGGGGAGTTTCTGGCAGGGGCCCACGAGGTCCTGGGGCGGATGGCGGAGGTGTCCAGGGCGTCCGAGTGAAAACGAAAAAAACGCAGAAAAGCGAGGCGGAATCCCGTTTGGGAATCCTGCCTCGCTTTTTCTGTGCGCCTCACAGCGCCTGCTCCAGCAGACGCAGAACGGTGTCCAGCTGCCGCACCTCCATCTGTCCGGGGGCGGAGCTGCGGGCAGCGCAGCCAAAGGTGGCGGCGGAGCCGAACACCTGTCCGCACAGCCTGGAGATCACGCCGTCCCCGCCCATGCTCATGGTGATGATCGGACGGTCGGCGTAGCAGCGCACCATCTCCTCCGTGGCGGACAAAAGGGCCAGCACGTCCCGCCGGTTCCGGGGCATGACGGCCAGCTTGGGCACGTCCGCCCCCATGGCCTGGATTTGGCGCAGCCGCGCCACCAGTTCCTCCCGGGGCGGGGTCTCCTGAAAATTATGGCTGGAGCCGACCACCTTCACGCCCCGCCGGTGGGCGAAGGACAGGATGTCCTGCACGATGGCGTCCCCGGAAAAGGCTTCCACGTCGATCAGGTCCACGCAGCCGGTGGCGGCCATAGCCTTGCAGAGGGCGGCGTAGTCCGCCGGGGCGATGTCCCCTTCGCCGCCCTCTTTGGCGGTGCGGAAGGTGGCCAGCAGGGGGGTGTCCCCCAGCGCCGCCCGGAGAGCGGAGAGGCAATGGGCCACCCGGTCCGGCTCCGCGGCCCCGTCAAACCAGTCCACCCGCCACTCCGCCATGTCCAGGGGCAGGGCGGCAAAGGAGCGGGCCTCGGCCAGAATGGCCTCCTCCGTCCGCTCCACAATGGGAACGATGATTTTGGGCCGTCCGGCCCCCAGCGTCACGCCGCGTACCATTACCGTCTGCACCGTTATCCCTCCTGACTGTTTGCTCCGGAGCGCTCCGCCAGCGCCGCCAGAATGTCGCCGCAAATCTCCGCCGCGTCCTTCCCATCCGTGGCGACGGCAATGTCCGCCGCAGCCTGGTATTTGGGCCGGCGCTGATTCATCATGGCCTGAATGTAGTCCCTGTCCTTGTGGCCCTCCAACAGGGGGCGGCTGTTGGAATCCGCCACCCGGACCAGAACGGTCTCCGCCGTCGCCGTCAGCCAGACGATGGCGCCCCGCCGGCGCATGGCCCGGACGTTGACCTCCCGCATGGGGGTGCCGCCGCCGCAGGAGACGACGAACCGCCGCCCCGGTTCCAGGGTGGTGATCAGTTCGGTCTCCATCTGCCGGAAGGATTCCTCCCCAAGGGTGGAAAAGATGTCGGAGATGGACAGGCCCGCCCGGCGCTCGATCTCCTCGTCCATCTCCAGAACCTCCATGCCGCAGAGGGCGTGGAAGGCACCTGCCACGGTGCTTTTGCCCGCCCCCATAAAGCCGATCAGGAACAGGTTCCCGTCAAAGGTCGTCCCCGCCTGCCCGCCGCCGGGGACGGCGTCGCAGCAGGGAGGAGGCTCCTCCGCCGAAGGGAGGGGGTGCTGTAAGGATTCCAGTTCGTTCATAGGCGATGTTCTTCCCCTTCCGCGCACAGGCCAACGGCGCTGCGCGTGCAATCTTGCTGTTATTTTACCAGATTGGGGCCGGTTCCGCAAGGGGCGGGGTTACAGATCCCGTACCAGCCGCATGGCGACGCCCACAATGCGGGCCTCGCCGCTGGCAAAGTCGCTCTCCGGCACCAGACGGGGGGGATAGGCCGGATTTTCCGGCTGGAGGATGATCCACCCTTCCTGACGGCGGAACCGCTTCAGAGTGGCGTCCTCCCCGTCCACAAGGCAGGCTACGATCTGCCCGTCCTCCGCCGTGGTCTGCTGGCGGATCAGCACCAGGTCGCCGGAGTGGATTCCGGCGTTCTGCATACTGTCCCCGGAGACTTTGAGGTAGAAGTAAGACCCCTCCGCCGGCACGTCCGCCGACAGGTAGCCCAGCACCTCCTGCTCCGCCAGGGTGGGGACGCCCGCCCGGATGACCCCCAGGATGGGCAGCAGCCGCTCCCCGGGGAGGGCGTCGGCCTGGCGGACGGGGTAGCGGGGCACGTCATAGCCCAGCAGCCACTGGGCGTCCACCCCCAGTTTCTCCGCCATCTCCGACGCCACCCGGGCCTTCGGCTCCCGCTGGCCCAACACATAGCGGTTCAGGGTCTGGGGGCGCATCTCCAGCAGTTCTCCCAGCTTCTCATAGTTCAGCCCCTTCTCCTGCATCAGCTCCCGCAGACGGTCTCCCAATTTGGCCACTCGTTCCATATGCGCAGCTCCTTTCCGGGTCGTATAGGCTTATTGTATCAAATTTTACGGAAATTGCAAGCGTTTGGCGCGGTTCCCGCCGGGAGGGAAAAAACTGTTCCCTTGCCCAATCTTTCCCCAAGAAGTGCAATCCGTTAAAGTTCATGACAGCCCCCTTGACAGCATCCGCATCCCATCGTAAGATAACATCAGACGGAGGAATCAACCCATGCAATACGCCAATCTTCAAAAAGCAATCTTTCAGGCCCGGCCCAACCGGTTTATCGCCCAGGTGACGCTGGACGGCAGCCCTGTCACCGTCCATGTGAAAAACACCGGCCGCTGCCGGGAGCTGCTGGTGCCGGGCTGCACCGTCTATCTGGTGCGGTCGGACAACCCCGCCCGCAAGACCCAATACGACCTGGTGGCGGTGGAGAAGGGGAGCCTGCTCATCAACATGGACGCCCAGGCCCCCAACCGGCTCTTCCGGGAGTGGGTGGAGCGGGGCAAGTTCCTGCCGGATGTGACGCTGCTCCGGCCGGAGCACACCTATGGCGACTCCCGGTTCGACTTCTATCTGGAGCGGAGCGGGCGGCCCGGCCTGGTGGAGGTGAAGGGCTGCACCCTGGAGGAAGGCGGCATTGCCCGGTTCCCTGACGCCCCCACGGAGCGGGGCGTCAGGCACATCGAGGGGCTGATCCGGGCGCGGCAGGCGGGGCTGGACGCCTGGCTCTGCGTCGTGGTGCAGATGGAGGGAATGCGCTGCTTCATGCCCAACGACGCCACCCACCCGGCCTTTGGCGCGGCCCTCCGCCGGGCGGCGGAGGCCGGGGTCCACGTTCAGGCGCTGGAGTGCCGGGTGTGGCCGGATGGGGCGGAGATCACGGGCCGGATTCCCGTGGAGCTGTAACGGACAAAGAAAAGGAGGAACCAAAATGACAGAGCTGGAAACCATCGAGCGGGCGAGGATGTACCTGGACAAGCTGGCCAACGGCATCGACCCGCTGACGGACCTGCCGGTGCCGGAGGGGGACGTCATCAATCAGGTGCGGATCTCCCGCTGCCTGTTCTTCGCCGCGGACGTGCTGCGCCGGGTGGTGGAGAACGGCGGCATCACCTCGCCCAAAAGCAATCGGAAGAGCAATTTTACGATTACCCCGGAGCAGCTGCAACAGGTGCGCTTTTCCAAGGAGCCGCTGCGCATCACGGAGCTGTGCAAGCGCATTAACAACGCCGCGGACCAGGAGGACGGGAAGCGCCTGACGAATGCCGTCGTGCTGGAGTGGCT
Source organism: Clostridiales bacterium (assembly GCA_021202775.1). Lineage (GTDB taxonomy): Bacteria > Bacillota > Clostridia > Oscillospirales > Oscillospiraceae > Onthomonas. Next base: position 4,207 of record JAJQCJ010000070.1, on the reverse strand, counting down.
GGAGGCCATCGGCATGCTGGAGAAGCGGGAGGACGAGGAAGGCAAGCGAAAACGTCACCCGACGGAGGCGGGGCGGCAGCTCGGCATTATCGAGGAGGAACGCACTGGCCTGTACGGCACCTACCTCTCCGTGCTGTACACGGAGGAGGCCCAGCATTTCATTGTGGACAACCTGGACGCGGCCCTGAAACAGAGAGAAAACGGCTGACGGCTGGATACAGTCGGTTTCTGATGTGTCCAAAATGTGTCCACTGGACACATCCTTACCCGGTTTCCCTGCTAAAAGTGATGAAAAAGAGGAAAAACGGGCAAAATCAAGCCCTCCCCGGCCTTGCGGCCAGGGAGGGCTTCTTTGATGCAGCCGGAACTTTTTGAGACAGAACCGACCAGTCAGCGGAAAATTTGGCGCGTTTCGCTTACTTCTTCAGCGCTTCCTCAACCGCAACGGCCACGGCCACAGTGGCGCCGACCATGGGGTTGTTGCCCATGCCCAGGAAGCCCATCATCTCCACGTGTGCGGGGACGGAGGAGGAGCCTGCGAACTGAGCGTCAGAGTGCATACGGCCCATGGTGTCGGTCATGCCGTAGGAGGCGGGGCCGGCGGCCATGTTGTCGGGATGGAGGGTACGGCCAGTGCCGCCGCCGGAGGCCACGGAGAAGTACTTCTTGCCCTGCTGGATGCACTCCTTCTTGTAGGTGCCGGCCACGGGATGCTGGAACCGGGTGGGGTTGGTGGAGTTGCCGGTGATGGAGACGTCCACGCCCTCCAGGTGCATGATGGCCACGCCCTCGCGGACGTCGTCAGCGCCGTAGCAGCGGACAGCGGCCCGCTCGCCGTCGGAGTAAGCGATCTCTCTGACCACCTTCACCTCGCCGGTGTAGTAGTCAAACTTGGTCTGCACATAGGTGAAGCCGTTGATCCGGGAGATGATCTGGGCGGCGTCCTTGCCCAGGCCGTTCAGGATAACGCGCAGGGGCTCCTTGCGGGCCTTGTTGGCGTTCCGGGCGATGCCGATGGCGCCCTCGGCGGCGGCGAAGGACTCGTGGCCGGCCAGGAAGGCGAAGCACTTGGTCTCGTCCCGCAGCAGCATGGCGCCCAGGCCGCCGTGGCCGATGCCCACCTTGCGGTCGTCAGCGACAGAGCCGGGGATGCAGAAGGCCTGCAGGCCGATGCCGATGGCGTCGGCGGCGTCGGCGGCAGAGGCCACGTTCTTCTTGATGGCGATGGCAGCGCCAACGCAGTAGGCCCAGCGGGCGTTCTCGAAGGAGATGGGCTGGATGCCGGCGACGATCTCATAGGGGTCGAAGCCCTTCGCCTGGCAGATCTCGCGGCACTCCTCCACGGAGGAAATGCCATATTCCTGCAGAACAGGCAGGATCTGATTAATTCTTCTATCGTAAGATTCAAACAGTGCCATGTTCGTTCACCTTATTCCTTTCTGGGGTCAATGTACTTGACGGCGTTGTCGAACTGGCCGTAGTGACCCTTGGCCTTCTCCAGTGCGTCGTTGGCATCCATGCCGCCCTTGATCCAATCCATCATCTTGCCCAGATGGACGAACTCATAGCCGGTGATCTCGTTATCGGCGTTCAGCGCCAGACGGGTGATGTAGCCCTCGGTCAGGGACAGGTAGCGGGGGCCCTTTGCCTTGGTGGCGAAGATGGTACCCACCTGGCCGCACAGGCCCTTGCCCAGGTCCTCCAGAGAGGTGCCGATGGGCAGGCCGCCCTCGGAGAACGCGGTCTGGCTGCGGCCGTAGACGATCTGCAGGAACAGCTCACGCATGGCGGTGTTAATGGCGTCGCACACCAAGTCGGTGTTCAGAGCCTCCAGGATGGTCTTGCCGATCAGGATCTCACCGGCCATGGCGGCGGAGTGAGTCATGCCGGTGCAGCCGATGGTCTCCACCAGAGCCTCCTCGATGATGCCGTCCTTCACGTTCAGGGACAGCTTGCAGGCGCCCTGCTGAGGAGCGCACCAGCCAATACCATGGGTAAAGCCGGAGATGTCCTTGATTTCCATGGCCTGAACCCATTTGCCCTCCTCGGGGATGGGAGCGGGACCATGATATGCGCCCTTGGCGACAGGACACATATTCTGTACTTCTGCGGAATAAATCATACGATGTTCCTTCCTTTCTGCTTAGTAGGGTTGAGAAAGATGGCCTCTTTGCCCCCTGAGGCGATTCAGATCCTGCATTTGAGCCTGTCCAAACGCAGAAGCACAAAGAAACACAAATCTCTGGGGAAATTATACGGCAAAAGACAAAGTTTGTCAATAAGTTGGCAAACTGTTTCGCAGAGTTAAAGTGGGCTGCCGGACAGGGCCTCCAGCAGCCGTTCCGGGGAAAACAGTTCCGAATCCCTGATTTCCTCCAGAAAAGCGGCCATATTCTCCTCGGAATATTCCAGCTCTTTGGAGAAAATGCGGGCAACGGCAATTCTGTCCTCCAACGTGAAGCTGCCCCCGTTTTCCCGCCATCGGGCAAAGTCCAGCTGTCTCACCGTCAGAACGGAGAGCAGGACAAGGCAAACCCGGCTGAGAAAGTCCCCGTCGTCCACCGCGTGAAGGAAGTAGCGGTAGAGGAAGTAGAAGGCGAGGTGTTCGTATTCCCAGGCCCGCCCGGCCATGTCCGCCCGGAACTGCCCCTCCAGGGCGGCCCGGTCCGGCAGGGCCAGGCAGTCCACGGCGGAGCGCAGCAGGGCGTCCCACTCGCCGTTGATGGACTCCAGCGTGCCGAAGAAGCGGAGCAGCTCAGCGGGCAGCTCGGACGGCTCTCCTTCCTCCCAGGGGGCGTCGTAAAAGGGCAGCAGGTCGGCCAGCATCAGCTCCGCCTCACAGAGAGCGTCCAGATCCTGCCCGTCCCAGGCCTCCTGAGCGGCCTGGGCGTACAGCAACATAGAGGTGAAGCGGGCCTGCAGGGGAAGGCTGCGGTCCTGGAGCAGGGAAAAGAGCTGCCCCCGCAGATGGAGCAGGAGGGGGAGGCTCTCTGCGGAGTCCTCGTCCGGCGCATCCTCGTCGGTTTCCGCGGCGCGGATGGTCAGGGGCCGGTCAGAGGAGAAGAACAGCCGTCCGGCGGCTTCACAGCAAAGGCCGAGGCCGGTTTCCTGAAGGTTGTCGTAGTCGTTGTAAAACCGAGGGTGCTGGTCGCAGATGTCGCAGAGGGTGCCCTCCCCCAGATGGAGGATGATGTCACACAGGTTGTCCTCATTTAAAAAGGGGCAGCGCTCCTCCGGTGTCAGGCGGAAGTGGCTGGTGCCGTCCGGCTCCGTGACGATGTTTTGCTGCAGCCGCTCCCCGAAGCTGCCGCCCACCTGCCGGTAAATGCTGAGGGTGTCCGGGTCGATGTCGATCTCCCAGCCGATGCAGCAGCTGTCCCGGCAGGCGGAGGCGGCGCAGCGGAAGGGGTCAAAACAGGGCAAAGTGTGTATCTTCATAGGCCGAACATCTCCCGGCAGAGCCCTTTTCCGGCGTCGGTTTGGAAGATGCGCTGATAAGCGGCGTCAGCGGCGTGACGCCGGGCCGCCGCGTCGTCGGGGAAGTCCTCATAGAGGTTGACCAGAAAATCCGCCTCCACCAGAATCTGATAATCCGGGCCGTCGATGTCCGTATAGGTGTGGTGATGGCCCACCAGATAGCTGACCCGCTGGGCCACGGCGGGCGGGAACCCCAGCCGCGTCAGCAGCTCCAGGGCGATGGGAGCGCCCGGCCGCTCCTGGTACGGCCCGGCAGAGGACTGATACTGTGCCAGGGCGGGCTTGATGCCGATGTCGTGGACGTAGGCCGCCGCCTCCAGGGTGAAGCAGGTGTCTGCGTCCAAATGCTCCAGCTGGGCGATCAGCCGGCTGAAGGAATGTACCTTGATGAAGTGCTGGATATGCTGGGGGTCGTCCTGATAGTAGTGTACCATCTCCGTGGCCAGGGCTGTGAGAAGGGCTTGGGTCATGGGGCATCCCACCTTTTCTGTGATTGCCAACATTATACCGGATGGCGGGAAAAAAGGCAAGGGGACGATAGCAATGCCCACGGAAATCAAGTTTTAGGTCAAACATACTAAAGAAACCCCTCAGTCTGGCCTTGCGGCCAGCCAGCTCCCCTTTCAGGGGAGCCAATGACGTGGTGATTTCCACAGTTTTCTTGCCTCCCCCGACGGGGGAGGGGGACCGGCGACAGCCGGTGGAGGGGTTCCTATGCGAAACGGATTTC
>JAJQCJ010000081.1:3006-14191 GCA_021202775.1 Clostridiales bacterium | reverse complement strand
GTCCTCCTTGGTGTAGCAGTTGCGGCCCATGCGGTAGTAGCCCAGGGTGGTGTAGCCCTCGTAGCCCATCTTTTTGCCCATGGTGTCCCGGAGGTGTACCAGTTGGTCATAGATGGTGTCCATTTTCTCCTGATGGTCCTTGTACCACTGGCCCTCCGCCTTCCAGGCCGCCAGGCGGCGTGCGTCGTCCGGGTCGTTCTTGAAGGGGGTCATCTGGCTCAGGGTGTAGGTTCCCCCCTCAAAGGGCACCTGGGCGGAGGCCAGCAGCTTTTCATACTCCTGGGTCAGGTCGTTCTCCTGCTGCAATTCCGGGATGATCTCCGGGGAGAAGGCTTTCAGCTCCAGCTCCGCGTTGGTGAACATCAGCTCGCCGTACTCTCGGGCGAAGTCAGCCCGGAAGGGGCTGTTCAGCAGCGCCAGCGTCCACTCCTGGCTGTGGGCCTGCAGCTCCGGCATGGCGGCGTTCCAGAATTTGGATTCCCCGTCATAGAAGGCGTCCCGGGTGTCGATGGAGTGCCGGACGCTGGCCAGGGTGGACTGGGTGGAGATATGCCGTTCCAGCGTCTCCTTCTCCAGAAACACCTGCTTTGCGGCTTCGTAGTTTACCGCCCCTTTCAGCCGGTCCGTCAGGGCGGACAGCTCCCCTTTCAGCGCATCCAGATTCGGGCGCTCGTACTTCATCTCTGAAAATTTCATGTTGATTTCCTCCATAGTACAGCGCTGCTCCGGCGAAGCAGCGCGGAATAAGAAGATTATACTTTATTCTGCCACATTTTTCAATACGCATAATTTGGGGGACACGGAAATCACTTTTGAACTCCGCTTTACATGGGAACCCCTCCACCGGCTACCGCCGGTCCCCCTCCCCTTTCAGGGGAGGCAAGAAAACTGTGGGAATTGCCGCGTCATTGGCGCCCCTGAAAGGGGAGCTGTCTGGCCACAAGGCCAGACTGAGGGGTTTCTTTGGTATGCTTGACCTAAAACTAGATTTCCATGTTCGGGGGAATGTCATAATCGCAGGGGGAAACCGCGTTCCTTCGACAGGAACAGAAAAAGGAAACAGGCTCCTGCCCCTGCCGGGCAAAAGCCTGTTTTCCTGCTCATTTTATGACGAAAAGAAAAGATGTTCCTACTTCCCAATTTCATCAACGTAAGATGCAATCTATCCTGGGTTGAGGGGAATCACATATCCTTACAGTCAGATTTCCACGACCAAAAGGCAACAAAATTGCCGCCCGTTCCGCCGTAAGGCATAGGGAGCGCAGCGGAAATGCCGCTTGACGGCAGGAACGTGGGCGGCAATCCCCACCAGCCGCCATCGGCGGCAGCTTTGGTGCGTAACAAGTCCCATCGTCTGTTGCCCGATAGACCACTTTCGGGCTGGACAGCGCGAAGCCCAGTGGGATACAGGGGAGGTCCTTAGGAGGGGACGCACAGCGGCCCCTCCTGAGCCGCCTTCTTTCCCCCATTTCTTGGCGGAGCAATTTACGGCGTCCAAAAATGTGCCAGTGGCACATTTTTAGCCGGAAACCGATGCCAGCTATGCTGGCGAGGGTCACTGACCGAGGAAGATGCCGTAAAGGGTTAGCAGGCGGTAGTCAGGCCCGCCGGGAGGGCAGGACGTTTTTCCTTCCATCAGCCTTTGCCTAAGGAGAGCACCCCTTCAAGTTGATGACGTTCCCCTACTTCCGGGTGGGGTCCTTCATCTTCGGGTATTTATACCCGCCGTCTGGCTGCTGCTCCACCTCGTCCAGGTTGATATAATCGTCCGGCAGCAGGGACAGCTTCCGTTTGGACAGCCTGGCGCTGACGAAGTCGGACACCAGGGAGTAGATGACGGCGAACAGCGGCACCCCCAGCAGCATCCCGGCAAAGCCGAACAGCCCGCCGAAGAAGATGATGGAGAACAGCACCCAGAAGGAGGAAAGCCCCGTGGTGTTGCCCAGAATCTTCGGGCCCAGGATGTTGCCGTCGAACTGCTGCAAAATCAGGATGAAGATGACGAAGTAGACCGTCTGAATGGGGCTGTACATCAAAACCAGCACCGCGCAGGGAATCGCGCCGATGAAGGGGCCGAAGAAGGGAATGATGTTGGTGACGCCGATGATGACGCTGATCAGGGTGGGGTAGGGCATCCGCATAACGCTGACCCCGATGAAGCAGATGATGCCGATGATCAGGGAATCCAGCAGCTTGCCCCGGATAAAGCCGCCCATCACCTGATTGGTGTAGCGCATCCGGTAGACGATTTGATTGCCCCGCTTCGGGCCAAAGAGGGCGTAGGTCATCTGCTTGATCTGGCCGATCATGGCGGTTTTTTCTATCAGCAGATAGGCGGCCACGATGAAGCCCAGCACCAGATTCTTGATGGCGGTCACGGCAGCCATCAGACCGGAAAACAGGGTGCTGACCAGGGAGGAAACGCCGTCGAGCCCTTCGGAGACGCTCTGTAAGCTGGGCAGCAGGTCGCTGGTGGCCCAGTTGACCAGGGAGTTGTACAGGTTATTCAGCACATCCTCCACCATGGCGTAGATGTCGGGATAATCCGCCAGGGCCTCCCGCGCCCACGCCTCGATGCGGGTCAGGTAGGTGGGCATGGCGTTGACCACCCCCACAATGCTCTCCCCAAACCGGGGGATGACCAGGGCGAACAGGCCGCTGATGACCAGAATCCCGGCCAAAATACAGGCCAGAACGGAGATAAGCGTGCCGATGGAGTTGGCCCGCCGCTCCTGCATGACGGAGCCCAGCAGCTCCCGCAGGTTGCGCAGCAGGTAATTGTACAGCGGCGCCAGCAGATAGGCGATTACAAAGCCCATCAGGAAAGGTGCAAGGATGTCGAGCAGTTTCTTCAGGGCATCCAGAAAGTAGGACATTTTTGCGAACAGGAAATAGATGGCAATGCTGGCGGCAATCATCAAAAAGCCTGTCAGCCCCGCTGCCATATAATCCTTATACTTGGGATTTTGCTTCAACGCCGACTCCCTCCTGTCTGTGGGTTTGCGGTGAAAGAATCGGTCAGACGTTCAGCTCCACCTGTTCCCCGGTGAGGGCAGAGGCGTACTGCTCCAGCACAGGCCGGACGCACTCATGCAAAAACTCCTCCACCTGCTCCGGGCAGCGGCCGATGTAGTTGGACGGCTCCAGATGGGCGGACAGCTCCTCCTTCGTCATGCCGAACATGGGGTCGGCGGCGATCAGGTCGATGAGGTTGTTCTCCAGCCCCAGGTCCTTGACGTTGTGGCCGGCCTCCAGGGAGTGCTGCCGGATGCGCTCGTGAAGCTCCTGGCGGTTGCCGCCCCGCTTCACCGCGTCCATCATAATATTTTCCGAGGCCATGAAGGGCAGCTCCTCCATAATGTGCTTCTCGATCACCTTTTCATGCACCACCATGCCGGAGGTGATGTTCTGGTAGATGCGCAGGCAGGCGTCCACCGCCAGGAAGGCTTCGGGGACGGAGAGGCGCTTGTTGGCGGAGTCGTCCAGCGTCCGCTCAAACCACTGGGAGGAGGCGGTGATGGCCGGATTCATCACGTCGGACAGCACATAGCGGCTCAGGGCGCACATACGCTCGCAGCGCATGGGGTTGCGCTTGTAGGGCATGGCGGAGGAGCCGATCTGCTTGGATTCAAAGGGCTCCTCAATCTCCTTCATGTGGGCCAGCAGCCGCAGGTCGGTGGCGAACTTGCTGCAGGACTGGGCGATGCCCGCCAGGGTATTCACCACATAGGTGTCCACCTTGCGGCTGTAGGTCTGGCCGGACACGGGCACCACCGCATCAAAGCCCATCTCGGCGGCGATCTTCTGCTCCAGCTGGCGGCACTTCTCATGGTCGCCCTCAAACAGCTCCAGGAAAGAGGCCTGGGTGCCGGTGGTGCCCTTGCTGCCCAGCAGCTTCAGGTCGCTGATGCGGTACTCCACCTCGTGCAGGTCCATCAGCAGCTCGTTCAGCCAGAGGGTGGCCCGCTTGCCCACGGTGGTCAGCTGGGCCGCCTGGAAGTGGGTATAGCCCAGGGTGGGCAGGGCCTTGTACTTCTCAGCGAACTGGGCCAGGTTGGCGATGACCCGCACCAGCTCATTCCGGACCAGCTCCAGCGCCTCCTTCATCAGAATGATGTCGGTGTTGTCCCCCACATAGCAGCTGGTGGCCCCCAGATGGATGATGGGCATGGCCTTGGGGCACTGGTCGCCATAGGCGTGGATGTGGGCCATCACGTCGTGGCGCAGCTCCTTCTCGTACTTGGCGGCGGCGTCATAGTCGATAAACTCCGGGCCGGAGTGAGCCTCCAGCTCATCCACCTGCTCCTGGGTAACGGGCAGGCCCAGCTCCATCTCCGCCCGGGCCAGGGCCACCCACAGCCTGCGCCAAGTGGAGAACTTTTTGTCCGGAGAGAAAATATACTGCATCTCCCTGCTGGCATAGCGGGAGGACAGAGGGCTTTCATAGTTGTCTTTCATGGTATCATTCATCCTTTGTCGTGGTTTCAGTCGGGCCGGCGGCGCGGTTCAGGGGAATGCGGAGATAGTAGTTTTGCCGGTCATAGTGGTGGAGGTAAGCGCCGTTTTTCAGCATCACCCGCAGGGAGGCGGGGTTGGCCTTGCTGCAGGAGAGGTAAAGCTCCGTCTCCTCCGGCGGCAGGAGCCGTTTACATTCCTCCACCGCCAGCTCCAGGCCCCGGGTGGCGTATCCCCGGCCCCGAAAGGCCGGATGGACGGCGTAGCCGATGTGGCCGGAGCCGGTGCGTAGGCCCTGGTTCAAACGGTGGCGCACCTTGAACAGGCCGACGATTTGGCCGTCCTCCCACAGGAAAAACAGGGTCTCCGGCACCCGGCCCACCGCCAGGCCGATTCCCCTGGCGTTGTCCAGCAGCCTGGGCAGCGCCGTCTCCACAAAATCGGGATAGGACAGCCGTCTGCAATGATTTTCAAAGCCGTTTTCCCCCGGCGTTTCCCGGAAAAACCGATATTCCTGCTCCCGGTCCTCATAGTTCAGGGGCTTCAGGTACAGCATCGCCAACGCCTCTCATTTTCTTCGGAATGGCTGTGCTATGGAATCCCGGGGCGGCGCCGAACCGGAATATGCGCCGGCCGCCCGACGGACTGCCATTATTTATTATAGCACAGGCGGGAGGAAAAGCAAACCGGTTTTCTGTATTTTTCGAAAAATCGGCCTGGGGTGTCAAATGATATGCGGCAGGATAAAAGCAATGCCATCAACAGAAAGCGACACAACCCTCCACCGGCTTCGCCGGTCCTCCTCCCCTTTCAGGGGCGGCAAGGGAGCTGTGGGAGTCGCCACGTCATTGGCTCCCCTGAAAGGGTAAGGAGCGCAGCGGAACTGCCGCTTGACGGCGGAGCTGTCAGCAAAGCTGACTGAGGGGTGGGAAGGCCGGACAAAACCACTATAAAGAAACGAACCGACAGTTGACGATACCATCAACTGTCGGTTCGTTATGGTGCGGGCGATGGGACTCGAACCCACACGCGCATTCACGCACAAGCACCTCAAGCTTGCCAGTCTACCAATTCCAGCACACCCGCATAACCAGCATATAGTATTATAACCGCGCCGCAGGGATTTGTCAACCGTTTTATCTCCCGGAAACGGCGAAATTTCCTGGGGCAGCCTGCCGTCATAACTGCGCCGTCTCCGCATAGACTTTGGTATCCGAAAAAAGGTGGGGCGTATGGTGGAAAAACAGGAGCGACTGGACTGGTATGGTCTGCTGGAGCAAGATTGGAAGCTGCTGGCGCTGACCGCGCTGCTGGGGGTTGGGCTGCACTTTGCCTTTCAGGTCTGGCCCAGCATTGTGACGGAATTTTTCGCGCCGGTGAATGAGAGCATCTGGGAACACGGCAAAATCGTATTCTGGCCGCTGCTGCTGGTGCTGGGCCTGAGCCGCGGAAGGCGAAGCGGCGGGCGCTGGCTGCTGGCTGTGCTGATCGCCACGGTGCTGGTGGTGGCGGCGGGATGGGTCTGGCACGTGGCCCTGGGGGGCAGTCTGCTGATGGCGGATGTGCTGATCTATGTGTCGGGCATTGGGTTGGCCTTCCTGCTGACGGAATGGCTGCCTGATATGCGGGGGATGACCTCCGTTGCCCTGGGGCTGACCATCCTGTTTATGGCGCTGATCTGCGCCTTCACGCTGTATCCGCCCCGGGGGACGCTGTTCAACGACCCGGCCCTGGCGGACGCCTGGGTGGTACTGACCTGCTGAGGGGCAGGAAAAAGGTTGCTTCCCGCCGCAGAATCTGGTATAATGGCTCCATCTGGGGCCGTTGTACCAGGGCGGACAGGCCCCGCCCCACAGAGAGGAAGGAACGCCAGATGCACGAACTGCCCATCACCCAGTCCATCTGTAACCTTGCGGTGCAGGAGGCGGAGCGGGTCGGCGCCACAAAGGTATGCGCCATCCGCATTAAGATGGGGGAGTACACCGACTATGTGCCGGTCATCATTCAGGAGTATTTTAATGTGGTCAGTGAGGGGACCCTGGCGGAGGGGGCCGTCCTGGAGATCGAGACGGTTCCGGCGGTGCTTCGCTGCCACGCCTGCGGCGGGGAAAGCCCCATGGAGCGGTTTCGCATGAAGTGCCCCGCCTGCGGAAGCAGGGATGTGGAGCTGATCACCGGTAAAGAATTTTACATCGACAGCATGGAGGTAGAGACAGACGATGGAGATTAAGGTTGTCAAACAGATTATGGAGTGGAACGAGGATGTCAGCGCCCAGGTGCGCGGTGAGTTGTCCTCCCACAGGGTTTGCCTCATCAACGTGATGGGCTCCCCTGGCGCGGGCAAGACCAGCCTGACCATGAAGATCATCGAGGCCCTGCGGGACAAATACCGCATCGGCGTCATCGAGGGGGACATTGCCGGTCAGATCGACGCGGAGACCATTAAGGCCATGGGCATCCCCTGCGTCCAGCTCCAGACCCAGGGGGCCTGCCACATCGAGGCCATGTCGGTGCAGCATATGCTGCCCCTGTTCGACCTGGGTGGCCTGGACGTGCTGTTTGTGGAAAACATTGGCAACCTGGTCTGCCCGGCGGAGTTCGACATCGGGGAGGACTTCCGGGTGGCCCTGCTGTCTGTCCCGGAGGGGGACGACAAGGTGGTGAAGTACCCGCTGATGTTCTCCACCTGCGACGGTATCGTGCTGCACAAGTACGATATGCTCCCCTACTTCGACTTTGACGATAAGCGGGTGGAGCAGGACGTGCTGGACTGCAACCCCAAGGCCCGGCTGTTCCGGGTGTCCTCCCGGACGGGGGAGGGGCTGGAGGACTTCCTCACCTGGCTGGACGGGAAGATTGCGGACAAGGTGGAGGGGTAAACGTCAGGCTTTCGGCTGCGCCCACCGTTCTTATTTGAAAAGACTCAAAACAGCGCCCGGAGCGGTTTTGCTCCGGGCGCTGCACGGTTTCAGGGGGTCACCAAAATGGTGACCCCCTGAACTGGCTTTGCGTTTAGACACGCCTTTGATACATTTATCTAATTTATCTATATGTATGTCCCACCGGCGCTCTGTCCGATTCAGTCGGCTTCCTCCTCCGTGGCAGAGCCGGTGGCGTTGTCCTCTTCGGTGGAGCCGGTGGCGTCCTCCTCTGCGGCGGTGCCGGCGGCGGCGTCTTCTTCGGCGGTGCCGGTGTCATCCTCCTCCGCAGTGGTGTCGGCGTTGTCCTCCTCTGCGGTGCCGGTGACGTACTCCCGCATCAGCTGGCGGGTCTCTGTGCAGAAGTTGGGCACCCGATAGCTCTGGCCCATGATCTGCCACACCTGAGCTGCATCCTCCCCCAGCCGCTCCTCCAGGAGGGCGGTCAGCTCCGGGGTGAAGTCCTCCGGCCACAGGGCGCTCATGTTGATGATGCAGTCCTCGCGATAACCGTCGCCGTCCACGTCGGAATACTCATCATTCTCGTTGTAGCAGAAGTCCTCGCTGTACAGCTCACTGAGGAAGGTCTCCCACAGTTGGGCCTTCTGCTCGTCCGTCAACAGCACGTTGTAGGCGCTGATTTCCTCATCTTCGTACTCCCAGCCGTCCTCGTCCGCTTTCACGGAATAGAGGCAATAGCTGATGTCGCTGATATTCCGGGCCTCATAGCTTTGCAGCAGGGAGACCTCGTGGTACTCCTCCAGGGCCAGCACAGCGTCCGCCCGCTCCCGCAGGGTATCCGTCATGGAAAGCGTCCAGTAGTAGCTCCTGGACACGATGCTGCCGTCCTTCAGGGTGTAGGTGATGGTCAGGTAGGTGTCCCCCTCCTCTCCGGAGAAAGGGAGGTAGGGCGCGCTGAACTGTTCCAGCGCCGAACTGTGGAGGGCCTCCACAGCCGCGATGCTTTCGTCATCCTGCAGTTCTACAGAGAGGGAGCCATACTCGCCGTATTCGTCCTCTCCCAGGACGTAGGTGAAGCCGCTGTCATAGGTGTCCAGGTAGCAGTCCAGCGAGGTGTTGCCGCTGGTCAGCGCATCCCCGTAGACCGACACAGAGGCCACGTCCGACCTGTTCGGCAGGTAGGTGACGTATCCCGGAACGTCATTCGCCACCATCCAGCCGGCCGTTCCCATCAGCACCAGCAGCAGGAGGTAGGCGGGCAGGGTCCTCCAGAAGCCCCGCAGCCCCCGGCCCCAGATGGCCTGGGCAAACAGGTGGGCCAGGAAGGTGCCCACCAGTCCGGCCACCAGGAACACCTCGTTGCTGGGCAAAATGGCACTGCACAGGTAGGCCAGGGTCAGCCCGCCCACGGCGGAGCAAATCATGCGGAAGAAGGCCCTGGGCAGGGGGAAGGTGCGGGTGCTCTCCGCATACTCGCTCTTCCGGATGCGGACGATCACCACCACCAGCACCAGCATCACCGCCACGAACGCCAGCCACCAAATCAGCCAGCTCAGGCCGGGGTTGTAGGGCAAGGCCAGAACATCCACCTCAGGGGCGGTGGAGCTGACGATCTCTGTGGTGAAGCAATAGTTGCTGTCAAAGCTCAGGAAGGGCAGCATGGTTCCCACGATGGGTACCAGGGCGAAGCAGAACAGCTCGTTCAGGTCGCTGACATAGCCCGGCAGGACCTCATCACAGACAATGTCCGCAATCAGCCACAGCAGGGGCCAGCTGAGGGACAGCACCGCGAAGGAGAACACCGTATCCAGCAGGGTGCCGCTGATAACGATCATGAACAGGAACAGCAGGTAGGCGGCGGTGAGGCCCAGCGCCAGCAGCCCGAAGGCCTCCCAGATCACAATGCCGGAGAAGGGATACACCAGGTCGCCATACCCCCGGCCGATGGCCTGCACCATCCCCAGGGTCGCCGCCAGAGGCAGGAGCAGCTGGAGCAGGTTGGCCAGGATGCCCCCATCAGCATGGGGGTCCTGCGGATGGGCAGGGCGGCGTACAGGTCGGTGGCCCGGCGGGAGTGGAGATAGGAGAAGCTGGAGTGGGCCATCAGAAAGGCGAACACCGCCGCAATGGGAATCACCAGATAGGTGATGGTTTGGGTGAGGTAGGAGGTCATCTCCTTGGCCAGATAGACCTCCTTCACCGCGAAAACCATGTTCACAAAATAGTCGGAGGAGAGGTAGTACGCCGTGTTGTTCAGCAGGTTCAGGAAGAAGCACCCCGGCAGGGCCACCACCAGCAACAGGGCGTACAGGAGCAGGAGCAGCCGGTTCTTCCGCCAGTGCCAGCGAAAGGCAATGCCGGTGGCGCTGGGCTGCTTAGGATAAGATCTTGTCGATGTCATAACCGGCCGCCTCCATTTCACTGATAAATACTTCCTCAAGGGACAGGGGCAAACTCTCGCAGAACACGGGGTGGAACAGGTTCAGGCTGTCCATCACCTTCTCCTCGGTGCTGCGGGCCACGAAGGAGATCAGGGAGCCGTGACGCTCCAGCTTCACGATGTCCAGATTCTGCCGCAGGGTGTTCAGCGTCTCGTCGTCCAGAGGCGGCTGGAACACCGCCTGGACCTTCTGGATGCCCAGCCGCAGGGACTCCAGCTCCTGCTCGATGAGGACGCCGCCCTTGTGCAGCAGGCCCACATGGTCGCAGAAGTCCTCCAGCTCCCGCAGGTTGTGGGAGGCGATCAGCACCGTCATGTCCCGGGCCGCCACATGGTCGGAGATGACCCGCTTCAGGAGCTGGCGCATCACCGGGTCCAGCCCGTCGAATACCTCGTCCAGCAGCAGGTAATCCGGGCAGGTGGACAGGGCGCAGATCAGGGCTGCCTGGCGCTGCATCCCCTTGGACATGCTCTGGATGCGCTGCTTCCGCTCCAGGGGGAACAGATCGGTGAGCCGCTGGAACTCATCCTCATCCCAGTTCCGGTAAAAGCGGCGGTAGAACCGGGCCAGGCTGTTCAGGGTGTCCTGGCCGGAATAGTAGGGGTAGTCGGAGACGAAACAGAGCCGCTGCTTCACCGCCGTGTTCTCGTAAGGGGCCTCCCCGTCGATGAGGATGGTGCCGCCGTCCGGCTTATAGATGCCGCTGATGGCCCGCAGCAGGGTGGACTTCCCCGCGCCGTTGGAGCCGATCAGCCCAAAGATGGAGCCTTCCGTCACCTGGAGGGAAATCTCGTCCAGTGCGTTCAGGTCGCCAAATTTCTTGGTAAAGGATTCCACCGCAATCATACCAGTAAACCTCCCGTCTTTTGCATCCAGTGCCGGCAATGGTCGTCCAGCTCCGCCGCGGTCACGCCGGCGTCCAGGGCGGCGCGGAGGGCGTCGTCCACCGACTCCAGGGCCTGCCGCTTTTGCAGCTCCCTGGCCTCGTCCCCCTCGCTGACGAAGGAGCCCTTCCCCGGCAGGCTGTAGATGGTGCCCAGTTGCTCCAGCGCCCGGTAAGCCTTCTGCACCGTATTGGGGTTAATGCCCAGCTGCTGGGCCATGCTGCGGACTGACGGGAGCTGCTCCCCCGGCGACAGTACGTCGCAGGCCACCAGGCGCACAATGCCTGCCACCAGCTGTTCGCTGATCGGCACACGGCTTCTGTAGTCTAACTCCAGCGGTAACACGCCATCGCTTCCTTTCCGTCCCGTGATTTTGTCTTAATTGTCCTAGCACTCCTAGGACACTTCATACGGTCAGTATAGCATCGTGCCCTCCCCCGGTGAAGGGGACGGCCACACATTTTTGGACCGTTAACGGTTTTAATTACGGCACAGGACACACACGAATTGTATACCCGGCTTATTT
>JAJQCJ010000081.1:0-2996 GCA_021202775.1 Clostridiales bacterium | reverse complement strand
TCCTTGCCCGCCCGTTTTTTTGATTTATTTGCCCTCCCACCCACACAACATTTCTTCCGTCCCTTATCCCCGGGCCCCCCCCCCCTGTCAAGGGGACGGCACGACTTTTTTCGACGTTTCACGTTTTTCATGACGGCACTGGACACAGAGGAATGGTATCCGCTGATTCTGTTCCTTTTGCCGCAGAGATGGCCCCCGCACCGTCGGAAACCGGCTCAGGGAAAGGGAATTTCTGCGTACCAGGTTTGGATATACTTTAAAAACTCCTCCGCCGCATGGGAGAGCTGCCGGCTTTTATCCCAAATCAGGACATAAGAAGCGGTCACGGACGGATTCACCAGCCGCTTGATACATACAGAGGAATCCGTTCCGATGTTGGCGGAGGCGGGATAGAGGGTAATGCCCACGTTCTGTCGGGTCAGTTCGTAGGCGTCCAGCATGTGGGACATCCGGCACCGGACGTTCAGCTTTTTTTCCGGGGAATCGAACCAGCCCGCGATTTCCTGCAGGCGGGATTCCCGGGAGGGAATGATCAGGTCGTAGTCTGTCAGGCACTGGAAGTCCACCGTGTCCCCCGGCTCCCGGGCCAGGGGGCAGGCGTCCGGAATCATGGCGATCCACGGCTCTGCATAGACGGGGACGGCGTAGACCCCCTCCGCATTGTGGGGCTCCATGATGATGGCCAGCTCGCAAAGCCCCTTCATCAGCCGGTTCAGCACGTCGTCGGAATTGCCGTTCCAGAGGTTGTAGGAGACGTGGGGATTTTCCTTTTGGAACCCGGCGATCCACTGGGAAAACAGCTTGGGGCCGTGGCCCTCCACCGTGGCCAGGTAGATCACGCCGTGAAGCCCGGTCTGCATCTCCCTGACGTCCTCCTCGGACCGCCGCACCAAATCCAGCACCCGGACGGCGTACTGCCGGAATACCTGCCCCTCATCGGTGAGCTGGAGTGCGTGGGGCTTGCGGAGGAACAGGGAAACCCCAAGCTCTTCCTCCAGATCCCTGATTTGGCGGCTCAGCGGCGGCTGGGCAATGCACAGCTTTTCCGCCGCCTTGGTGAAGCTCATCTCCTCCGCCACGGCCAGAAAATACCGAATGTGTCGCAGCTCCATAAAATCCCTCCCTGTGTGATACTTTAAAGGTATGGTGACAGGTTTATTATATGTATTTTACAAACTCCTGTCAAGGTGGTATCATACAATCATCAAAAGAAACCACACTCCAACAGCAATCGACATCACAGGGAGGTCATCATCATGAAGAAGATTTTCGCAGTCGTAAGAGAGTTCCTGGCCCAGTATTATGCCAGCTTCGCCGTCACCGCCGCACGGTGAGGCAGCGCTGAAAGGCCGCTGAACCATAGCGTAAGCGCGTACAAACACAGCAATCACCTCAATCCCCCTCCAACGGCGCCCTTCCCCCAGCCGTTGGAGGGGTGGTTTGCGTTTTGCCAGGCCGGGCAAAACAGGTCATTAGTGCGCGCTGATATTGAAGACCTTGCCCCGCTGCACGGAAATCAATTTTGAAATCCGTTTCGCATAGGAACCCCTCCACCGGCTGTCGCCGGTCCCCTTCCCCTTTCAGGGGAGGCAGGAAGTTGTTGTAACCGCTGCGTTATTGGCTCCCCTGAAAGGGGAGCTGGCTGGCTTTTGGCCAGACTGAGGGGTTTCTTTGGTATGTTTGCCGAAAACTTGATTTCCGTGCCCCGCCGCTCCCGGCTTGACAGGCGGCCCGCCCTGTGCTATAGTGAGGCTGCTAAAACCTGGTGTGGATTTTTCCGGACGTCCCGCTTTTCGCCACACAATCATCCAAATCGGATGATTGTGTGGCTTTTTTGCGTGTTCCAAACCGGGAAGGAGACGATTATGAACAGCAACCAGTTTATGAAGGAGCGGCCTGTTCTGCCGCTGCTGACCTCTATGGCCCTGCCCATGGTGATCTCCATGGCAGTGAATGCCCTGTACAACATCATCGACAGCTATTTTGTGGCCCAAATCAGCGAGGAGGCCCTGACCGCCCTCTCCCTGGTCTACCCGGTGCAGAACCTGATCAACGCCATCGCCATCGGCTTTGGCGTGGGGGTCAACGCCGTCATCGCCTTCCACCTGGGGGCGGGGGACAGCCGCAGTGCCAACGTGGGGGCCACCCTGGGGCTGGTCTGCTCCGCCCTCCACGGGGTCATTATGACGGCGGCCAGCATTGCGGTGATGCCCTTCTTCCTGGGCTGCTTCACGGAGAATGAGACCGTCCTGGGCTACGGGGTGCAGTACGCCGCCATCGCCTTTGCCTTCTCCCTCATCATCATGCTGAACCTGTTCTTTGAGAAGGTGCTGCAGGCGGTGGGGCGGATGAAAACCACCATGGCCGCCCTGCTGTGCGGCTTTGTCTCCAACATCGTGCTGGACCCGCTGCTGATCTGGGGGATAGGTATCTTCCCCCGGATGGGGGTGGCCGGGGCCGCCCTGGCCACCGGTATCGGTCAGCTTCTGACCCTGGCGGTCTATCTGGCGGTCTACGCCACCCGGAAACTCCCCGTGGCGGTGGGCAGAGACTATCTGGTGCCTGACCGCAAAATCCTGAAAAAGCTCTACGCCGTGGGCGTCCCCGCCATTTTAAACCAGGCGCTGCCCTCCCTGCTGATCACCGCCCTGAACGGCATCCTCTCCGCCTACGCCCAAGCCTTTGTGGTGGTGCTGGGGGTATACTACAAGCTGCAAACCTTCCTGTACCTCCCCGCCAACGGCATCGTCCAGGGGCTGCGCCCCCTCATCGGCTACAATTACGGCGCCGGGGAGTATGGGCGGGTGAAACAGCTGTACCGCACCACCCTCTGTATGAACGCCGTCATCATGGCCGCAGGAACGGCGGTCTGCCTCCTGGCCTCCGGGCCCCTTATCGGCCTCTTCGCCGAGGCCCCGGAAACCGTCCAAATCGGGCAGAAGGCCCTGCGCATCATCTGCGCCGGGTTCCTGGCCTCCGCTGGGTCCGTCACCACC
>JAJQCJ010000022.1 GCA_021202775.1 Clostridiales bacterium | reverse complement strand
TGCAGGAGGTACACCAGTTCACCGGCATGGTGGTCTTGTAGGCCAGGCCGTGCTTAAACAGCTGGAGGAAAATCCACTGGGTCCACTTGTAATACTTGGGGTCGGTGGTGTCGATGAGTCTGTCCCAGTCGAAAGAGTAACCCAGCATATGGAGTTGGCGGGTGAAATTCTCGATGTTCTTCTGGGTGATGACCGCCGGATGCATATGGTTCTTGATGGCAAAATTCTCCGTGGGGAGACCGAAGGCGTCGTACCCGATGGGGAAGAGGACGTTATAGCCGTCCATCCGCTTTTTCCGGGCGATTACGTCCATGGCGGTGTAGGGACGGGGATGGCCGACATGAAGTCCTGCCCCGGAGGGATAGGGGAACTCCACCAGGCCGTACCACTTGGGGCGGGTGGTGTCGCCGGTGACAGCCCGGAAGGTCTTTTCCTCCCGCCAGCGGGTCTGCCATTTCTTTTCAATCTTGCTAAAATCGTACTTCACCAAACTCACAGCTTTCTTTTCATAGTCATGCTCCCGCGGCGCTGCCGCCGGAGGTCAATCTTCTTTTTTCGTCAGGAACGGGGAAACGTCCACTGCTTTCGCCTCCCGCCACAGGCGGTCCAGGTCGTAAAACTCCCGCTGCTGGGGCAGGAACAGGTGCACGATCACCGTATTAAAGTCCAGGGCGAGCCAGCCGCTCTCCCGTTCGCCCTCCTTGCGCAGGGCAGGTTCCCCCAGCTTCTCCGCGGCCTCCTCGCAGGCGTCGCTCAGCGCCCGGAGCTGCGTGGTGGAGCCTGCGGTACACATGATGAAGTAGTCCGCCAGGCTGGTCACCTCTGTGGTGTACAGCACCTCCAGGTTCATGCCCCGCTTTGCGTCCAGCGCCCGGCACAGGGCCGCCGTCAATTCCAATGCCTCAGCCATGTTGCTCTCCCTTCCTGAGTTCCGTCTCCATCCAGTCCCTGGCCTCGATGCCATCCGGGTGGACGGGCTTTTTTTCCTCCTGATTTCTGCGGATGCTGTAATCCAGCCCATAGTAGACGCCCAAATCCAAATCCTCCTCCACAATGCCCCGCAGCTGGGCGCACCAGGGATAGGGGCGGCTGGGTTCGGCGTAATCCGCAATATAGATGATCTTCTCCAGCAGCGTCATGCCGGCGTGGCCAGTGGTGTGCCAGAAGATGGCGGAGCAGATATCCTCCGGCATCCCGAACACCTGACGGGCCACCGCCGCGCCGCTTTTCGCGTGGAGCAGGCCGGTATTTTCCCGGGCTATCTGGTCTATTAGGATACCACATTTTTCGCAAATTGACAACTGTTTTTCCGGGGAAAAGTACTTTGTGCAGTCGTGGAGGATGGCGGCCTTCCGGGCCTTCTCCTCGTCGGCCCCGTTTTTCCGGGCCAGCAGGGCCGCCTCCTGCTCCGTCCCTTTGATATGGGGGATGCGCTTGGCCTTCACCATGGAGTAGGAGCAGGCCCGCAGGTCCTCCAGACTCAGCTGCGTCAGGTCGGCATCCGTGCCGTAGAGCCGGTGCATCAGGATATAGCCGTAAATGCTCTCGTCCAGCAGCGCCCGGCCCTGACCTTTGGCCAGCTGCTCCCGCAGCTGGCTGGAGGACACCTCCACCAGGTCCTCCAGGGTGACGATTTTCACCCTGGCGTCAAACTGCTTTTTCAGCTTTTTCTTCTGCCAGTGGAAGGACTCGGTGTCCCCCGCCTGACGGCCAAAGGCCACGATATGGGCGTACTTGCAGATGCGCTGGGGCTGATACCAGGTGTCCAGGATCAGGAACATATCCGTCCCCATGAGCAGGTACAGCTCATCCCTGGGATACCGTTTGGCAAGGGCCTCCAGTGTGTCCGCCGTGTAGCTCTTACCCTGCCGGGTCAGCTCGATATCCGACGCCTCGAAGCCCTTCCCCAGCCGGTCCGCCATCAGCTCCACCATCTCCAGCCGCTGCTGCGGGGTGGCGCTGCCCTCCGGCAACTCCTTGTGGGGCGGCGTGCTGTCCGGCACCAGCAGCACCCTGTCCAGCTTCAATGCCTGGGCCGCCTCCCGGGCCGCCGCCATGTGGCCCAGATGGGGCGGGTTGAACGTCCCGCCGTAGATTCCGATTTTCAATGCGTCTTCCCCTCTCTGCCCGCCGTCAGGGCACGTTACTGCGCCTTGTCGTACTTCTTCCCCGCCGTCTTTTTCTGCCTGGGCTGCACCAGGTTGATGCACTTCTCCCCCAGCTTGTGGCTGTGGCGGTACAGGACGAAGCGGCTGCCGATGACCTGCACCTGCTCCGAACGGGTCAGCTCACTGAGCCGGTCGCAGGCCTCACGGGCGGAGAGAGGGCTGGTCTCCAGCACCTTGCACTTGATCAGCTCCCTGGCCTCCAGGGCGTCGTCCGCCTGCTGCACCAGGTTGTCGCTGATGCCGTCCTTGCCCACGGTCAGCACCACCTCCAGGGTGTTGGCCATGCTCCGGAGCTGGGCCCGCTGCTTGCTGTTGATTGGTTCCATTTGATTAACTTCTCCTTATGGTTACTTCCATTATTTGTTGCGCCGGGCTTATTGCCCGTTCAGGTACGCCTCCAGCTCCCCGGCGAAGGCCCGCAGGGCCTTTCCACGGTGGGAGACGGCGCTCTTCTCCTCCGCTGTCATCTGGGCAAAGGTCTTTTTGCACTCCGGCACCAGAAAGACGGGGTCATAGCCGAAGCCGTCCTCCCCCACCGGGGTAAACCCGATGCGGCCCTCGCACTCGCCCCGGGCGGAAATCACGTCGCCGCCGGGGAAGGCGCAGGTCACCACAGAGACAAACTTCGCCTTCCGGTTGAGCTGCCCCCGCATACTCTGGAGCAGGAGCTGGTACCGCTGCCGGTCATCCAGGTCGGGGCCGCCGTACCGGGCGGAGTACACCCCCGGCCCGCCGTTCAGCGCCTCACAGCACAGGCCGGAGTCGTCCGCGATGGCGGGGAGGCCGCTGGCCTCCATCACCGCCCTGGCCTTGATGAGGGCGTTTTCCTCAAAGGTGTCGCCGGTCTCCTCCGGCTCCAGGTCGATGCCCAGCTGGGACTGGAGGACAACCTCCACCCCCAGCTGCTGCAAAATCGCCTGCAATTCCGCCAGCTTCTTCCGGTTGTGGCTTGCCAGTACGAATTTCATTCTGCACCTCCGGTCAGTGCGCAGGTCTGCCTCACCATCAGCTCCTGAATGCCCTTCTGACACAGGGCCACCAGCCGCTGCTGTTCATGGACGGTGAAGGCCCGGCCCTCCCCGGTGCCCTGAATCTCGATGAGCTCTCCCCGCTCGTTCATGACGCAGTTCAGGTCCACCTGTGCGCCGGAGTCCTCATAATACTGCAGATCCAGCAGGGCTTCCTCCTCCACCAGGCCGGCGGACACCGCCGCCACCTGATGCACCACCGGGTCCTCGTCGATCAGCCCGGCCTCCAGCAGCTTCCGGCAGGCCAGCTTCAACGCCACCCAGCCGCCGGTGACGGAGGCGGTGCGGGTGCCCCCGTCCCCTTGCAGCACGTCGCAGTCCACGGTGATGCAGCGGGGGCCCAGCTTTTCCATATCCACCGCCGCCCGGAGGCTGCGGCCAATGAGCCGCTGAATCTCCGCGTTGCGGCCGGACAGCTTCAGTCTGGTGACGTCCCGGCGGGAGCGGGTGCGGTTGGCCCGGGGCAGCATATTGTACTCCGCCGTCACCCAGCCGCAGCCCTCCGCCACATGGGGCGGCACCCTGTCCTCCACGGAGGCGGTGATATACACCATGGTGGCGCCGCACTTGATGATGCAGCTGCCCTCCGCAAATGCGTTGGTATTGGGAATGATCTCCACCGGGCGCAGCATATCAGCCGCCCGTCCGTCCCGTCTGTTCATAGGCCAGCTTCCTTTCTGTGGTTTTTGCGTGTTTTCGTGTGTACGATAGGATTAAATCAGGGCGTTGGCAAACTCCCTGGCGTCGAAGGGCTTCAAATCCTCCAGCCCTTCGCCGACGCCGGCGTACTTCACCGGCACCTTCAGCTCCTGGGCCACGGCCACGGCGATGCCGCCCTTGGCGGTGCCGTCCAGCTTGGTCAGCACGATGCCGGTGATGCCGCAGGTCTCCATGAACTGCCGGGCCTGCACCAGGCCGTTCTGGCCGGTGGTGGCGTCCAGCACCAGCAGCACCTCCTTGGCGCAGTCCGGGCACTCCCGGTCAATGATGCGGCTCATCTTCGCCAGCTCGTTCATCAGGTTGGATTTGTTGTGGAGCCGTCCCGCCGTGTCGATCAGCACCACGTCCGTCCCACGGGCCTTGGCCGCAGAGATGGAGTCGTAGACCACGGCGGCGGGGTCGCTGCCCTCCCCCTGCTTCACGATGTCGATGCCGGAGCGCTGGGCCCAGATGGTCAGCTGCTCGGAGGCGGCGGCCCGGAAGGTGTCCGCCGCAGAGAACAGCACCTTTTTGCCCTCGGCCTTCATGCTGGCGCCGATTTTGCCGATGGTGGTGGTTTTCCCCACCCCGTTCACCCCGATGAACAGCACAAAGGAGGGCTTCGTGCTGAGATTCAGGGCCGGGTCGGCCACCTCCAGCATTTCCGCCAGGATCTCCCGCATGCAGTTCTGGGCGTCGGGGATCTCCTTGATATGCTCCCGTTTGGCCCGGGTGCGCAGCTCCTCCACCGCCTTCAATGTGGTGTTCATCCCCATGTCGGCCAGAATCAGGCTCTCCTCCAGGTTGTCGTAAAACTCATCGTCCAGCTTGGAGAAGCCGTTGAAAATGCCGATTTTCTTGATTTTGTCAAAGAATCCCATTGCTCTTTCCCCTTTCGATCAAAACGCCCTCCGGGCTTATTGAATATTCAATTCTTCCGCCACCTCGTTCAGGTTGACGGTCAGCACACGGCTGATGCCCCGCTCCTGCATGGTGACGCCGTAGAGGACATCCGCCTCCTCCATGGTGCCACGGCGGTGGGTGATGATGATAAACTGGGTTTTATCGCTCATGGAGCGGACGTAGTGGGCAAACCGGGTGACGTTGGGGTCGTCCAGGGCCGCCTCAATCTCGTCCATCACCACGAAGGGCGTTGGCCGCACCTTCAAAAAGGCGAAGTACAGGGCGATGGCCACAAATGCCTTCTCCCCGCCGGACAACAGGCTCAGCACCTTCAGCGCCTTGCCCGGAGGCTGCACCTTGATCTCGATGTTGCAGTTCAGGATGTCGTCCGGGTCCTCCAGCTCCAGCGCGGCCTTGCCGCCGCCGAACAGCTCCTGGAAGGTGACGGAGAAGGCGTCCGCGATGAGGTCGAACTGCTCCGCAAAGATGCGCTTCATCTCCTCGGTGATGCCGTCAATGATCTCCTCCAGCTCCGCCTTGGCCTTTTCCACGTCGTCCCGCTGGGCGGTCAGGTAGTCGTACCGCTCGCTGATACGGCGGAACTCCTCAATGGCCCCCACGTTCACGTTGCCCAGGGCGCTGATGCTCCGTTTCAGCTCGGCAATGCGCCGCCCGGCCTTGGCCACGCTCTCCAGCTCCTGCCGCTGGGGCTGGGCGCTGTCATAGGTCAGCTCGTAGTTGTCCCACAGCTTGCTTAGCAGCTGGCTCTCCTCCATGGCGGCGGCGGCCTTCTTCCGCTCCAAGGCGGAACATTCCCGC
Organism: Clostridiales bacterium; assembly: GCA_021202775.1. GTDB lineage: Bacteria > Bacillota > Clostridia > Oscillospirales > Oscillospiraceae > Onthomonas. Next base: position 8,632 of record JAJQCJ010000022.1, on the reverse strand, counting down.
TCCATGTTCAGCAGCGCTTCGTTCTTGTCTCTGGCGTCCCGGTCGGCCTGGGTACGCTGTCCCTCCAGCTCCAGCCGCCGGCCCGACAGCTTTTGCAGGCTGTCCGCCAGGGCGTCCCTGCTGGCCCGGAGGGTTTGCAGCGCCTCCTCCAGCGCCCGGATGCGGCCGGTCAGCGCCTCGTTGCGCTGGCCGTACTCCGCGATCTGGCGGCGGCGGTTCTCCCGGTCGCCGGTGATGTCCCGCTCCATGGCTTTGAGCTCCTCCAGGGCGGTCAGGGTGGCGGACTGCTCCGCGTCCAAAGACGCCTGGGCCACGTGTACCTCCGCAATGGCGGCGGCGATGGCCTCCGCCTGCTTCCGGAACACGTCCTGGCCGGCAGCCTTGCCCTCCGCCTCTGTCCGCAGGGCGGCGGCGGAACTCTCCAGGGTTTCAATGCGCTGGCGGGCCGCCTCGGTGTCCTCCTCCAGCTTTCTGGCCCGCTGGCGGAGATTCTCCAGTTCTTCCTGCCAGTTGTCCCGGTTGTCCCGGAGGGCCCCCAGCAGGATGCGGTACTGGCCGTACTCGCCGTCCAGCCGCAGCACCGTGTCGTCCAGCGTCCGCTTCTGGTTCCGGGCCACCTCCATCTCGTAGTTGGCCTGGTCCGCCTCCCGCTTGGCGTCCGCCAGGGCCCGGCGGGCCTCGTCCATATCCTCTTTCAGCTGGGCGGACTGCTTTTCCAGCCGCTCCAGCTCACTGGCCCGGGAGAGGATGCCCGCGCTGCGGCTGGTGCTGCCGCCGGTCATGGAGCCGCCGGGGTTCAGCACCTGGCCGTCCAGGGTGACGATACGGAACCGGTGGCCGAACTGCCGGGCCATGGCGATGGCGGCGTCCATATCCTCCGCGATGACCACCCGGCCCAGCAGGTTGCCCACAACGTCGGCATACTGCCCCTCGCAGGTCACCAGGGCGCTGGCCACCCCCACGAAGCCCCGGCACTGCTCCACGTTCCGTTCCTTCAAATAGTTGGCCCGGACGGCGGAGAGGGGCAGGAAGGTGGCCCGGCCCGCGTCCCGCCGTTTCAGGTAGTTGATGGCGGCCTTGCCGTCCTCTTCCCGGTCCACCACCAGATTTTGCTGAGCCGCGCCCAGCGCCGTCTCGATGGCCACGGTGTACTGCTCCGGCACCTTGATCAGGCTGGCCACCGGGCCGTGGATGCCCCGGAGCTGTTTCCGCTCGGCGGCCTGCATCACCGCCTTCACCGCCTTGGAGTAGCCCTCATACAGCTTCTCCATCTCGGTGAGCATATGGATGCGGCCGGACAGGCTGTTGCTGTCCAGGGTCAGCTGGTTCACCCTGTCCTGGGCAGTCTCCAGCTTCTGGTTGCGGCTGGATGCCTTCATCTGATAACCCGCGATGACATTTTCCAGGCTGTCCCGCTGGTCTTTCGTGTCGTTCAGCTCTTTCCGCTTGGCTTTGGCCTCCGCCTCGGTCCGGGTCAGCTTCTCCTGATTCTCCTGAATGGAGGCCCGGAGGGCGGTGTCCCGGTCGATCATCTCCTGACCGGAGGCCGCCAGGGCGGACAGCAGCTCCTTGGCGTCCGCCAGGGAGGCGTTCTGAATCTGTTCCGAACTGCGGAGGGCTTCCAGTTCCTCCGCCAGCGTCCCCGCCTGCCTGCGGTTCTCCGCCTCCTCCAGATGACGCGCGGCCAGCTCATCCTCCAGCGTCTGGCGCTGGCCGGCGATTTCCCGGAGCCGCTCCTCCCGCTGGGCGATCTGGGCGGCGATGGAGTCCGCCCGCCCCTCCTGCTGATCCAGCTCCCGCTGGAGGCGGTCGGCGGACTCGGTATTGCTCTGCACCTGGCTTTTCAGCACGGCGATGGTGGATTCCCGCTCATTGCTCTCCCCTTCCAGGGAGGACTGGCGGGCGCGGAGCTGCTCGGCCTCCACATCGCAGTCCCGCATCTGGCGGGCCAGCTCCTCCGCACGGGCGTAAAGGGTCTCCTGCTCCGTTTTGATGCTGTCCCGCTGGGCAGCGGCGGCGTCATAGTCGGTGGACAGCTTCCGGTGGTTTGCCCGCAGCTCGTCCAGGTTCTCCAGCCACAGGGAGATTTCCAGCCCCTTCACCTCGTCCCGGTAGGCCAGGAACTGCTTCGCCTTTTCCGCCTGGCCCCGGAGGGGCTCCAGCTGTAACTCCAGCTCGGAGATTTTATCCCCCACCCGGAGCAGGTTGTCCGCCGTCTTTTCCAGCCGGTGCTCGGCCTCCTCCTTCCGGTGGCGGAACCGGGAGATGCCCGCCGCCTCCTCAAAGACGCTGCGCCGCTCGGTGCCCTTGGTGGACAGGATCTCGTCAATTTTACCCTGACCGATGATGGAGTAACCCTCCCGGCCCAGGCCGGTGTCCATCAGCAGTTCGTTGATGTCCTTCAACCGGCAGCTGTGGCGGTTGATGTAATACTCACTGTCCCCGCTGCGGTAGTACCGGCGGGTGATCATGACCTCCGACTCCTCCAGGGGAAACCGGTGGTCCTCATTGTCCAAAATCAGGCTGACCTCGGCATAGCCCAGCTGCTTGCGCTTGGCGGTGCCACCGAAGATCACGTCCTCCATCTTGCCGCCCCGCAGCGCCTTGGTGGACTGCTCCCCCATGACCCAGCGGATGGCGTCTGAAATATTCGATTTTCCGCTGCCGTTGGGCCCCACGATGCCGGTGACCGGCGCCCCGAAGGTCAGGACGGTTTTGTCAGGGAAGGATTTGAATCCCTGTATTTCCAAGGCTTTTAAATACAAAAGGACACCTCTCGCCGATTCGTTTTTTCAGATGCACATAATTTGACACTATATTTTACCATTGCTCAGCTGAAATTGCAACGGATTCCTTCTCTTTTTAGAAAAAATGCCTCCGGGCGGGCAGCGCCGCACCAAATCGCAATGTCATCAACTTAGGAACATTACACTCCTTAGGCAAAGATTGGGGAAGAACACAGGTTTTTGCCCTCCCGGCGGGCCCCATTTCTTGTTCCGCCAAGAAATGGGGGAAAGAAGGCGGCTCAAGAGGGCCGCCGTGCGTCCCTCTTAAGAATCTCCCTCTATCCCGCTGAGGCTTCGCGCTGGCCAGCCTGCAAGTGGTCTGTCCCGTTAGAGACGATGTGACTTGACAGGCAACAAAGCTGCCGCCGATGGCGGCTGGCAGGGATTGCCGCCCACGTCCCCGCCGTCAAGCGGCATTTCCGCTGCGCTCCCTATGCCTTACGGCGGGACGGGCGGCAATTTTGTTGTCCAACGGTAGATAACATCTGCCTGAGCCGCAAAGCAGCAGCCTCTGATGAAAGAACATGATAACACAATACTTTTTGCATCAGGAGTGATAACGTACCCTTACCGGCATATTTTAGCGACCATATGAGGCATCATATCACCCACAGCGGCAGGGAAAACACGCTGCCCCACGGGGAACCCGTGAGGCAGCGTGTTTGTGTTTGTCGTTCAGCTCTGCACCAGCCGTTCCAGCTCCCGGCACAGGGCAGTCATCTCCTCATCGGTGCCGACGGTGATGCGCAGGAACTGGTCTGTCCGGGGGGCGTCAAAATAGCGCACCAGAATTCCCGCCTCCCGCAGCCCGGCGAACAGCGCCCTGGCGGGCACCGCTTCGTGGGACGCAAAGAGGAAGTTCGCCTTGCTGGGCAGCACCGTGAAGCCCAGCCCCTCCAGCCGCTCCGTCACCCAGGCCCGGGTGTTCATCACGGCGGCGCAGCGGCTTCTGAAATAGTCCTCGTCCTCCACGGCGGCGCTGGCCCCTACAATGGCCAGCCGGTCCAGCGTGTAGGAGTTCATGGAATTTTTCACGCAGTTGATGGCCTGAATCAGGTTCTCCTGTCCGAAGGCGAAGCCCACCCGCAGCCCTGCCAGGGAGCGGGACTTGGACATGGTCTGCACCACCAGCAGGTTGGGGTACCGTTGAATCAGCGGCAGGGCGGAGGCGGCGCCGAAGTCCACATACGCCTCGTCCACGATGACCACCACATCCTGGTTGGCCTCCAGAATCCGCACCAGCTCCCCCCGAGGCAGTTCAATGCCGGTGGGAGCGTTGGGGTTGGCCAGCACAATGCCGCAGTGCTGACCCAGAAGCCGCTCCACAGGAACGGTGAAATCCTCGTTCAGGGGCACCGTGCGGCACCGGATGTCGAACAGCGCCGCATACACCGGATAAAAGCTGTAGGTGATGTCCGGGGACAGCACCGTGTCCCCGGGGCCGAAGAACGCCTGAAAGGCGAAGGCCAGCACCTCGTCGGAGCCGTTGCCCAGGAAGATGTTCTCTTCCCCCACGCCATAGCGTCTGGCCAGGGCGGCGCGGAGGGCGCTGCCCTCCGGGTCAGGGTACCGGCGGAGAGACTGACCCAGCTCCGCCGTGATGGCCTCCCCCACCTTCGGGGAGGGGGGATAGGGGTTCTCGTTGGTGTTCAGTTTGATCAGGTTCTGCACCTTCGGCTGCTCCCCCGGCGTGTAGGGGGTCAGCTGCCGAATCCGGCTGGACCAGTATTCTTTCATGGCGCAATCGCTCCTTTGTTTCTCAATCCGGCACCTGCCGGTTGGGGCCGGGGAGGATCTTTTTCACGTTCTTCTCCGCCTTGGCCCGGGGCAGCATGACCTCCCGGCCGCAGCCCTTGCACCGCATCCGGAAATCCATGCCGATGCGCAGCACCTCCCACTCCTTACAGCCGCAGGGGTGTGGCTTCTTCATTTGCAGGGTATCGCCAACCTGGATGTCCATACCGGTTTCCCTCCCGTCGCTTTAGCACGCTAATACACTACCATGCCATAATCCGTTTGTCAAGTGGTTTCCCATCAAACTTCTCCCCGTCGGCGCATATGCTTTTAGAAAGACCAAATCAGGAGGAAGAACATGATGCATCAAATTTTGCCGGAAGGCCGCCTGCTCTCCACGGCGGAAAATCAGGCCCTGCTGGCCTCCCCGGAGGGGCTCCACGCCGCCATGGAGGGGCAAATCGTGCTGGAGAGCGTCGCTTTGCGCTGCGACCAGGGCCACAACCTCCATCTCAGGCTGGGGGAGGTGGACGCCATCATTCCCCACGAGGAATGTGCCGTGGGCCTGGACGACGGCACCACCCGTGAGATCGCCCTGCTGACCCGGGTGGGGAAGCCGGTGGCCTTCCTTGTCACCGGGCTGGTGGGGGAGGACGGGCGCATTGTGGCCCGGCTCTCCCGCCGTCTGGCCCAGGAGCAGGCCCTGGAGGTGCTGCTGAACCTGCCGGCGGGCACCGTACTGCCCGCCACCGTTACCCGGCTGGAGCCCTTCGGCGCCTTTGTGGACATCGGCAGGGGGATTCCTTCCATGATTCCCCTGGGGGCCATCTCTGTGGCCCGCATCAGCCACCCCGCCGACCGGTTTGAGACCGGTCAGGAGATTTTCGCGGTGCTGCACGAGACGGTTCCCCGGCAGCGCCGCCTGCTCCTGTCCCACAAAGAGCTGCTGGGCACCTGGGCGGAGAACGCGGCCCGGTTCACCCCCGGCGAGACCGTCACCGGCATTGTCCGGGGGGTGCTGGACTACGGCATCTTTGTGGAGCTGGCCCCCAACCTCCCCGGTCTGGCGGAATACCTGCCGGGATACGCGGTGGGCGACCGGGTCAGCGTCTACATCAAGGCCATCCTGCCGGAGCGGCAGAAAATCAAGCTGCTGCTGATTGACCGGCTCCCCGGCCCCGCCCGCTGCGCCCCGCCGGCCTATTTCGTCACCGGGGGCAATGTGGCGGGCTGGGACTATCACGCCCCTAACCCTTAACCCTTTTTGACCTTCTCCCAATAGGCTCGGGCCGCCTGCTCCGTCTTGTTTTCCCCGTACTCGTAGTAGGTCCGCCCCTGGAGGGCGTCCGGGAGGTACTGCTGCTTTACCCAATGATTGGGGTAGTCGTGGGGATATCGGTAGCCCTGCTCCCGCTCCATACCGGTGCTGTCGGCGTGGACGTTTTGCAGATGGCGGGGATAGTCCCCCGTCCTGCCCGCCGCCACGTCGGACATGGCGGCGGAAATCCCCTTGTAAACGCTGTTGGACTTGGGGGCCGTGGCCAGCAGCACCACCGCCTGGGCCAGGGGCAGCCGGGCCTCCGGCAGCCCCAGCATATTGGCGTTCTCCACACAGGCGTTGACGATGGCCGCCGCCTGAGGGTAGGCCATGCCCACGTCCTCGCTGGCGCAGCAGAGGATGCGCCGGATGGCGGTCACCATGTCCCCCGCCTCCAGCAGCCGGGCCAGGTAGTGGAGGGCGGCGTCCGGGTCGGAGCCTCGCATGGACTTCATCAGGGCGGAGGCAATATCGTAGTGGTCATCCCCCGCCCGGTCATAGCGCATGGCGGAGTGCTGGGCCAGCAGCTCGGCGTCCTCCAGGGTCAGCGTGAGTTTCCCGCCCACAGGCTGGGCGGCGTTCACCTGCAGCTCCACGGAGTTCACCGCTTTGCGCACATCCCCGCCGCAGGCGGTGGCAATGTGGGCGACGACCTCCGGGGGGCAGACGATCTCCACCCCCAGCCGCTGCTCCAGCAGGGCCACCGCCCGCCGTACCGCAGGCTGCACCTCCTCCGCCGTCACCGGCTTGAACTCAAAGACGGTGGAGCGGCTCAGCACGGCGTTGTAGACATAGAAGTAGGGGTTTTCCGTGGTGGAGGCAATGAGGGTGATCTTGCCGTTCTCCATGAACTCCAGCAGGCTCTGCTGCTGCTTTTTGTTGAAATACTGAATCTCGTCCAGGTAGAGCAGCACGCCGTTGGGGGCCAGCAGGGTGTCCACGTCGGCGATGATGTCCTTGATGTCGGAGATGGAGGCGGTGGTGGCGTTCAGCCGGTGCAGGGCCTTGTTGGTGCGGCTGGCGATGATGTTAGCCACCGTGGTCTTGCCGGTGCCGGAGGGGCCGTAAAATACCATATTTGGGATATTGCCCCCCTGAATGATGCGGCGGAGCACTCCGTTCGGCCCCAAAATCTGCCGCTGTCCCACCACATCGTCCAGGCTGGTGGGCCTGATTTCATCTGCCAATGGCCGTTCGTTCATGGCATATGCCGCCTCCCTGTCACTGATTGTTCCCATTGTAGCACATTTGCCGCCCCTTGTAAATGCGAAGCGAACCCGTTCCACGGAAAAGGGCCGCCCCGCGCTTCATGGCGGGGCGGCCGGAAACCGTTTTATTTTGGCGGGATTACCATTCCTCCAGGCTGAACGCAATCATCTCATCCCGCTCCTCTGCGCTGAAGGAGACACCGATCAGGAAATCATCCCCCATGGTGCCCTCCAGAATGCCGTTCAGTCTGCCGCAGTCCTTGATGCGCCAGCCATAGCGGGCCCGGATCTCGTCCATGCTGTGACGGTAATGCCGCTCATCCCAGCGGCCAATATAGGCGCAGAAGTAGCGCTGTCCGTTGTAGAAGTGGTGGGCCTCGTCATAGCAGATCATGTCCGCCCAAATCTGATAATAGTCGGCACTGGAGGCGTAGTTGATCATGTCCGGGGTATAGCCCCCCGCCGGGCGCATATTGACCTCCAGGCCCACGATGTCGCCTACGTCGCCCAGCCCTTCCTTGGCCTCCGTCAGCCGGAAGAACTCCAGGTGAAAGCTCCGCTTTTTCAGGCCGAAGGCCTTCAACACCGCCTTCCCCGCCTCCAGCATATCCCAGGGCACATCCTGCAGGACGGAGTAGTACATGGGGCCGTGGTTCTGCACCATATCCATGATGGAGATGGTGGTCACATGGTTGGCGCAAAAGAGGATCTCCCCCTTGCTGTTGACGATGCCGTCAAAGGCGCTGACATCGCCGCTGACGAACTCCTCCAGAATATACTGGCTGTCCAACTCCATCCCGCACAGGCGGTACACATCCTCGTCACAGCGGAGCACCATGTTCCCCGCCGCGCCAACGCCGTTGTCCGGCTTGGCCACGATGGGATAGCCCACCAGATGGACAAAGTCCAGCGCCCCTTCGCAGCCATTCAGCAGGTGGTACCGGGCGGTGGGGATGCCCGCCTTGGCGTAATAGGCCTTCATGGCGGACTTGTGCTTGAATTTCCGCATATCCTCCGGCTGTAAGCCAGTGGTGATGTGGAAGTCCTGCCGGAGCCGGGCGTCCTGCTCCATCCAATATTCGTTGTTGGACTCCAGATAGTCGATCTTCCCATAGTGGAAGGTGAAATAGGCCACGGCGCGGAGCATTTCGTCATAGTTCTCCATGTCGTTCACCCGGTAATATTCGGTCAGCGCTTCCTTCAGCTCCGGGTGCAGAAGGTCATAGGCGCAGTCGCCAATGCCCAGCACATTGACGCCGTTCCCCTTCAGCCGCTGACAAAAATGGCGGTAGCAGTCGGGGAACTGGGGCGAAATAAAGACAAAATTCATATGATTCACACTTTCCGGCGGGGCAGCGTGCCGGCCACAGTTCCTGACAGCCGCTGCCCTGTTCCATTGTCTGCCTCTATTATAGTCCCCCTTTTTGCAAATTGCTACCCCTGTCTTTCTGAAAACATGGAAAATCGCCGGCAGCGAAGGAGCCGCACAATACAAAAAAGGCCGACATCTTAACAATGTCAGCCTTTTCTGTGTTAGCACTACCTATTTTCCCGGCCCGTCTCCAGGCAAGTATCGTCGGCGAAGG
>JAJQCJ010000119.1 GCA_021202775.1 Clostridiales bacterium | reverse complement strand
CCCTGTCGTTGGGGAAGTGAAATTCCCCGGTGGAGATGCAGCAGAAGGCGACGCTGGGAATCCCGTTTTCCTCCGCCAGCTCCAGGCAGGCGCGATAACAGGAGGCCAGAAGTTCTTTGTCCTTCCCGGTGAGCCAGCGGCCGACGATGGGGCCAACGGTGTGGAGCACATAGTCACAGGGCAGATTGAACGCCGGGGTGAGCTTCGCCCTGCCGGTTTCCTCCTCGTGCCCCTGCTGCGCCATCAGCTCCGCGCAGACGGCACGCAGCTGAATCCCCGCATAGGTGTGGATGGCGTTGTCAATGCAGCCGTGGTTCGGGCAGAAACAGCCCAGCATCTGGGCGTTGGCGGCGTTGACAATGGCCCCGCAGCGCAGCGTTGTGATGTCCCCCTGCCAGAGGTAAATACCCTCCTGCACCGGCGTCAGGTCGGCAATGTCAGAAATGCCTTTCTGCCGGGTCGCCTCCTGCAAATAGGCGTCCTGCACCGCCAGGAAGTCCTGGCTGACCGGCTTCGGCATCCGCACATTGAACAGCGCCCGGAGGAGCCGCTTCTGCCGGAATGTGTCGGCGGGGAGCTCCATGCCCTGATACCGGGTGTCCTCCGCGAGAAGGGCCTTGATTAAATATACTCTGCGTTCGTCCTGGGTCATGGTTATCCTCTCTTTTCAATGGCCTGCTTCGGGCAGATTTCTGCGCAGCGTCCGCAGTGGAGGCAGCGGCGCTGGTCGATGACCACCGGCTTCACGGAGACGTCGATGCACTTCTGAGGGCAGACGGAACAGCACAGCTTGCAGCCAATGCACTTGTCGCCCACAAAGTAGCCGCTCACCACACCCTCCGGCTGGCCGATCACAATGCTGTCCCGGGTCACATGGGCCGGGTCGCTGATGTCGAAATATTCCCCGCCGGCCTCGTACAGCCGGAATACCTCCAGGGCAGAGCGGGTGTCGCCGGGATAAATTGCCTGCATATAGGGGTTCTTTTCAAAAATCTCATCCAGCTTTTCGCCGCCAATGTTCTGAACCTTTCCCCGCAGGGAGACGGATTTCTGGTCCTTTGTGGCGGACAGGGCGATGTACTTCTGTTCCATAAGCTGCGTGTAAAAGGCTTTGCCCTTCGCCGTCAGGAAGTACACGCCCGTTTCGTCCCACAGCATTATATCAATGGTGCGGGTCTGGGGATGGCCGTCCGGGCCGATGGTGGCAACGGTGGCGGAGTGAAGGTCCTCCACCAGCAGCTTCAAATAGTCGTTTCTGTTCATATGGTATCAGTCCCCCGTTTTACGAAGCGGAGCGTCTGGCAGCATGGTTCTGCCGTCAGACGCTCCAATCAGAAATCAGAACCGGCAGGGCGGGCCGCCGGAGAAGGCCGCAATCACGGTGCGGCGTTCTCCGGACAGAAAGCCCGAAGATATGGAACGTACCCCGTCAGCCAATGAGCCAGGCGGCCATTTCATCGGCGGCCTTCATGGCCTCCTCGTTCTCCATAACAGAGCCTGGGACGTTGGCGTTGCCGGCCACATAGGCCTTATAATCCCGGAAGCCGGCAGTGGCGAAGCTCTTCAGGTTGGTCTCCACCATCTGGGTGTACACATCCACCGGGCCGAAGCCGGAGCAGAAATAACCGGCCAGCTTCTTGTCCTTGCGGGTGGCCATGGACAGATCGGGCTGGGTGAAGTCCATGAAGGCGTAGGTGCGGTCCAGAAACGCCTTCAGCTGGGCGGGGAACTGATCCCAATGGACAGGGGAGAGGAGCAGCATGGCGTCGCAGCTGTCGATGGCGGGAATCAGGGCGGTGAAGTCGTCCTTCTGGACGCAGTTGGGGGTGTGCAGACGCTTGCAGCCGTCGCAGGCAAGACACACCCGCACATCCTGCTCACCGATGTGGAACGTCGTGACCTCGGCCTTCCCCTCCAGCTGCTCAGCAAATCTCTTTGCCAGAGCGTAGGAGTTGCCGTTGCGGCGCTTGCTTGCGTTGATGATAAGTACCTTTTTCATGATGATGACCTCCAAAAATCTGCTTTCGGTAAGGATTTCTTTTTACTGGTTTCATTGTACCAGCCGTCTGGCAGCTTGTGAAGTACGCACAATATTGTGGTATAGTTACCGGCAGGAAACCGTGTGCCGGCCGGTTTTCTGCGCTTCGGGAGGCTTGCAATTTCCTCCTGCTGGTACTATAATAAGGGAGTACAGAGAATTTGTAAAGTAAGCACAATATTGTGCCATAGTCACCAAACGGAAACCATAGGAGGTCGTTCGTATGGAAACCCAAAAGGACATCGCAGCAACGCCGGCCAGGGAGCTGCCCGCCTGCCCGGTGGAGACAACTTTAATGTTAATCAGCGACAAGTGGAAGGTATTGATTCTCCGAGACCTGATGCCCGGAACTAAGCGGTTTGGTGAGCTGAAAAAGTCCATCGGCCACGTCTCCCAGAAGGTGCTGACGGCGCAGCTGCGGCAGATGGAGGAGAGCGGTCTTGTGACCCGCACCGTATTTCCCGAAGTGCCGCCCCATGTGGAGTACACCCTGACCGATTTGGGGTACAGTCTGAAACCGATTCTGGACGCCATGTGGGAGTGGGGCGAAAACTATCAGGCGCAAAACGCCTGAACGCCGTTCTCCTGCCCGTTTCCTTCGTCCACATACCTTCGTCCGCCGGCATTGCGGGGTTCTGTTTCCCCCACAACCCCCGCCAAAACCAAAAAAATCCCCTGATTCCGAATCAGAATCAGGGGATTTTGCTGGCGCGGAAGGAGGGATTTGAACCCTCGCGACGGTTGCCCGTCCTACGCCCTTAGCAGGGGCGCCTCTTCGACCTCTTGAGTACTTCCGCAAAAAGGTAGAATCAACGTGACTGTCAAGTTGTAGGAAAGAAATTGGCGGAGAGAGTGGGATTCGAACCCACGGTACGTTGCCGTATCACCAGTTTTCAAGACTGGCTCCTTAAACCGCTCGGACATCTCTCCAAATCGGCGCACTCACAAGTGCTTATTTACTATACCGCAGATTCGCCCCTTTGTCAAGCTTTTTTTGTGAAAGAACAGGGAATTTTTCAGGGAACCAAACCTGGCCCGGCCCGACAGGGGCAAAAAAGCCTTGCCTGCAAATGGATAACGCTGTAGGAACGAAACGGCGCCCGTTCCCGCAGGAACGCACAGGCCGTTCAGCCTGTGCGTTTCTGCTCAGGCGTCTGTTCCGGCGGGGCAGGGAAGAGGACCCGGAGGGAAAACCGCCCTTCCTCCGCCCGGATGGAGAGTTCTCCGCCGTACCGCTTCGCGATGTTCTGCACCGTTTTCAGGCCGAAGCCGTGGAACCGCCGGTCCTCCCTGGTGGTCAGGGGCAGACCGTCCCGGAACTGGAGCTGTCCTTGGAAGTTGTTCTCCATCTGGAGGACCAGCAGGCCGTTCCGGCGAAAGATTTTCAGGTCAATGACCCGGTGCTGAGGGTTTTCCAGCTTGCTGACGCTGTCGATGGCGTTGTCCAGGGTGTTGCGGAGGATCAGGTACAGGTCGCCGGTCTCCAACAGCTCCAGGCCGGTGCAGTCGGCCACGCACATCACCCGAATCTGCCGCTCCCGGCAGTAGAGGCTCCGCTCCATCAGCACGGCGTTCAGGGTTTCGTTGTCCGTCTGGGCGCTCTCGTCATAGACCTGGAGGTTCTCCGCGATCTGATCCAGCAGGTCGTCCCGGTCGGCGCCCTCCTCCTTGTCGATCATCTCTGCCACCTGATGCTTCAGGTCGTGCATCAGACGGGTCAGTTCGTTCATGTTCTGGCGGCTGCTCTGGAGCTGTTCGTGGCGCAGCTGCTGCACGTAGTGCTGCATATCTACCTCGTGCTGGAGGTCCAGGGCCTTGCGCTGGTTCACCTGAATCCACAGCAGGGAGGCGCAGCAGAGGATCTCGTACACCTGGCAGAAGGGGAACAGGGGGCTGTCGATCCCCTCGTTCACCACCTTGACCGCCACGCTGGTACAGGCTGCCACCAGATATACCATGCAGGTAACGGCCGTCAGGCGCAGGTTGTCCACCCGGTACTCCCCGTCCTCACACAGGGGGCGGATACAGGTGCGGTAAATAAAGCAGTAGATCAGGGGAACGGTGACCAGCTCCACCACGGTATCCATCAGGATGCCCTCAAAGGGAATCAGCGCCGCCAGCAGCAGCTGTTGCGCGGAGGAGATGTGCTGGACGCACAGCGTCAGGGCGGCGCAGTAAATCAGCTCGTTCCGCTTCACCGGGCAGCACAGGGCCAGCAGCGCCGCGGACAGAGTGGCAAAGACCACCGTGTAGACGCAGCAGTTCAGCACGATGTAGGCCGGGCTCTGCCAGACCGCCTTGACAGGACCGTAATTCATCAGCGCCAGGGAAATCAGCTCTGTGAAAGCGCAGAAGGGGAGAAAGCGCCACAGAAAATGCCTCCGCTTCCGGTGGGGCAGGATAAACAGCATACAGGCCCCCAGCATCTCGGTAATGTACTGATTTCCGCTGAGGAGTTCAAACAGGGCGGTCATGTGGTGCCTCCGATATAGTCCGCCAGCTCCTGCAAAAAGAGTTTGCGCCGGGGACGGCTGATTTTCAGCCGGCAGCCTCCGGCGGTCAGCTCCGTCTGTCCCACCCAGGTGACATAGCGGAGGTTCACCAGCAGGCTGTTGTCACACCGGGAAAAGGCGCAGCCCACCAGCTGTTCCTCCGCCTCCCGCATGGTGCCGCCGGTCTCGTAGGTGCCGTCCTCTGTGTGGTAGAACAGCTTGTGCTTGATGACCTCCACATAGATCAGCCGGTCTATGACGATCCGCCACTTCCCGTCCCGGGTGGAGATCAGCAGGCTTTTCGCCGTCTGCCTGGGGAGGCGGTCCAGCAGCAGCCCCATCCGCATCTCAAAGGCGTCGTAGGTCAGGGGCTTGACCAGAAAATCCATGGCCTGCACCTCGTAGCCCTTCAGGGCCAGCTGGGCCATCCGGGTCACAAAGACCAGGATCACGTCGGCGTCCTGGGCCCGAATCCGCCGCGCAGTCTCCATCCCGTCAATACCGGGCATCACCACGTCCAGGAAGATGATGTCATACCGGGGCGTGTACTGCTCCAGAAACGTCACGCTGTCAGGGCAGAAGCTGACCTGGAAGTCCAGACTATGGTCCTGGCGGTAGCGCTCCAGAAACTGCTTCATCTGCTCCGTGGATTTTGGGGAATCTTCTACTACGGCAATCGTGATCATGACGGGGGCCATTCCTTTCTGTCCTCTCGCAACCGGTTCCAGGAACGTTGTTGTTTCAGGGCCAGTATAGCACAATTTTCGCCGGTTGGCAAGCCGGTTGCGGCAGGGAAAGCGGAGACACATCCTTTGACAGCGACAACGCAGAACCGTAGCGGGGAGGGGGGCGAAAAACAGTGAAGCGGTCAACGAAAACCGGACAGGGGGGATAGAACCGGAACGCGGTTCAGGGAATGTAAGTTGTTCCAGTCTCCACCCCTCACATACAAAAAGTTACAGAAATTTGTACGATATTATTGACATTCCTCTGGGACTGTAGTATTATAACTACGTAGTGGTGTGCGCTCTGAGTACTGTTGCGCATCGTTCCATTCCGCAGCGCAGGCCAGGGAAGAGAGAAGGCAGCCACTTCTGAATTTATCAATATTGAACAAAAAGATGCTGAGAGTATGCGCCTGCATTGTGGAAACGAAACATTGCCAGAACAAATCGGACAGGGTAAAATAAGAGCGTTAGCTGCGCATTACGTGGCAGATGCCGGCCGCAGGAATACCGCCGTCACGGCTTCGGGTCGTCTCAAAGATCCGCGTCCATATGGAACCGGTACCTGCCATTGATACGTCTGGGTTCCGCCGATGTTTCGTGCGCTGTCGTTTCGCGGGAGGGTTCACAGGCTCCCATATGACGGTTCTGCTGCTTATCCTGTGCGGATCGCGCTGCCCGGCAGAGTTCAATAGTTGGAGGAAAAAACGTGTCGAACAAAAGGAAGAATAACCAGGTTGTTGAGATCGATTTGCTGAGACTTGCCCGGGCATGTTTGAAAAGGCTGTGGTTTATCATTACATTTTCACTGTTGTTCGGTTCCTGTGCCTACCTGGGTACAACATATTTCATCACTCCCATGTATGAATCCACCGTAAAAATCTATGTGAATAACTCGGATATCAGCGTTGGAAACGTGAGTATTTCCACCAGCGACCTGTCGGCGTCCGTTCAGCTGGTCGATGTGTACGAAGCAATTTTAGATACCAAGGATACGCTGGATGTCGTCATAGAGAAGTCCGGCCTGGATTACACCTATTCAGAAATCTCTTCCATGCTGACCACTTCCTCGGTGAATGACACACAGATTTTCCAGGTGAAGGTGACGAATGCTGACCCTGAGGAGGCGGCGCTGATCGCCTCCACCATCGGTGATGTGCTGCCGGAAGTGATTGCCGGTATCATTGAGAGCGCAGATGCCCGTGTTGTCGAGCATGCAATTGTTCCCTCCCAGCCGAGTTCTCCCAATGTTTTGAGGAATACGATGATGGGGGCGATGCTGGGATTTGTGCTGTCGGTGGGTATCGTTGTGATTCTGGAACTGATGAATACCACGATTCGTGAAGAAAAGGATTTTGTGGATATCGTGGAGATCCCGATTTTGGCCTACATACCGGATAGCGGCACAAAACCAAAAAAGAGCAGTTCTTACGGCTACTATGAGACTGCTTCTGTCGGAGGGAAAACACTTGAGCAACAAAAAAGCAGACGAACACTGACGTTTTTTATGACGACAGCTCCCTCTGCGACAAGATGAGCTTTTCTATGTCGGAGTCTTTCAAGATGCTCCGCACAAAGCTGAGCCTCACGTTGCCGCAGGAGGAAGGACAGAAAAAATGCAATATCATCGGCATCACCAGTGCGATGAAGGGCGAGGGCAAAACGCAGACCTCCATTAACCTTGCATACTCCTTTGCGGAGGCGCAAAATAAGACGCTGCTCATCGAGGCGGATATGCGCCTTCCGAATATGCAGAAGCGCCTTCCTCTGAGGCGTTCTGTTGTAACGGCGGAGCGGCAGGAGTCGGATCATGGACGGATGGGCCTTTCCAATCTGCTGGTGGGGCAGGCGTCTGACGTCGAGGTGATCCAGAGCTATAAATCATCCCGCGGCATTGCCTTTGATGTCATTGTCGGCGGAGATATCCCGCCCATGCCGTCAGAGCTGCTGGGGTCTGAACAGATGAAAGCGCTTCTGGAAAGGCTGGCCAAGCAGTACCGGTACATTATCCTGGATCTCCCGCCGGTTTCCGTTGTCACCGATGCAATCGCGGTGTCAACGGTGGTGGACGGCTATGTGGTCATCGTGCGGCGCAACGTCTGCGATCAGCGGGCGTTGGAGGACACGATGTATCAGCTGCGTCTGGTAAACGCCAAGCTGCTGGGCTGTGTGTTCAATGGCAGCGATTCCAACGAAAAGGGCGATTATCACAGAGGTTCGAAGTACTATTACAGATACGGATATGGATATGGATATGGGTACGAACACAGTGTTGCCCATAAGGACGGCTGAGGGCATGAGGAAGCGGCAGCGAAGGCATCTCTGCCGCTTTGGATACCAAGGTGGTGAT
This sequence comes from Clostridiales bacterium, assembly GCA_021202775.1. Lineage (GTDB taxonomy): Bacteria > Bacillota > Clostridia > Oscillospirales > Oscillospiraceae > Onthomonas. The sequence continues at coordinate 6,802 of JAJQCJ010000119.1, read as the reverse complement.
AATCTTCTCATATGCGGAAAAAGACATGGAACGTTTTAGCAGTGGTTTTCCTTCTGCTGGCAGGTGTCTGTGTTGCCTTGTTTGTTCGCAACGCAGTACACCGGAGCGAGACCAGCAAGCAGGGACAGGAGGATCTGGCGTCCAGTTCCGATTCATCTGTTGATGAGGTGGATTCATCTGCTGAGGAGGTGATTGAGGAGAACGTTGTGGAAGAGGAAGTGTCAGAGGCGGAACCTGAGGAACCTTATGTCAGTCCCATTGATTTTGCAGCGCTCCAGGAGGCGAACCCGGATATTTTCGGGTGGCTTGAAATTCCAGGCATGGACCTGAGCGAACCACTGTTAAATCGCGCAGGTGATAATGAGTACTATTTGACGCGGGACAGCGACGGGGCGGATTCCAATGCCGGCTCCCTGTTTGTCGAGGATTACAACAGCCTGGATTTCAGCGATCCTGTGACAGTGATTTACGGACATAACATGAGATCCGGCGCCATGTTTGGCTTCCTGCAGGAGCGATTCAGTGACAGCACATTCTTTCAGGAGAACCGCACGTTCACGATTTACCTGCCGGAGGCGGAATATGAGTATACAGTCTTTGCGGCGGTGCCATACAGCAATGAACACCTTCTGTACTATCATGACTTCACGCAGTTCTCCGAATTGGAGGCGTTTATTGAGGATGTATACGCAACACGGAGCCTGATTGCGAACGTAGATACTTCCATTACCATTGAGGAGGGTGACCGTATCGTCATTTTATCGACTTGTCTCGGTGGTGATAATACACAGCGCTATTTGGTGATGGGTGTCTATAAAAGTTTGGAGACAGAAACCGATGAAACGCAGGCTGAGAACAGCCTAAACTAAGGAGGAATCATTCATGAAAAAAGTATTGACTATGGCGCTTACCTTCGCCACCGTCGCCTCGCTTGTCATATCGGCAAGCGCCAGCAACTTTGTCAGCAGCGTTGTGCAGACAGAGGCTCCCCCCGTCGAGGACATTACGATGACGGATGCCGACGGGAACACCGTGGAGAACACCTTTGAGATTGGCGATATCATCGTCACCCCGGTCAGCGAGTCCCACACCCTGGAGGACATTGACGCGGACGCCCGTGCAGCGCTGGAAGCAGCATATGAGGAAATTGATGCGGCCGATGACCTGGCGGAGTATTTTGATCTGCCCGAACTGACCAACGAGGACGAGTATTATGTCGTCTCCGCCCTGTTTGATGTCACGTTCACCGGCACCGCTGTGGAGGCTGTGGAGAGCGTGCTTGCAGCTGGCGGCAGCGTTACCATTACCTTCCAGGCTCAGATCAGCAATCCCGACAGCGTTTCCGTCTATGTTCAGTGCGATGGCGAGAACTGGACCGCCGGTGAGGTCAACAGCGCGACCACCTCTTCCGTAACGGCTACCTTTACGCAGTTCTGCCCCGTGGCCATTGTTGAAGTTGCTTCTACCACTACGAGCGATACCGGTACGTCTGGCTCTGGCTCCGGCAGCTCTGACGATTCTGTCACCTCCCCCAAGACTTCTGACGGCGTGCCTGCTTACGCGATTGGCGCTGTGACGTTTGTCGTTCTTGCTGCGGCTTGCTTTGTTGCCGGCAAGAAGCGCGCTTAAACTGAACCTGGGAGCCCCTTATGCAGAGTCACAAAGGACAAAACAAGAAATATGTTGTCATATTACTTTTGTCTGTATTGTTGATGGCTCTCGTGATGGCAGGCCTCTGGCTTCTTCAACAAGAGGAGGAGCCAGAGGCTTTCTCATCTTCCATTGACGAGACAGATGAAGCAAATTCGGACACGGCCGGTGTTGTCTATTTCGACGGCGTGGCATACATCCCAAAGGAGCATCTCACAACGACGCTGATTTTGGGCATCGATGAAACCGGGTTGATGGAGAGCAACGGTTCCTATATCAACTCGGCGCAAAGCGATTTTGTGACGCTGATCGTCCTCGATGAGGACACAGACAGCTATTCCCTGCTCCAGCTGAACCGGGATACCATGTTGGATGTGCAGTGTTATGGCGTCGGCGGCAAATATGTGGGCACCTCGGTCATGCAGCTGGCCCTGGCCCATACCTACGGGGATGGGATGGAGGACAGCTGTGAGAACTCCGTAACAGCGGTCAGCACGTTTCTCTATGGCGCTGAAATCGACCACTATATTGCGGTGAATATGACCGGAGTGGAACGATTGGTTGACGGAATCGGCGGCGTTACGGTCACCATACAGGATGATTTTTCCAGCGTTGATCCCTCCCTGGTGGAAGGGGAAACGATGACGCTGACCGGAAGCCAGTGCGTCACCTATATTCGTTCGCGAAAAGATGTGGGAGAGGAGACCAATCTGTCCCGCATGGAGCGCCAGAAACAGTTCATGCTTGAGGTGATGGAACAGCTTCAGGTCAAGTGGAGCGAGGACAGCGGTTCGATAACGGGCGTGTTGACAGACATCGCATCCTATATGCTGTCGGATTACTCGGGCACAAAGCTGATCAATTTCATGGATCAACTGGCTCAGTGCGAATGTGAAGGAATCGTCAGCCCTGACGGCGAAGCGGTACTGGGCGAAGAATACATGGAATTTTATGCCGACGAGGATTCTGTGAAGCAGTGCGTGATAGCGCTGTTCTATCAGCCGGCAGAAACCGGCGCAGAGGATTAAGCCGGAACGCAGTGTTCCGCATGATTTGCTGCCCCCTTCCATTCCTGATTGGGGCAGGTTTTGCCATGAGTCCCACCGTATGAGGCGTAATCGCCGCGAAAATTAAACTGGAAATGGAGCAATGACCGGCGGCATCGGCAAAGGGGCCTGCCGCCGGCCGACATACGCAAATGATCGACTTTCATTCACATATTTTACCCTGTATTGACGATGGCAGCTCCTCCGTAGAGGAAAGCGTACAAATGCTCCGCCTGTCCTGGCAGCAGGGAATCACAAAAATCGTGGCGACGCCCCATTTTTATGCGCAGGAGGATGCGCCGGACCGTTTTCTGGCCCGGCGAGGCGCCGCCTGGGAGCGGTTGGCCCCCGGGCTGTCGGAGGATATGCCGGAGATTTATCTGGGCGCAGAGGTGTATTATTACGACGGGATTTCCAACACGGAATGTCTGTCACAGCTGTGCGTAGGACAGAGTTCGCTTCTGCTGTTGGAAATGCCCTTCCATTCGTGGTCGGAGCGGATGATCGCTGAGGCCATAGACCTTGTGCGCGTCAGAGGATTCACGGTTCTGCTGGCCCATGTTGACCGTTACTTTACGTTTCAGGATCCGGATGTCTGGGATCTGCTGGCCGAAAACGGGGTCCTGTTTCAGGTGAATGCCGATGCGTTTCTGGGTGGCTGGCGCTGCCGCCGGAGGGCCCTGCACCTGCTGCGGGAGGGAAACGTCGCAGCCCTCGGTTCTGACTGCCATAACATGACGAGCCGGAAACCAAATCTTGACCGGGCCTATGCGGAAATCGAAAAACGGGCCGGCCAGGATGCGCTCCGCCAGATCGATGAAAAATCAGGTCGGCTGATCGCTGGTATGGACAGCGCTGTGCATATCCTGTTATAGGCAGGAGAAGGTGTCCGGCGCCGCCCGGTCAAAAAGTCCTCCAATCCGAATCCTAGGGAACCTTTGAATAAATAGACAAGAGCTGATTGCGAGGAAATTTTCGTCTGCGACTCGCATGGCCTGCGGCCATTGCTCCCTGCATTCGCGCATAAGAGGAATTGGCCATTCGGCCTGCCGCTTTAGAAAAAGGCGCAAAGTCGCAGGATCAGGAGCGCTGCAAGGCGCGGGCATACCCCTTGAGGGTAATCCTGACGGATTTCAAGACTTTGCAACGCATTTATGGCGGAAATTTACCGCAAGACGCCGAAGTGTATTTATTCAGAGGTTCCCTAGGGAAAACGCTGCTGCGGGACAACTGAATATGCAGATAAAGCGAACAGGCGTCTCAGGCGGAAAAATTACAGACTGATGATGAAGAACGGAAAGAAATCCAATATTGCCAAGACTGCCGAGAGCTTGCCTGCTTTATCTGGGGCATGATGACGGAGCGTTTTGTCTAAACGGCCCTAAACGCCCCCTCTGCCGTGTTTGGCTTCAGCAGTATAGTTATACCCTTGATGGAACTTTGCCGCTTGTACTGCGGCTGTGACCGCTGATTCTGAGCTGAATTGTGAAAACAGCACCCGGGGTGGTATGCTCCAGGTGCTGTTTTTTATCGTGCCCGCAAAACAGAGGGGCTGCGCTACGCCTGAGGCAGGGAGCGGGTAGCAGCACAAAGGGGAACGCACATAAAGCGCTCCCCCTCTTTTTCTCCGACCCCATTTTTACACCATTTATCCTGCTGTTCCATGCCGGGTTATGCTGTGATATGCCGGTTGAGCGGTTTTCAATTCTTGAACGATTGAACGCCAAAAGCACCAAAAGCAAAAGAAAAACACGCTGAAACGCTAAGTTTCAACGTGTTTTCTTTGGTCCGAGTGTTGAGATTCGAACTCAAGGCCTCTTGAACCCCATTCAAGCGCGATACCAAACTTCGCCACACCCGGATGTGTCATCCCTGACAGCTAAATTATAATATCACACTCCGACAGAAAATGCAAGCCCTAATTTTACATTTTCAGGAATTTTTTTGGGCTGGGCAGGGGCGTCCTTTTTCTGGAGCCGTCCGTTGATGAATTCCGCCCCCAGGTTGTACAGTACGGCAAATACCGGCACCCCCAAAATCATGCCGGCAAACCCGAACAGGTCCCCGCCGATGACGATGGCAAACAGCGTCCACATGGTGGACAGCCCCACCGTGTTCCCCAAAATCTTGGGGCCAATGACGTGGCCGTCCAGCTGCTGAATGATCAGCACCAGAATCGCGTACAGAGGAACGCTCCCCGGCGAGGCCAGCAGCAGGATCACCCCGCCGATGATGCCGCCGATGATGGGGCCCACCACCGGCACAATGTTGGTCACACCGATCAGCACGCTGATCAGCGGCGTGAAGGGAATGCGCAGCAGGCCCAGCACCACCGCGCTGAGCAGGCCGATCACCGTGCTGTCCAGAATTTTCCCCGCCAGGAAGCTGGTCAGCATCCGGTCAGACAGCACGTAAAGCCGCCGCAGCCAGTTCCTGGCCTCGTCCGGCAGCAGGGCGCGGCACACCTTTCGCAGCTGGCGCACCATCTGCTCCTTCTCCAGCAGGATGTAGATGGCTGCCACCACCGCCGTGATGATCGTCACCAGACCGTTGCCGATGGCCCTGCCGTAGGCGAACAGGTTGCCGGAATAGTTTTCCAGCAGCGTGAGAATCTCATTCCAGATGCTCTCCCAGTCGGAGAACAGGGTGTCCACAATGGTTTCGTCTACCGTAATCTCCACCGGCAGCTGCGCCAGCAGACCCTCCAGATTGGCCAGGTAGTCGGGGACATTTTCCAGAAAGCTCTCCGCACTGAGACTGAGCTGGGGCACCACCATGGCGATCAGCAGCCAGATCACCAGCACCACCCCGACCAGCACCGCCGCCACAGACAGCGCCCGATTCTTCAGCCACCGCTCCTCCAGTATCCGGGTGGGGATGTCCAGCAGCCAGGCCAGGGCGACGCCCACCAGGAAGGGGAACAGGACGTCCAGCACCACCTTGCCCAGCCGGATAACCCAGGACAAATGCTCCAGCACCTCGTAAAAGGTCACCCCAACGATGACCACCAGCAGCCAGGGTGCCACCTGCTCCAGCAGCTTTTTCATCCGTTTCAAGAAAATCGCCCCCATTCGACAAATTAATTAAATTATAACACATATGGAAATAAAATGATGACCGAATTGTAAACCATTTCGCTGGCTGTGTCACAACTTCCGTGAGATTGTTTTTTGGGAAAACCGCGTTACCCCATTGCAAGGACGGCAGAAATCCGCTAAAATAGAGGGGTATATTTAATCGTTCCAGGAGGAATCATGATGAATGTGACAGGTAAAAACTTCCTCAAGCTGCTGGATTTCACCCCGGAGGAGATTCAGGGCTTTCTGACCCTGGCCGCCGAGCTGAAGGCTCAGAAGAAGGCCGGCATCCCCCACCGCATCCACGAGGGGAAGAATATCGCGCTGATTTTTGAAAAGACATCCACCCGCACCCGCTGCGCCTTTGAGGTGGCCGCCCGGGACCTGGGGATGGGGGTCACATATCTGGACCCCTCCGGCTCCCAGATCGGGAAAAAGGAATCCATCGCCGACACCGCCCGGGTGTTGGGCCGGATGTTTGACGGCATCGAGTACCGGGGCTTCGGTCAGGAGGTGGTGGAGGAGCTGGCCCGTTACGCAGGCGTCCCCGTCTGGAATGGCCTGACCAACGAGTTCCACCCCACCCAGATTCTGGCCGACTTCCTGACGATTCAGGAGCATTTTGGCCACCTGAAGGGCATCCACCTGGTCTATCTGGGGGACGCCCGGTACAACATGGGCAACTCCCTGATGGTGGGCTGCGCCAAGATGGGGATGCACTTCACCGCCTGCGCCCCTGAGGCTTACTTCCCTGACCCTGCCCTGATTCAGACCTGCCGGGCCGTCGCCGCCGAGACCGGGGCCACCCTGGACTTTGTCACCGACCCTATGGCCGCCACAAAGGGGGCGGACGTGCTGTACACCGACGTCTGGGTCTCCATGGGGGAGCCTGTGGAGGTGTGGGAGCAGCGCATCCACGACCTGGCCCCCTATCAGGTGAACCGGGCCATCATGGAGAACGCCGGGTCACAGGCCCGGTTCATGCACTGCCTCCCCGCCTTCCACGACCATAAGACCACCATCGGCAAG
>JAJQCJ010000013.1 GCA_021202775.1 Clostridiales bacterium | reverse complement strand
AAGCCCAGCGGGATAGGAGGAGGGTTCTTAGGGAGGAGCGAGGCCCCGAAGCTCCTCCCTAAGTCGCCTTCTTTCCCCCATTTCTTGGCGAAACAAGAAATGGGGCCCGCCCGGAGGGCAAAAACCTATTTCCTTTTGAGAACCATCTCTAAGGAGACTACGAAAAAATCACCACCCTGATGCATCCTTTTACAGAGAGAGAACGAACATGACACGAATTTACATCATCCGCCACGCGGAGGCGGAGGGCAACCTGTACCGCAGGATACAGGGGCAGTACAACTCCGCCGTCACCCAGCGGGGCAGACGACAGATCGCCGCCCTGCGGCAGCGGTTTGCCAAAACCCCGGTGGACGCCGTCTTTGCCAGCCCCCTCTACCGGGCCATTGAGACCGGCCGGGCCGTCTCCGACCAGCAGGGCGTCCCCCTGTACCGGGACAGAGGGCTCATCGAAATCAACATGGGCCAGTGGGAGGATATGCCCTTTGGCGAGGCCATGGAGCTGGCCCCGGAGACCATGCGCCGGTTCCGCTCCGCCGACCCGGCCTATCAGCCGCCCCGCTGGGGGGAGGACTACCAACAGCTCCAGGCCCGGCAAATCGCCGCCTATCTCCGCCTGGCCAGGGAGCAGGAGGGGAAAACCATCGCCTGCGTCAGTCATTCCTTGGCCATCCGCACCTTCCTGTGCTGGTGCCACGGCTGGCCGCTGGAGCGGCTCAGTGACGTGCCCAGAAGCGACAACACCGGCGTCTCCCTGATCGAGCTGGCGGGGGACACCCCCCGCATCCTGTGGGAGGCGGACGCCTGCCACCTGCCGGGGGAGCTGTCCACCCTGGGAAAGCAGACCTGGTGGAAGGGCTCCAGCGGCATTTCCGAAGCAAACCTGTGGTTCCGGGACTGGGACCCGGTGGGGGAGCGGCAGCTCTACCTGCAATTCCGCCAGGACGCCTGGCGGCAGATTCACGGCTCCGCCCTCTTTGACGGGGAGGGCTTCTACCGGGCGGCCCTGCGGGCCTCGGAGTACCAGCCCCGCAGCGTCCGGGTGGTCATGCACGGCAAACGCATCGTGGGAATGCTCCAGCTGGATTTGGAGCGGGACGCGGAGGCCCGGGTGGGCTTCATCTCCTTCTGCTACCTCTGCCCCCACTACCGGGGAAACGGGCTGGGGGTGCAGCTGCTGGGGGAGGCGGTCAGCGTCTGCCGCCCTCTGGGCCGGGAGAAGCTCCGGCTCCGCTGCTCCCCGGTGAACGAGTACGGCAAACGGTTCTACCGGGCCAACGGATTCTACTACATCGGCCCGGCCAGGGACAGCCGGGTGCCGCTGGATTTGCTGGAGAAGCGGATTTCCTTTACGGGGTGAGGCCCTGTCCAACCTGCCCGCAAATCGGAATATTCTAAAAGATAGTAATATTTGAAGGTGTTTGAATATGGGGAAATTATATGAACGGGCAGATATATATGATCTGATTGAAAGTAAAAAAAGATTCGAAGCTTATAAAAAGCATTGGGCTACATTATTAGAAGGACGAGATATTAAATCAGTTTTGGATATCAGTATTGGGACAGGGAGTTCGACTTTACCTCTTCTTGAGTTAGGTGTGCAGTTGTCTGGTTCTGACCTTAGTCAGAATATGCTTGATAAATGTAAGGAAAAGTCGATAAATATGCGAAAAGAAATGGAACTTACCCAATGCGATTTTCGAGAATTGTCCTCTAAAATTGTTGGACAATTTGATTGCGTAGCAAGTACAGGGAATTCGCTTCCCTATGTAACGAACGGGGAAGTGTTGCAGGTTTTAGAGCAGATGGATAAGCTGATTCGTCCGGGAGGATATTTATATTTTGACATCCGAAACTGGGATAAAATTCTAAGGGAGCATCAGAGATTTTATTTGTATAATCCAATATTTTTAAAGGAAAGCAGAGTTAATTTGATACAGTTATGGGATTATGAAAATGACGGTTCTATGATATTTAATCTGATATTTACGTTTGAGCAGAATAATAAAATTGTACAGAAAGAGCATTTTGCGGAGCACTATTACCCGATTTTAAAGAATGTGCTCTTAAAAAAATTGAAAGAAATGCAATATGCGGACATACAGGTTTTGTGTCATCCGGCATATGTCACGGGAATCAATATTGATGATGTCGATTGGTATACAGTCATTGCACAGAAGGCAAGGTAATCATATGATAATAAATGAAGAAATTGCGGTAACGTATCTGAACCGACAGAATGTCAACAAGTATTATAGTGAATGGTATTTTGAGGAAACAGAAACTGCAAAGATGACAGGTGGGAACATTTTCACATCACCGAATGTAGACGATGATACATACCAAAAGGTTCAGTGCGTCTATGACGCAATTCGTGCCACAGCGCAAAGCTTTCAGCCCATCAATGTCCGGATATGGAATTTGCTCTTTCCTGACTGGAAAAAGGAACTGGAAAATACGAGCGTTGACCTGATTGTTGGGTTTCCGGAGCCACTCGATGCAGTCGTAAAATTTGACAGGGATGGACGCTGCCACGTTATTTTCGATTTGATTTGCTGGACAAAATATATCGGCCACTCCGATCTTGCACAGGTTGTCCGGAATCTTTTGTCCCACGAACTTTGCCACGTGCTGCTCCATTCTCATTTAGCAGGTTTAACAGAAGCTTTGGAAGGGACGAATTATCGAGAGTGTCTGGATGCCATTACATTCGATGAGGGGTTTGCACACTTGCTCTCATACAATGCAAAAGATATTGACACGGTAGATTGGCAAAGCAAAGAACTTTTGACTGTGTTTGAACGAAGCAGAAAAAAGCTTACGTCTGCGCTTGTGGAACAGGATACCACGAAACAGAATCAATTCCTATATGAGGCGCATTATGGAAATTATTATGACAAGTTCGCCTGTATGTGCGGGATGCTTTACCTTGCCACTCTGTGGCTGAAAGGTGGAGATGTTGCGATTAAAACTGCAATGGAGGAAGGTTACAGGGACTTTGCCGGCAAAGCAGTCGGTCAATGAAAAAATATGTCACGGTAACAACAGCAGCAAATGGCTGCCTACAGGGATAGGAAAATCAGAAGCAATCAAAGAAGCTTCCGGTTTATAGGGGCAGTCATACAGAAGGAACGCGCTCAATCAGAACCTGGAGGAATCAATCGTGCCAATCATCGTAAAGAAATACGACGCCTCTTATCTGTCAGAGATAAGGCATATCTGGAACGAAGTGGTGGAGGAGGGCGTCGCTTTCCCCCAGACGGAGTGCCTTGGGGAGGCCGAGGCGGACGCCTTTTTCCGCGCGCAGACCTACACCGGCCTTGCGGTGGAGACGGAAACCGACGCCGTAGAGGGGATGTACATTCTCCATCCCAACAACGTCGGCCGGTGCGGGCATATCGCCAACGCCAGCTATGCCGTTCGGTCGGAGGCCAGAGGACTGCACATCGGGGAACTGCTGGTGCGGGATTCTCTGGAACAGGCAAAGGGCAGCGGCTTTTCCGTCATGCAGTTCAACGCAGTGGTGGACAGCAACCTCCACGCCCGGCATTTATATGAACGGTTGGGGTTTCAGGAGGTCGGAACGATACCGAACGGGTTCCGTATGAAGGACGGCCACTATGAGGACATCCATATAATGTATCGGAGCTTATAAGGGAGTGTGAACTCCCTCAACCACGCAAGCGGTCAGGAGGCGGAATCATGGCAAAGAAACTCATCGCAGTCGTCCCCCTGTGGGACGATGAAAAGGAGAGCATCTGGATGCTCCCCGGTTACATGAACGGCATCGAGGCGGCAGGCGGGATTCCCGTGATTCTGCCGCTGACAGAGGCGGAGGCGGACGCGCTGGAGGTCTTTGACCGGTGCGACGGCCTGCTGTTGACCGGCGGCCACGACATATCCCCCGCCCTCTACCGGCAGCCCCGCAGTCCCCGCTGCGGCTCCACCTGCCGGGCCAGGGACCGGATGGAGTCCGCCCTGTACGCCAGGGCGCTGGCGGAGGACAGGCCCGTTCTGGGTATCTGCCGGGGGATTCAGCTCATCAACGTCCTGCAAGGGGGCACCCTGTATCAGGACCTGCCCACGGAGTTTGACAGCCCCGTGGAGCATCACATGGCCCCGCCCTATACCAACGCGGCCCATCAGGTCAGGATTCAGAGGGGAACGCCCCTCCATGCCCTGCTCCGAACGGAGAGGATGGGGGTCAACAGCTATCACCATCAGGCTATCAAAACCCTGGGGGCCGGCCTGGAGGTCATGGCCGAGTCGGAGGACGGACTGGTGGAGGCCGTCCGGCACAGGGGGAAGCCCTTCGTCTGGGGCTTCCAGTGGCACCCGGAGTTTGACTACCAGGTGAATCCAAGCAGCCGGAGGATTTTTGAGGCGTTTGTCGCCGCGTGTCAGCGGGGATAACCGGAAGAAAGGGAGAAACCAGAGCGACAAATCAGAGTTTGAGAAAGAGACGTTATATGATAGAACTGAAAGAACGAACAGAACAACACGTTAAGATGTATTATGAGAAAACACAAGATGCGGAGATCAAAGATTTATTGCCCAGTTCTGCCAAAACACTTGAAGATGCACTTAGAATGTATATGGAAACAAAATCCGAATCGGCTAAAAGTATCGGAAAAACCATTTACTATAACGGAGAATATGTCGGAGATATATGGTGTTATGGATTATGGGAAGAACCAGATGCTATGCTGAGTTACTGCATTTTTGAAAAAAAGTTGTGGGGAAAAGGAATCGCAACCGAAGCCGTTCGACTATTTGTAGAATTTCTCAGAAATGATTATCACATAAAAACTATTGGCGCTTTTACCTATAGGAACAATATTGCATCTGTTCGGGTTCTAAACAAAAACGGGTTTGCGCTGATTGAGCAATTTGAGGACGCTGGCAGAGCGTCAGTATATTTAGAGAAGACAGTGTAATCAACATTTTTATTTGGCAAACGCCAATCAGTCGGGGGAGTGTGAACGCACACACACAGCTTCCGTTTTCTCCAAACATCGTCCACCCCACCAGAGAGGAGAACCACATGAAAACACGGAGCGAAGTAAAGGCCCCATTCCTCCGGTGGCGGTACAATAAGTACATCTGGCTGAAAAACCTGACGCGGGTGTGAGACGTTCCGGGCCGCAGGCCGACAGCCCGCGAAGCAAGTTTTGAATTTAAGGGGAAATCAACATGAAAGGCAAACAAACAGCGGCAATTTTATTTTTCATTGCAGCCGTACTCTTTTACATAGCAGCCATCATCGGCTTTTTCAGTGACGGTGATTTCAGCGTCGTGTACTTGTGCCTGGGCTCGGCCTTTTTGTGCATAGGCGCCGCGCAACTGCATCAGGATGGTAAAGATACCGACAAAAAAGAGAACGATGATAAATAAATTCAGGTTTATCAGGCAGATACGCAGAAGCAGGGCACAGAGTTGATGAACAGAGCGACAAATCGGAATTTGAAAAGCTGCGCTTTCAAATATAAACGGATGGGCACCTACCGGCAGTCAGGCCCAATATTTTTCAGGAAGAACTTAATTATGTTCAACTATGCTTGGCCGGTTGTGCTGGTCGTTTTATCCAATGTGTTATATCAAATATGTGCAAAGTCACTGCCAGATGGTATGGATCCTTTTGCTTCGCTGACGGTTACCTATTTTGTCGAAACGGTAATTTCCTTTGTATTATATTTTGCTATGAATAAGAACGGTAATATTTTATCAGAATACAGCAAGATGAATGCCGCTCCATTTGTTTTGGGTGTAGTGTTGGTTGGTTTAGAAGTAGGATTCCTGTACGCATACAGAAATGGGTGGCAGGTAAGCACACTATCTATTGTCCAGAGTGCGTTTCTTGCAGTTGCTCTTATTTTTGTTGGATACCTTCTCTATCATGAAGCACTGACTTGGAACAAAATTCTAGGCGTTGGCATTTGTTTGATTGGCCTGTACTTTGTAAATGTGAACTGATATATTCCAGTTTCCCCAAACATCATCCACCCCACCGGAGAGGAGAACCACATGAAAACACAAAGCGAAGTATGGAGCATTGTGAACGCCTTAAAGGAGCTGTACCCGGACTCCCTCTGCTCCCTGCACTATGAGAAGGACTATGAGCTGCTGTTCGCGGTGCGGCTGTCCGCCCAGTGCACCGACGCCCGGGTGAATATGGTGACCCCCGCCCTGTTCGCCCGCTTCCCCACCCTGGAGGCCTTCGCGGAGGCCGACCCCAAGGAAGTGGGAGAGTACATCCATTCCTGCGGCTTCTACAACGGCAAGAGCCGGGACCTGGTGGCCTGCGCCCAGATGCTGCTGAGCGACTTCGGCGGCAAGGTCCCCAGGGAGATGGACGACCTCCTGAAACTCCCCGGCGTTGGCCGCAAGACGGCGAACCTGGTCCGGGGGGACATCTACGCCGAGCCGGGCTGCGTGGTGGCGGACACCCACTGCATCCGCATCACCGGCCGCATGGGCCTCACCGACGGCACGAAGGACGCCGGCAAGGTGGAGGCCCAGCTCCGGGCGGTGCTGCCGCCGGAGGAGTCCAACAACTTCTGTCACCGGATGGTGCTACACGGCCGGGCGGTCTGCACCGCCCGGAAGGCCCACTGCGACAAATGCCCCGTGGCCCCTTGGTGCGACTACGCCCAAAAGCAGGCATAGGAAGCACGACAAAACAAACACACCGCGGACGGCAGGCGACTGCCTCGTCCGCGGTGTGTTGCTTTGTCCGGCAGAGGAGGTTACTCCTCATCGTCGAAGTCGATGGTCTCCTGATTCCGCTCCTTAAACAGGGCGAAGATGGTCTCCAGCAGGTCCTCGTCCTCCAGCTCGGTGAAGGTGGACTCGTCCCCGTGCTGCTCCTCCTCCCGCATGATGACCACATAGTTCTCATCCTCCGGGTCCTGGAGCACCAGGTAGCGCCCGCCCTGGTGGGTGATGACGTCCAGAAGCTGGAAGGTGATGTCGTTGCCGTCCTCATCGGTGAGGATCAGCTCATCCTGCTCGAACTCGTCCAGCATGGGATTGTTCTCTTGTTCAGACATAACAGGGTTCTCTCCTTTCCGCTGCGCCCTCCGGGGAAGGACAGCAAGGTCAGATTGGCCGGCACAATGGCAGCGCGCATCGCTGCCGGGTATATGGCCGCAAATGGCATAAATTATTATAACATATGATTCGGAAAATGCAACTGCAATATCAGACCGGGCCGTTCCCGTGCAGAGCGGTTCTTCATGACGGAAGCCGTGCAGCCGCACACGATACCCCCACTGAGCACCGGGAAAAATCGGATTCCCTCTTTACAAACGGGCCGCAAAAGGCTAAAATAATGGCACTGCCGCCGGGGCGCAGAATTTACAAAAAAATTACAAACGACTCACAAGTCGTTCATGCTCTCCCTGGGAGAGCGGTTAAAATAAAAGCATACTGTGCAATGCTGTACGGCATCAGGGAAGAGCGGGTTGAGAGACGATGGTAAAACTATGCTTGGTATGCCTGTTTGCAGGGGCCGCCGCCGGTGTGGGCACCGGCTTTGCCGGATTGTCGGCGGCGACGGTGATTGCCCCCATGCTGATTTCCTTTCTGGGGTACCCCTGGTATGAGTCGGTGGGCATCGGCCTGGCCTCCGACGTGCTGGCCTCGGCCATGACCGCCGTGGTGTATCAGAAAAATAAAAACGTGGATTTGAAGCACGGGATCTTCATGCTGGTGTCCGTGATGGTGATGACGGTGGTGGGGAGCTATTTCTCCCAGTACATGCCGGATTTGCAGATGGGCTACTTCTCCGTGTTCACCTCCCTGTTCATGGGCATCCGGTTCATCGTACATCCTGCCACGGAGCAGCATCCCGCCTTCCAGCGGCGGAGCGACCGGATGAAGGCGCTGTTGTCCGTCCTCAGCGGGGCCTTCATCGGCTTCTACTGCGGCTTTATGGGGGTGGGCGGCGGCCTGATGATGCTGTTCATCCTGACCTGCATTCTGGGTTATGAGCTGAAAACCGCCGTGGGCACCAGCGTGTTTATCATGACCTTTACGGCGCTGACCGGCGCGGTATCCCACTTCACCTTTGGAGAGGTGACGGATTACATTCCCGCCCTGATTCTGTGCAGCCTGTTCACCCTGATCGGGGCGGTGGTCTCCTCCCAGTTCGCCAATAAGATGGACGGGGTGACGAGCAATCGGGCCACCGGCATCGTGCTGCTGATTCTGGGGGTTTGTATGATATTTGAAAACTTTGTCGGCCTGTGAATGTCGTCTGAAAGCGCGCCTGCTCCGGTTTTCCGCCGGGGCAGGCGCACTTTTTTGCCTGTGGACGCATACGCCCGGCCCGCCGGGGGCAACCTACAGGCAAACGGCGGGAGAGGAACAGCCCCGCAGGAAAGGATGCAGGCACAATGAACGAGTTACAGATTCAGAGGGTGGTGGGCCGGGAGGTTTTGGACTCCCGTGGCAATCCCACGGTGGAGGCGGAGGTATTCCTCGCCGGCGGCGGTTCAGGCCGGGGGACAGCCCCCAGCGGCGCATCCACCGGGGCCTTTGAAGCGCTGGAGCTGCGGGACGGCGACGCCGCCCGCTTCGGCGGCAAGGGGGTCTTACAGGCGGTGGAGCATGTCAACACCACCATTCAGACGGTATTGCACGGCCTGGACGCTTCGGACGTTTTTGCCGTAGACCGGGCCATGCTCCGGGCGGACGGCACCGGGGACAAGTCCCGCCTGGGGGCCAATGCAATTCTGGCCGTCTCCATCGCCAGCGCCCGGGCGGCGGCGGCAGGACTGGGGCTGCCCCTCTACCGTTTTCTGGGGGGCGTCAACGGCGGCTGCCTGCCGGTGCCCATGATGAACATCCTGAACGGCGGCGCCCATGCGGCCAACAACCTGGACGTGCAGGAGTTTATGATCATGCCCGCCGGGGCCCCCGGCTTCCGGGAGGGGCTGCGCTGGTGTGCCGAGGTGTTCCACGCCCTGGCGGCCCTGCTCCGGGAGAAGGGGCTGGCCACCGCCGTGGGGGACGAGGGGGGCTTCGCCCCAGACCTCTCCGGCGATGAGGAGGCCATTCAGTTTATCCTGGCGGCGGTGAACCGGGCCGGATACCAGCCGGGGCGGGACATTGTGCTGGCCCTGGACGCCGCCGCCAGCGAGTGGAAGGGGGCCGGGCCAGGGGAGTACCTGCTGCCCAAAAGCGGGCAGCGGTTCACCTCGGCGGAGCTGGCAGACCACTGGAAACGGCTGTGCGAAGCCTACCCCATCTGCTCCATCGAGGACGGGCTGGACGAGGAGGACTGGACGGGCTGGAAGGCCCTGACCGGCGCCCTGGGGGACCATGTGCAGCTGGTGGGGGATGACCTGTTCGTCACCAACACCCAACGCCTTTCCAAAGGCATCCGGCTGGGCTGCGGCAACGCCGTCCTGGTGAAGCCGAACCAGATCGGCACGATCTCCGAGGCCATGGAGGCCATCCAACTGGCCCACAGGGCGGGGTATGCCGCCATCGCCTCCCACCGCTCCGGGGAGACGGAGGACACCACCATCGCGGACCTGGCGGTGGCCCTGAACACCTGCCAGATCAAGACCGGCGCCCCCAGCCGCAGCGAGCGGGTGGCCAAGTACAACCGGCTCCTCCGCATCGAGGAGGCGCTGGGGGACGGGGCCTGCTACCCCGGCTTCGACGCCTTTCGGGTCAGGCGGGCCAACCAGGCCGGAAGGTAAAAAATGCCCCGCCCGCAGCCTGAGCTGCGGGCGGGGCATCCGGCGCTTATTCCGTTGCCATCTCTAAAAAGTAGTCATAGAGCTGGGCGGTCACGTCATCGCTCTCGTAGTTAAAGACCACGGTCTGCTCCTCCGTCCGAACGACGATCACCTGGGTCAGGTTGGTTTTGGCGGCCAGGATATATTCTCCCCAGGTGTCGGACTGCCAGACGCCGTAGGCGTAGCTGCGGCCCTCCTTGCCGTCCACGCAGGTGCCGAAGCTGTCAGGCACCTCCTCCAGGGTGACGGACTGGATATCCCCATAGGCCACCTCCACCGACAAATCGTCGCCGGAGGACAGGACAAGGCTGTCGTCCTGCAGGGTCAGCGTCGCGCTGGAGGTTCCGACAAGGGCGCTGAACAGGGTGAGCACCACGACGACGATCACCACCAGCTCCCCCGTTTGCAGCAGTGTGCGCATCAGGGGGGAGAGGGACTGCTTATATTCCGTATATCTCTGCCAGTTGGACATGGGTGGACACTCCTTCTGCGGTACACTTGATTCTTCGTTTATTTTGCACCAAATCCCCCGATTTGTCAAGACGTTTTCCTGCCGTAACGCAGCGGCTGCGACACCCTGCGGTTGAACAGGTCGATCATCGGCCCCATGCAGAAGGCGGTGATGATGGTGC
Organism: Clostridiales bacterium; assembly: GCA_021202775.1. Taxonomy (GTDB): domain Bacteria; phylum Bacillota; class Clostridia; order Oscillospirales; family Oscillospiraceae; genus Onthomonas. Next base: position 4,033 of record JAJQCJ010000013.1, on the reverse strand, counting down.
CCACGCCGATCATGCCCCTGGGCCGGAACCCCAGCAGGGCAAAGCCCATCAGCACACAAATCAGATCCGTCCCCACCCGAATGAGCCAGAAGGGGGCCTTCGTCCGCCGGTCCAGCACCAGCGCCCACACGTCATAGGTGGAGACCCCCAGGTCGGCGGTGAAGTACAGGGAGCTGGCCAGGCACAGGAAGGGCAGCGCCACCGCCAGCATCCCCACCCGCACCGGCAGGCCTGGGTCGGGAAACAGCCGCTGAATCAGCCCTGGGTGTACTGGGCCACATAGCCGATGAGAAACAGGTTGATCAGCGTCCCCAGACCGATATAGTGCCGGTCCACCACGAACATCCCCGCTAGCAGCACCAGGTTGATGCAGGTGTACAGTATCCCAAAGGGAATGGGGATTACATGGCTCAGCACGGCGCAAAGCACCTGAAAGGGGTCTACCCCCAGCCGAGACGCCTTGTCCTCTCCTTCATCGCTTCGTCCTCCCTGACTGCCGCGCTTGCCCGGGTCCTCAGGCGCAGGGTGCGCCTGGGCGGGCAGCAGACACTATCATAACAGGTTGGAAGGAATTGTCAACCGTTTTTCATTCTTTCCACATAAGGACCATTTTTTGTGCAAAATGTGGGAATCATCCACTGCTGCGGGAAAAAGAAAAACGTCCGGTCGGAGAACGCTCCGGCCGGACGCATTTGCCCTTTGGGTGATGAAAATGAGGCGGTGGTCAGTCCGCACCGTCCTTTTGGGCCTGTTTGGCGGAGATGATCCCGGAGATCTGCTGCATGGTGCGCAGAGTGACCTCCAGATCCTGGCTGTCCACGGTGTTGACGATTTCCACATAACAGTCCCGCATGGTGTTCTTCATATTCTGCATCAGATTCACCGCAATGCCGGTGAGCTTCACATAGGTGCGGCCCAGCTCGTCATCGGTTTTCCAGGTCACATACCCCTTCTCCTGCAGGCGGCGGATTGCTCTGGACACCTTGGGGATGGGCATGTCCAGCCGCTCAGAGAGCTGGTAGAGATAGGCCCGGTTGTGGGGCTGTGAGGCGGCCTGGCATTGGGAAATGGCATAGAGGAAGGCAAAATCCGTCCGTTCCATGCCGCTGAACACCTTGTCAATATCCAGCCGATTCAGAAAAAATTCCTCTGCCTGTTGATAGAGTTCCTGTTCCATAATGGCCTCCTGTTCTTGCGGTCCGCTCAGCGTGCTTCACGGGGATAGTAGGTCTGCCCCTTGACCAGGCTCTGGTAGGCGGGGCGGATGATCTTCGTGGCGGAGGACAGCTCCTCCATGCGGTGGGCGCTCCATCCGGACACCCGGGCGATGGCGAACAGGGGGGTGTACAGCTCCATGGGAATCCCCAGCATATCGTAGACAAAGCCGCTGTAAAAGTCCACGTTGGGGCTGACCCCCTTGTAGATTTTCCGCTTCTGGGCGATCAGTTTGGTGCCGATATGCTCCACGCTGTTGTACAGGGCCAAATCTGTCTGACGGCCCTTCTCCACCGCCAGCTTCTCCACGAAGGACTTCAAAATCACCTCGCGGGGGTCGGACAGGGAGTAGACCGCATGGCCCATGCCGTAAATCAGCCCCTGATGGTCAAAGGCATCGCCGCTCAAAATCTTGTTCAGGTAGTTTTGAATCTCGTCCTCGTCCTGGTAGTCAGAGATATGCTCCCGAATGTCGTCCATCATCCGCATCACCATCAGGTTGGCGCCGCCGTGTTTCTTCCCCTTCAGGGAGCAGAGGGCCGCCGCCATGGTGGAATAGGTGTCCGAACCGGAGGAGGTGACCACCCGGGTGGTGAAGGTGGAGTTGTTGCCGCCGCCATGCTCCATGTGCAGCAACAGGGCGATGTCCAACACGTTGGCCTCCAGCGGGGTGTACTCCATGTTGGGCCGGAGCATCCGGAGGATATTCTCCGCGATGGACAGCTCCGGGTCAGGCCGGTGGATATACATACTGCCGTTCTTGTTATAATGGTTATAGGCGTGGTACCCGTAGACGGCCAGCATGGGGAAGATGCTGATGAGCTGTAAGCACTGGCGCAGCACGTTGGGCAGCTCCAGATTGGTGGCCTGGTCGTCATAGGAGGCCAGGGTCAGCACGCTGCGGGTCATGGAGTTCATGATGTCCTTGCTGGGGGCCTTCATAATCACGTCCCGGGTGAAGTTGGTGGGCATATCCATGCCGTAGGAGATGACCTCGTGGAATCCGTCCAGCTCCTCCTGGGTGGGCAGCTTGCCAAAGAGCAGCAGATAGGCGCCTTCCTCCGCCACGAAGCGCTGCCCGCGGCTGCCGTTCACCAAATCCTTCACGTCATAGCCGCGATAGCGCAGCTGCCCGTCGCTGGGCACCTTCTTCCCGTCCACGGTGCGGAAGGCGGTGATTTCCGAGATGTTGGTCAGCCCGGCCAGCACACCCTTGCCGTTCTCATCCCGCAGCCCCCGCTGAACGCCGTACTCCTGATAGAGGGCCGGCTGCACCTGATTGCACGCATTGCACAGAGGGGCTTTCTGCTGGGCGTACTCAGCGATCAAATATCTGTCGTCCATCGGTTCACATCCTTTGTGGGTTTTTGGTTCACTTGTGAACTACCTGAGGCAAAAAAGCATGTCCGACAGAACGAACGGTGTGCCGGAGGGCTGGCCGGGGGAGGGGTCATTCGGCCTTCAGTGCATCGTCAATATTGCGGGCAATTTTACGGAGAACCGCGCCGAGACAGGTCAGCTCCTCCTCCGTGACTCCGCTCAGCATATCGTCCCTGCACTGGCTGCGGATTTGGTTGGCCTGTTCCACCACCGTATCGGCCTTGGGCAGCAGCTGGATGCGGAGGATGCGGCGATCCTCCGCATCCTCATACAGCGTGAGGAAGCCCTGCCGGTGCAGGCGTTCAATGGACTTGGAGACGTGGACCTTGGAGATGTGTTTGGCCTTGATGATGTCCGTTGCGGTGAGGGCGCCTTGTGAATGGGAGAGGAAGAGCAGGATGTCCAGTTCGATCATGCGCAGCTGGTAGGCGTCCAGCAGCGCCCTTGATCTGCGTTCAAACAGCCGTTTCATCAGAAAGCTGGTTGCCATCACATCATTCTCATTCATTTCAGTCACCCTATAATAGTTTCTTAGTGAACTAATTATACTATACCAGAGAAGGACATAGAGAATGTGAACAAAGTGAAAACAAACTGGTAACGCATTGTAAACGTTCTTTCCAGAGAAAGTGCCCGATAAGTCGTTTTTCGTCGAAAACGGGAGTTCCGGTTGCAATGAAAGGGCGGTTCTGGTATACTTTGCATAAACGGGGGGCGGCATTTCCTGTTTCCCGTGGCAAAGGGTAAGGCGTGATGCCGAAATCTTTGCGTTTCTGTAGGGGCGGCCCTTGGCCGCCCGGGGCAAGCAGGCGGTTCCCGAGGGCGGCCAAAGGCCGCCCCTACAGAACAGAATGGGAACTCGTTACCCCTCACATATTGGAAAGGAACCCGCCCATGGACATCCTCTATCAGGACAACCGCATACTGGTCTGCGTCAAGCCCGCCGGCATCCCCTCCACGGACGAGCCGGGGGGCCTGCCGGACTGCCTCCGCCGGGAGCTGGGGGACCCCCACGCCTGCCTCCGCACCGTACACCGGCTGGATCAGGTGGTGGGCGGGGTCATGGTGCTGGCCCGTTCCAGGGAGGCGGCCCGCCGCCTGTCCGCCCAGGTGCGGGAGCATGGGCTGGAAAAAGACTACCTGGCGGTGGTGCATGGCGTTCCGCCGGAGGAACAGGGGGAGCTGCGGGACCTGCTGGCGCGCTCCAAAGAGGAGCGGAAAACTTATGTGGTTTCCCGGCCCGGACGGGATGTGCGGGAGGCCGTTCTGCACTATCGGGTGCTGGAGAGCCGGGACGGTCTGACCCTGGTGGCCGTCCGGCTGGAAACGGGCCGTACCCACCAGATCAGGGCCCAGTTCTCCGCCCGGGGCCTGCCCCTGGTGGGGGACAGGAAGTACGGCGCGCCGGAGGCGGGGGAGGCCGGCATCGGCCTGTGGT
>JAJQCJ010000132.1 GCA_021202775.1 Clostridiales bacterium | reverse complement strand
TGCCCACCTATCTGGAGACGATGTTCTCCTATCAGCCCAGCTTTGCCCACTATGCTCTGGCAGAGCTGGAGGCGGAGGGCAAGCTCACCGGCATTATCACCACAAACGTGGACTGTATGCACACGATAGCAGGGTCAAAAAATGTGGCGGAAATTCAGGGCAGCCTCCAGGTCAACTGCTGCGCCCAGTGTGGCCGCCATTATGACGGGTATGAAATCTGGAAGCAGGACGAGCTGCCCCGGTGCGAAGCCTGCGGCGGGGAAATCCTTCCCTGGCCGCTTTACAGCCATATTGGTCTGTGGGACGCGGATGTCAGGAAAGCCAGAGAATGGATTTCAAAGGCTGACTTGATTCTTGTCATCGGGACACGGGGCAACTACGGAGACGTTTACTGGAGTTATCGGCGGAGAGACGCCGTCATCGTCCAAATCAATCCGGGACACACCGGATTTGACAGCGTAGCCAACTTAAACATCCGCCAGGGCTCCGACGACGTGTTTCAAAACCTGAAGAAAATACGGAATACAGCTGACGGAATTTGAGAAAGATAGGATGTGAACCTGATGAAAGCTTCCAGAGGAGGTCAGAACGAGGACAAAATCGAACAGTTAGCCGACTACATTGACCAGAGCCACGCCATGGTGGCCATCACCGGCGCCGGAATCTCTCTTTCCGGCGGCGGCGTGACCTATGGTCAGCTCTCCCGCTCCATTCGTCCGGGCGGATTTGGGAGCGACCGTTTTTTGCGTTCCTATGTCAAGACCATGCACCACTATCACCCCAGCCCCAGCCACTACGCCCTGCGGGAACTGGAAGAGGAAGGAAAGCTGATCGGGATCATCACCACAAACGAGGACTGTATGCACACGATGGCCGGGTCCAAAAACGTGGCGGAAATTCAGGGCAGCTGCCAAATCAACCGCTGCTCCAAATGCGGGCGGCACTACGACGGCTATGAGATATGGGACCAGGAGGAACTTCCCAAGTGTGAATCCTGCGGCGGATCAATTCTGCCTTACGAGCTTTACAGCCACATTGGGCTTTGGGATGAGGGCGTGGACAAGGCGCAGGACTGGATCTCCAAGGCAGATTTGATTCTTGTAATCGGAACCAACGGCTATTACGGGAGCGCTTATTGGGATTACCGGCGCAGAGACGCCGTCATCGTCCAAATCAATCCGGGACACACCGGGTTTGACAGCGTGGCCGACCTGAACATCCGGGAACCATGTGACGATGTGTTTCAAAAGCTGAAAGAAAGGCGGAATGGAAATGGCTGAACAGAATACCAATCAAACACGCTCCGAAGAAGAACGGCTCAAACAAATGGCGGCGCAGATGCGGGCGCGGGAGTATCAGGGCCTCTCTGAGGAAGAAATTCAGGAGCGGGAACGGCAGAAGGAAATGCGCAGGAAAAAGAACATTGCAATCCTGGAGGACACGCTGGCCGTTCTGGAACAGGGCGGCTACGCCAGGGACGGGCAAGAAGTACAGCTTGCCTTCTCGCCGGAGCAGATGCGGGAAATTCAGGTGTTTCTCCCGGAGGAGCTTGCGTCGCTCACTGCCACAGAGCAGGAAACGCCGCAGGCTGCCGCCTGCGCCTTCGGCTGTGAAAATGAGGACGCCCTTGTCCTGGCACAGAAGCAGTATCAGCGCCTGAAAAACGCGGGAGACCCCGCGCCCAAAATCCTGGTGCTGAATCTGGCCAGCGCCACCCGGCCCGGCGGCCAGACCCGAAACGGGGCCAGCGCACAGGAGGAGGATCTCTGTCGGAGGACATCCCTGCTGCTGTCTCTGGAGAGTGAGGGCGCAAAGCGGTACTACGACTACAACAATGCCAGAAAGACCCGGATGGGGTCTGACGGCGTGCTGCTGTCTCCCAATGTGGAGGTCATCAAGGATGCCTCGTCCGAACCCCTTTCTGCGCCGTTCCCTATCTCCGTCATGAGCTGCGCTGCCCCGATGGTGCGGATGGGACTGGAGGGGATGAGCCAGCAGGCGTATGAGGAGCTGCTCTACCGGCGCATTCAGGGGATGCTGCTGGTTGCGGCGTCCCAGGGCTACCGCCACCTGATTCTGGGGGCCTTCGGCTGCGGCGTGTACGGGAACGATGCGGCCCTGGTCTCCGACCTGTTCGCCCGTGCCATCCGGGGGTTCACCTTTGCCGGGAAAGGCAGCGGGCAGCTCTTTGATTTCATTCAGTTTGCCGTTCTCTGCCGTCCGGGGAAGGATTATAATTACAGGGAGTTTTGCCGGAATTTTTCACCCGATTGAACGGCCCAAGTTATCGTTTTGCTTTTGATTTGTCATCCATCCGGCCAAAAGGAGGCCGACTCTATGAGTAATTCCACCATTTACGAACGCTTTGCAGAAACCGCAACACAATTTCCAAACCAGCCTGCCATCATAGAACAGGCGCAAACCCTCACCTACGCCCAGCTTGACCGGCGCATTGATGTGATTGCGGGCAAGTTTCCTTCCCAGGAAACCTGCATCGGCATCGTGGCCGACCACGGGGCCGATCTCATTGCCGCCATCTTTGCCGTGCTGAAAACCGGGGCGGCCTACGTTCCGGCGGAGCCGGATTTCCCGGAGGAGCGCATCCGCTTCATGATGCAGGAGAGCGGCGTGGGCTTCATTATCACACAGAAAAAGTATCAGGAGAAGTTGCAAGGCTTCCCACTGCTGTTTTTGGAGGACATGACCGGGGAAACCGCTGTGCAGGGAAACAAAACCTTGACATGTCCGGCGTCTCTGGCTTATATTTTATATACCTCCGGCTCTACCGGTAAGCCGAAGGGCGTCTGCGTGACAAACGCCAACGTCTGTCATTACGTCCGGGCGTTCCAGCACGAATTTCACCCCTCCGTCGGGGACGTGATGCTGCAATACTCCGCCTGCTCCTTTGATATTTTCGTGGAGGAGGTATTCACCACCCTCCTCTCCGGGGCGGCCCTGGCCATTCCGGACGGGCAGGCGAGGGCGGATGTCCGTTCCCTGATGGACTTTGTGCGGGAGAAGAACGTGACCATCCTCAGCGGGTTCCCCTACCTGCTGATGGAGCTGAACGAGCTGGAGCGCATCCCCGCCAGCCTGCGGCTGCTCATCAGCGGCGGCGACATTCTCCGGGAGAGCTATGTAGATCATCTGCTGCCTCAGGTTACGGTCTACAACACCTACGGGCCGTCGGAGACCACCGTCTGTTGCAGCTATTTCCGCTGCAACGGCCGGAAGGCGCTGGAGGACGGCACCTATCCCATCGGGAAAGCGGTGCTTGGCACGCAGATCGAGCTGCTGGACGAAAACGGAAAGCCCGTCCCCGCCGGTGCGGTGGGGGAGCTTTGCATTTCCGGCGGCGGCGTCTCCAACGGGTATCTCGACCAGAGCAAAAACGAGATGTTTGTGACGGCTGCAGACGGGAAACGGCTCTACCGGAGCGGCGATTTGGGCTACCTCCTGCCGGACGGCAATCTGGCGTTTCTCCACCGCAGGGACTCTCAGGTGATGATTCTGGGGAAACGGGTGGAGCCGGAGGAGGTGGAAAACGTCCTCTGCGACTGCGAGGAGGTGCAGACCGCAGTGGTCTGCCCGTTCACCGATGAGCATGGCCTCTCCTACCTGACCGCCTATGTGGTCCCGGAGGGGACAAAGTTTGTGTTGTCTGAGGTCAAGAAGAAGCTGCGGCGCTATCTGACCTCCTTCATGATACCGGAATTTTTCGTGATACTGGATCACATCCCCCTGACCCCCAACGGAAAGCCGGACGTGAAACGCCTGCCGGTGGTACTGAAAGAAGGGGCCTGCTGAGTTGGAAATCACAATCAGAAAAGCGGACAGCTCCGACCTGGAGGAGCTGATGCGCTGGCGGGAGGTCGTTCTGCGGGAGGTATTTTCCATCCCCGCCGGGGAGGATATGACAGCGCTTCTCGCCGCAAACCGGGCATATTACCGGACCGCATTGGAGACGGGGGAACACATCGCCTGTTTTGCCTCCGCCGGGGAAACACTCGTGGGCTGCGGCGGGCTCTGCCTCTATCGGGAGATGCCCTCGCCGGACAATCCCGGCGGCAAATGCGGGTATCTGATGAATATTTACACCCTGCCCGCTCTGCGTCGGCAGGGTGTGGGAAAGAAAGTTGTGCAATGGCTGGTGCAGGAGGCAAAACGCCGGGGCGCGGAGAAGATTTATCTGGAGGCGTCGGAGCAGGCGTATCCTCTGTATCGGTCGTTGGGCTTTCAGGATATGAAGGGATATTTGAAGTACGATATGAGCTGTTAGCGATTAGCTTTTAGCTGTCAGTCATTAAAAGCTCAGTGCTTAAAACGAAATACGAGAATAACCGCTCGTAAGGTGCTGTCAGCAAAAGTTAAGACCCACAAATCTAACAGCTAACAGCCAAAAGCTAAGAGCTAAAAAAGGTGAGAGAGTATGAAAGCAGAAAAGGCGGTCACGCTGCAGGCGGGCGGGAAAAAGATACAGGTCTACTGCGCAGCGCAGTCTGCGCCGCTGGTGATTTACCACGCCGTCATGGGGGAAGGAAAGGCCCTGTGGCAGGCCTGCCAGAAGCCGGACTGCCCGGCGTTTTCGCTGGCGGTCATCAACGGCGTAAATTGGGACGATGATATGACGCCGTGGCCTATTCCACCCATCTCCAAGGGAGACACCCCCTGTTCCGGCTGCGCAGACACTTATTTAGCGCAGCTCGCTGGCGAACTGATGCCGCAGATCACGGCGGCGCTCCCGGCCCAGCCGACGTACTGCGCGCTTGCGGGCTATTCCCTGGCGGGGCTGTTCGCCGTGTACGCGGGGTACAAGACGGACTGCTTCTCCCGTCTCATCTCTGCGTCCGGCTCCCTGTGGTATCCGGATTTTGTGACCTTTGTCCAACAGCACTCCATTTCGGAACAGGTAAAGGCGATCTACTTCTCCCTGGGGGATCAGGAGAGCCACACGAAAAATCCCTATCTCGCTCCGGTGGAGGAGAACACCCGGTTCCTGGCGCAGTATTTTTCGGAGCAGGGCATCCAGACGACCTTCCAACTGAACAAAGGGAACCACTATCGGAACTCCACGGGGCGGATGGCCGCGGGGATTCAGTGGGCGCTGGAGCAGCAGCTTTGAACGATATGGGAAACGGAAGAACAACGGTCAACACGCAAAACAAACCTGGCAGGCCGTCACAGAGCTTGTGGCGGCCTGCCAGGTTTTCTTTTTTACTCCAGTACTGCAAATGGTGATGTGGCAGCTTCACTCACAAAAACAGTTCACATTCCTTCCGGTTGGCGCAGAGGACGCCCAGCGCCACTCCGCCCAGGCTGGTAAAAACACGGCCCAGCTTCTTTGCCCCAACGGGGCAGACAGAACTGCACCGCATACAGTTGATACACTTTTTGGGGTCCGGATTCATCATCACAGGGTCGATTGCCCCGACGGGGCATTTTTCGGCGCAGAGGCCGCATTTGACGCAGGCGTCCGAAGGGGTCGGGGCCATGCCTGGGGTTTGCATCCCTGGCTTCTCCGGGACTTTGCCGGGAACGTATGGAATGGAAAAATCCGCGCTGGCGAGCTTCCGGCGGATTTGGTCCGCCATCTCCTTTAATCGCGTTTCGTCCTCCGCATCCGGCCGACCGGCCGCCACCTTCTGGGCAATCGAGTGTTCCGCCAGGGCGGCAACAGCGGCAATCGGTCTGAACCCGGCTTTCCGGGACGCATCCATCAGCTCAGCAAGGGTGTTGTCATAGGCGCGGTTCCCATAAACGCACACAAGAATTGCTCTGGTCTTTGTCCCGGATATGGCGCACAGCCGGTCAAGCGCAGTCGGGGGAACACGCCCTCCGTAAGACGGAACGGCAATCAAAGCAATATCGTCCTCCGTTAAGGCGACCTCTGAAAAATCAATGTTCCGGTCGCACAGGTCGATTTCTATCGTCTGCTCTGAAAGACTGCGGCTCAGAATATCAGCGGCTTTCTTTGTGCCTCCGGTTGGGCTGAACGTGATCTCATAAAATTTCATTGTTTGGCTCCTTTTATTACAAGTCGATAAAGGCTCAGTGACTGCGCTGTTGTTGCACTCCATTATATCATTCTTTTGACTGTTTTTCCACCTGCTTTCCCCTTTGTTGATAAATCTGCTTGAAAAAACCGACCGGCTCCGAATGTACCTTCAGAGACGGTCGGCGCTTTGCGTCAATCGGATGTCTGCAACGGTCTGTCAGCTCGCTTCCTCAAACTGGCTGTTATACAGCTCCGCATAGAAGCCGTTCTGTTTCAGCAGCGCCTCGTGGCTGCCCTGCTCCACGATATCGCCGTCCCGCATGACCAGGATGAGGTCTGCGTTTTTGATGGTGGACAGCCGGTGGGCGATGACGAAGCTGGTGCGCCTGTTCGTCAGCTGATCCATGGCCCGCTGGGTCAGCATTTCAGTCTTGGTATCCACGCTGGAGGTGGCTTCGTCCAGAATCAGCATGGGGCTGTTCTGAATCATGGCTCTGGCGATGGTCATCAGCTGCTTCTGCCCGGCGGAGATGGCGGTGTTGTCGCTCAGGACGGAGTCATAACCATGGGGCAGCGCCTGAATGAAGTTGTGGATGCCGCAGGCTTTGCAGGCATTTATCATCTGCTCCTCGGTGACGCCCTTGGTGTTGTAGAGCAGGTTCTCCCGAACCGTCCCCTCAAACAACCAGGTGTCCTGGAGCACCATGCCGAACTGGTTGTGGACGTTGCTTCTGGGGATGTCGGTGGTGGGAATGCCGTCAATGAGAATCGTGCCGCCCGTCGGCTCAAAGAACCGCATCAGCAGGTTGACCATGGTGGTCTTGCCTGCGCCGGTGGGGCCGACGATGGCCACCTTCTGCCCCGGCTGCACTTTTGCGCTGAAATCGTGGATGATCTCATTTTCAGGGGCGTTGGGATAGGCGAACTTCACATGGCGGAACTCCACTTCGCCCCGCACGTGTTCAATGCGCTGTGCCTTGTCGGATTCGTCCTCCATCTCCTCCTCGGAGAGGAACTCAAAGACACGCTCGGAGGCAGCCGCGCAGGACTGCACCTGTGTCATGGCCTGGGAGACCTGTCGCAGCGGGGACTCAAACAGGCGGGTGTAAATCAGGAAGGCGGTGATGACGCCAAAGGTGATATTGCCTTCAATGATCTGCCAGGCGCCCACCACGCAGACCGCCACATAGCCCAGATTGCCCACGAAGGTCATCAGCGGCTGCATCAGGCCGGACAGGAACTGGGAACGGAAGTTTGCGGTTTTGACGGCCTGGTTCATCGTGGTAAACGTATCCCGTACCTCGTCCTCGGCGTTCAGGATACGAATGACGTCGTGGCCCGCGTACATCTCCTCAATGTAGCCGTTCAGGGTGCCCAGGCTTTCCTGCCGGGCGGTGAAGTATTTCTGAGAGCGGCTCATAATGACCACCATCAGCACCAGGCCGATGAGGGTGGAGAGGACGGTAGTGGTCGCCAGCACCCAGTCCGTATAGTACATCATGATGAGGCAGCCCACGAGCTGTGCGATGGCCGTGACCAGGCTGGAAAGGCTGTTGGACATGGCCTGCCCGATCATATCCACATCGTTGGTCATGCGGGAGAGCACGTCGCCAGCGGCGTTGCCGGAGAAGAATTTCAGGGGCAGACGGTTGATTTTGGTATCAATGTCCCCGCGGAGCCGCTTCGCCGTCCGCTGGGTCACGGTCTGCATGATGTAGTGCTGGACGAAGCTGCAGATGGCGCTGGCCAGGTAAATTCCAAGCAACAGCAGAGCCACGCTCAGAATCCCATCCATATCAATGCCGTCGTCTGCATGGGCCGCCTGGTATTCCTCGCTCAGCGTGATGTTGGAGAGAATCGCCTGTGCCAGCTCGTCCTCCGTGTCGGTCAGGTCGAGACTGGAGAGGTCAATGTCCGACGGGTCTGTCCCCTCCGGCAGATAATCGAGGATGTTGATTTCCCCGCTTGCGAGTTGGGCCTGAATATCCTCGGCCATTTCCTCCGAGGAAACGCCGCCGGACAGTCCGTCATAGATATAATCGGTCAACCGACTGATTTGGTTCGGGCCGATGATGGTAAAGACCGCGCCGATGGCGGCAAGCACCAGGGCAAGCAGGATGATTCCCGTCTGGCTTCTGCAATAGGAAAGCAGGCTCGTTAAAGCGCCCCTCATATTCTTCGCTTTTCCGCCGCCTCCGCCGCCCATGGGGCCGCGGCCCATCGGGCCCCGTCTCATGGGAGCGCCAGTCCGGGCGGAGGATCTGGTTTGATTGGTTTCTGCCATAATAGACGCACCTCCTTATGCGTTCGCCGCAAGCTCTTCCGCGGAGAGCTGCGACAGGGCGATCTGCTGATAAACGGAGCAGTTCTGCATCAATTCCTCGTGGGTGCCGATTCCGGCCACTGCGCCGTTGTCCAGCACCACGATTTTGTCCGCATTGCGGATGGTGCCAATACGCTGGGCCACGATCAGGCAGGTCGTCCCCTGCAAATCGGTCTTGATTCTCTGACGCAAAATGCGGTCGGTCTTGTAGTCCAGCGCCGAGAAGGAGTCGTCGAAAATCAGGATTTCCGGCTTTCTGGCGATGGCCCGGGCAATGGAGAGCCGCTGCTTCTGGCCGCCGGAGACGTTGGAGCCGCTCTGTGCGATCCAGCCGTTCTTTCCTCCGTCCATCTCCTGGACAAACTCCGTCGCCTGAGCGATGTCCAGGGCGTTGTCCACATCGGCGTCGGTCATTGTCTGACCGCTCTTGCCGAAGGTGACGTTGCCCTCCACCGTGTTGGCGAACAGGGTTGCCTTCTGGGGAATGTAGCCGATCTTATCGTAGAGGGTTTCAAAGCTGTAGCTGGAAACGTCCTTGCCGTCCAGCAGTACGGTTCCGTCTGTCACATCATAGAGCCTTGCGGCGAGGCCGGCCAGGGTGGATTTGCCGGAACCAGTGGCGCCGATAAAGGCCACAGTTTCACCCTTCCTGGCCGAGAAGGAGATGTGCTTCAGGCAGTCCTCGGAGGCGTCGGGATAGCGGAAGGACACATCCCGGAACTCAATGCTCCCGGTTTCCTCAGCGGTGGTTTCCGTCCCCTCCCGCACGGCGATGTCGCAGTCAATGACCTCATTGATACGGTTCGCGGACACCTGGGCACGGGGCAGCATCATGAAGATCATCAGCAGCATGACAAAGGACATGATGACATACATGGCGTAGGAACTGAAGGAGACGACCTCGCCCAGCATGACCGAACGGTCGGAGACGGCGGCCATCATCTCGGCCACAGTCCCGTTCAGCGGCACCTCGATGGCATTGATGAGCCAGGCGCCCACATAATAGATGGCGACACTGACGCCGCTCTGGACGAACATCATAATGGGGGAAAGGAATGCCATTCCCCTGCCGGTGAACAGCTGGGTCCGCATCAGGTTATCATTGGCAGTCTCAAACTTGTCCTCCTGGTACTGCTCGGCGTTGAAGGCACGGACGACCCGGATACCGGTCAGGTTTTCGTCTGTGAGCCGGTTCACATCGTCGACTTGCCGCTGAACAATACGGAATTTCGGTATCATAATTGTCAGCAGAACAACGAGGGATACCACCACGATGGCAACTGCGGCGGCCACCACAGCGGAAAGCTGCCAGCTCTTCCCGACGATTTTAATGATGGCCCAAATCGCCATGATGGGGGCGCGGAGCATCATTTGAAGGCCCATTGAGATGATCATTTGAATCTGAGTGATGTCGTTGGTGGTACGGGTGATCAGGCTGGCGGTGGAAAACTTTTTAATTTCGCCGCTGCCCATGGCCGCGACCTTGTTGAACAGCTTTGCCCGGACATCAAAGGAGAAGTCCGCTGCAATCATAGCCGACAGATAGCCTACCACCACCGTCAACAGGGCGCTGCACAGGGCGCACCCCAACATATTCCTGCCTGCGACGAAGTATTGCGACAGCTCAGTGACCTCGCTGCTGATCAGCACCGTGATCTCCGCCGTGTAGTCCGGCAGGCGCAAATCGAAATACACCTGACCGCAGACCAGCAGCACACACAAAAGCGCCAGCCACCGGTCTTTGGTCTTCATATTACTGAAAATATGAATCATAGAAATTCCTCCTGTCATGAAAATGGATACGTTACCGGAATCCTGCCGAATTCCGTGTGCAACATTTGTTGCATTATCACTCTACCACGCTTTCTGCTAATTATCAAGCGTCAAATTGCAACATATGTCGCACAATACAATGCCATCTTTCTCGGCAAGCACCCCCTGTTGCAAGACAAGCAAAACGATGGAAAAGCAATTTGCGACATCTGTTGTATTATCACTCTACCACATTCACTGCTAATTATCAAGCAACACTTTGCAACATTTGTCGCATAAAGCACATTTTTTTGCTTGCCGCTTTGCGGCATAAGCTGTATAATATATCGATTGGAACGGGGTCATCGCTCCATTTTACACAGGTTCAGGAGGCGGATACAGTTATGGAAAAGCAGCCGGAAAGCACGGATGCCGCCACGAACCATGCAGGTCGGGAGCATAATGTAATGCCGGAAAAGTTGAGACAGATATGAAAACGTTGCATGTTTATGAGCGCTTTCGGCTCTGAATCCGCCTGCGCGCCATGAGAAAGCGGCGCACAGAGCGCCACCGTTGACAGACTGTGTTCCACACAAATGAAGCCCCCTCCGCAGGACGCGGAGGGGGCTGTTTTCATTGCAGCGCGGAGGATTCCACGGAGATCAGCGTTTTGCCTTCGCCGCTTTCCGCTCCGCCAGATATGCCTTGTATGCGGCATACTCCTCGGTCTTGCGGAATTTCCGCACGCCCAAAATCCACAGCACCGCAAAGAGCAGGGCAAAGAAGGCGGCGGCGCAGGTGATGATCTCCGTGATGAAAATCACGGTGGGCTGGGTCAGCGTGACGGTGGTATCCGCCCCAACGCCGTTCATGCCCACGGAGTTGGCGATGGCGTACAGGTCGTGGTGGCTGGCCTCCCGCATGGCGGTGACTACCACGGCGTCATCCTCGTAATCCGGGAGTTGGTCCGTGACATAGGGCATCATGGCGTCGTAGATGGAGACGCCTGCCAGAACGCCATCCACACCGTTGACATAGGTGGTCAGGACGTTGTCGGTGATGATCATGCCGTCGCAGCCCCACTCGCTCCGGACGATTCCGGTGATCAGGCCATAGTTGCCGCCGGACCAGGTGCAGCCCCAGCGGGTGTAGGCCACCATGACGCCGTTGCCGTTGCCCTCCTCAATGGGGGCCTGGAACGCTTTCAGGTAAAGCTCGCGAGCGGTCTGTTCGTTGAGCCACACGCCCAGGCCGATGCGGTCCTGCTCACAGTCGTTCAGGGCGAAGTGCTTCATCACCACATGGACGCCCTTGGCCTGGATGGCGGCCACCTCATACTGGCACATCTTGCCGGACAGGAAGCCGTCCTCAGAATAATACTCAAAGTTGCGGCCACCGTAGGGGGTGCGGTGGATGTTGTTGCCGGGGCCGTACAGGCAGGCGATTTCCGCTTCCAGGCAGTTGTTGCCGATGACGTTGCCGATCTCGGTCATGATATCCACATTGAAGGTGGCGGCCATCACGTCCTCAGAGGTGAAGGCGGTGGCCTCCAGCTGGGTGGCGTCGGAGCCGAGCAGGCTGGCGGTCAAACCCTGAGGGCCGTTTTCATCCCGGGTGCCGGGGGCCTGAATGGATTCGATGGGCATGGTCCAGTGGAAGGCGTCGCCGATGAGGCTGACCATCTCGTCAAAGCTCAGTTCGTCCAGCAGGTCGTCCCACAGGGGATCGTCATAGTCCAGGCCGATCATGTCATACAGGGTCAGGCCGTTGTCGGCGTTCAGGGTGGGCATTTCCACGCTGTCATAGTCGGCAGCGTCATACTGCACGTCCTGGAGGTCGGCAATGAGGGTGTCGGTCAGGGTGAACTGCACCGTCTCGGAGGGCCAGGTGCCGGTCCAATCGCTCCGGGAGAGCCAGGTGACCTCGGTATCAATGCCTTCATACAGATTGGGGTCTGCGTCGGAGAGCTGGCTGGTGATCGCCGTGCCGTTGGCGGAGACGGCGTAGGTGGTGGTGTCCAGGGTGTCCTCTGTCCAGCTGTAGACCAAGGAGGTGTCACCGTCGGCGGTCATGCCGTCGGCCACGGTGTAGCCCTTGGCGGCCAGAATGTTGTTGACGGCGTCATGGGCATCGGTGGCGGCGGTCAGGTAGTAGTCGCCGGCGTCCAGGATGTAAGTACCTGCGCCGTAGGTGTCAAAGGAGGCGATATCGCTCTTGTTGACCGTAATCGCCAACGTCTCGGACGCGCCGGGGGCCAGAAGTTCCGTCTTTCCGAAGCCCACCAGGGAGACGGACGCCTTTTCCACGCCGTTTTCCCTGTCATAGTCGGTGTAGGGGGACTGGACGTAGACCTGGACGGTCTCCTTGCCGGAATAGGTATCGCCGGTGTTGGTGACGGTGACAGAGACGGTGTAGGTGTCCGCCCCTGCGTCATACGCCACGGTCATATCGCTGTAGGCAAAGGTGGTATAGCTCAGCCCGTAGCCGAAGGGGAAGGCCACATCGTCTGTGTAGTCATAGCCCGTCGTGTTGCCCGTTCCCATGACGGCGTCCTCATAGCGGGTCTCGTAATACTTGTAGCCGACGTAGATGCCCTCCTGATAGATCATGTAGGTGTCCGCGCTGTCGGGGATGGCGCCGGTGTCCCCGCTGTAGGTCACAGGCGTGAAGTTGGCCATGGCAGGGGAGGAGTAGTTGTCATAGCAGTAGGTGTCTACCAGGCTGCCGGAGGGGTTGACGTCGCCGCACAGAATCTCCGCCACGGCATTGATACCGCTGATGCCCACGTCGCCAATCCACAGGCAGGCGTCCACACTGTATTCGTTCTCCTTCAGGAAGTCCACCTGAAAGGCGTTGGCGGAGTTGATGAGGACGATGATTTTGTCCACCGTACCGGCCTCCTTCATGGCGGCGATTTGGGACAGCATCTCTTTCTCGTCGTCATCCAGGGCCAGATAGTTGGTGTATTCATACTCCAGGTCGGCGCCTTCGCCGCCCACACGGGAGAGCACTACGATGGCGGCATCGCCATAGTCGGCCACGGAGTCGATGACCTCATCGGTGTAGACGCTCCAGGGGGCCTCAGAGGTGGTGGCGCTGGCGGTGCTCACCATACTGGACGACGACCTGGCATAGTCAGCCCCGGCCCCTTCGGTGTAAAACTCCCACAGGGTTTCGTTGACAGAGAAGCCGACCTTCTCCAGCGCGTCTTTCAGGGTGTCAGCGCTGGAGGCGTCAATGTTGCCCGAGCCGGTGCCGCCATAAACCAGGTTCACTGACGAGGTGGAGAAGCAGCTCACTGCGGCGCCGCTGTCCAGAGGCAGGGCGTTGTTGTCGTTCAGCAGCAGGGCCGCGCCCTCGGCCTCCACCAACTGGGCCAGCTCCAGGCCATACTCTGTCATCTCCTCAACGGAGTCAAAGTCGCTGGTGTAGTACTGGGTGCTCTCGTCCTCGTTCACCAGGTTCCAGAAGGTGCCGCCCACATAGGCCGCCACCGTATTGTCAAAGATGGACAGGGCAATAAATACGGGGGCCATAATGGCCGCAATGACGATGCACAGGATGCTCAGCCCCTTAAAGGGGCGGATGGATTTGCGCTTCGCCCGTTTGTAGGCTTTTTTCAGTGCTTTTTTCTTTGTTTTTTCTTCTTTCATGATAACCTCCTTGGTTGCGATGCGGAAGCCACCCGCCTCATTCCGCGCACCGGCCCGGCCCCGCAGCAGGGCAGCGGATACCGCTGTTGCTGCCTGCCTGCGAATCCGGGGATGAGTTGAGCAAGCGGCGGCAATGCAGGTGATTCTTCCATGTTGAACGTACCTGTGCAGTAGTGTATCATAAAAAACTGTTTTTTTCAATGTATTATCGCAATATTTTTTTATTTTTTATTTGCGTTGTTAAATGATGTGACACTCGGCGGCAGAAACAAGAAAAAAGCAAGATTTGCATTTTGCGTTCTATGTTATAATGAGAGCAACAAAGTTTGCGCGGTGAGGAGACCTGGCCCATGAAAGAGATGATCCATCCCCGAATACGGGAATACGCCTGCCTTCCCTGTTCGACTGTCACCCAGAAAACCCATTCCGGTGAAAAGGGTTTAACCCAGGAACAGGTGCGCCGGTATCGGAAAAAATATGGCGGAAATGAGCAGACGGTGAGCGACAAAAAGGAAAACACCATCCCGCACTGCATCCGCAGAGCATTTATCAACCCCTTCACGGTGATTCTGTTCCTGTTGGCGGTTATCCTGCTCTTCACAGATATTCTGATGCCGGAGCAATACGGACAGGGGCTTTCTTCGGTTCTGATCATCAGTGTGATGCTGGTTCTGAGCGGTATCATACGGCTGATTCAGGAGCTTCGGGCAAAGC
>JAJQCJ010000145.1 GCA_021202775.1 Clostridiales bacterium | reverse complement strand
GTGATGCTGGTTCTGAGCGGTATCATACGGCTGATTCAGGAGCTTCGGGCAAAGCGTGTGGCCGACCGTCTGACCCGGATGGTGCAGACCACGGTTTCTGTCTGCCGGGACGGCACCTGGCAGGAGGTGTGTTCGGATGAACTGGTGGTTGGCGACCTGGTCCGTATGGAAGCCGGGGACCGGGTTCCGGCAGATATTCGCCTGACGGACGCAACAGACTTTTTTGTTTCCCAATCTGTCATCACCGGGGAAAGCAGGATTCTGGAAAAGAACCCTCTGCCGCTGACGGAAATCCCGACCAAAATCAGTGAGTACAGCAACACCGTCTTTCAGGGAACGACCGTCACCGGAGGCCGGGGAACCGGCGTCGTTCTGGCCGTCGGAGCCGATACCGTTTACGGGAATTTCTCCACAGCGCCCTCGAACCGAAAAGAGGAATTTGACCGTGGGTCGGCGTCCATCGCATGGGTGCTGATCAAGTTCATGGCGATTCTGGTTCCGATTGTTTTTCTCGCCAGCGGGCTGACCAAGGGCAACTGGCTGGAGGCGTTTCTGTTTGCCCTGTCTGTCGCGGTGGGGCTGACGCCGGAGATGCTGCCGATGGTGGTCAACGCCTGTCTGGCCAAGGGCAGCTTTTCCATGGGCCAAAAGCAAACGGTGGTGAAAAACATCAACGCCATGCAGTCCCTGGGCAGCATGGATCTGCTCTGCGTGGATAAGACAGGCACCCTGACCGAGGATACCGTTACGCTGGAATATTTCATGGATGTGCTGGGAAATGAGAGCGAAACGGTTCTGGATTATGCCTTCCTGAACAGCTACTATCACAGCGGCGTGAAAAATCATCTGGATACGGCGATCTTGAACTGCCGCAAAATGCCCGGCATGGAAGCGCATTTTGAAACGCTTTCCAAAAGCAGCGTCCTTCTGGATGAGCAGCCCTTTGATTATACACACAAATTTGTTGGCATCCTGCTGAAAGGGGAGACGGAAAATCTGCACATCATCAAGGGCAGTGTGGAGCATGTTGTGTCACGGTGCCGGTACGTCCAGTTTAAGGGAGCGCAAATTCCGATTCAGGGAAGTTCCGCAGAGGACGCCCACGCCATCGTGGACGAGATGACCGAGGACGGCATGAAGGTTCTTGCCGTTGCCTGCCGGAGAACCGGCGCTTCTGTTCTGAGCGGGGAGGAATCGGACTTCATCCTTCTGGGGTATCTCGGCTTTTTCGATGCGCCGAAGAAAACCGCTGCGGAGGCCATGGAGCGCCTGAAAAAACTGAAGGTGGATGTTCGTGTCCTGACCGGGGACGATCAAAACACAGCAATTTCCATCTGTTCCCGCCTCGGCATAGAGACTGACCATGTCCTGACCGGCGCGGAGCTGGAGCTGATCTCTGAAAACGAGCTTCCCCTGCTTATCGAGCAGACCACCGTTTTCGCGGAACTGGCGCCCCGGCAGAAGGCCCAGATCGTGGAGCTTTTACAGCTCTGCGGCCACAGTGTCGGGTTCCTGGGGGACGGGATGAACGACCTGCCCGCAGAGTTGGCCGCCAACGTGGGCATTTCCGTGGATACGGCGGCGGAGGCCGTCAAGGAGAGCGCTGATGTCATTCTGCTCAGAAAAGATTTGAATGTGCTGGAGCAGGGCATTCTGGAGGGACGGCGGGCCTTTGCGAACATGGCGAAATATATCAAAATCACGGCATCCTCCAACTTCGGGAATATCTGCGCCGTCGTCGTCGCCAGCGTCCTGCTGCCCTTCTTCCCCATGACCTCTCTCCAGCTGCTGCTCTTAAATCTCCTGTATGATACGCTGTGCCTGATCCTGCCCTGGGACAATGTGGATGCGGAGCAGTTAGAGGCGCCCATTCGCTGGACAGGAAAACATCTGGGGCGGTTTATGTGCCGATTTGGCCCCATCAGCTCCGTCTTTGATGTGCTGACCTTCGCGTTCCTGTATTTCGTGCTCTGCCCTTCCCTTTGCGGGGGCAGCTTTGCCGGGCTGGACCCCTCCGGACAGGCGGCGTTTATCTCCCTGTTTCAGACCGGCTGGTTTTTGGAATCCATGTGGACACAGGTGCTGATTCTGCATCTGCTGCGCACCGGCAAAATTCCCTTCCTCCAGAGCAAGCCCTCCCATGCGGTCTTTCTGGTCACGATCCTGGGGGTCGTCCTGTTTACGATATTTACGGTCACGCCGGTGGGCGGCTATCTGGGACTGACGGCCCTTCCGGTGGGCTATTACGGTTTTCTGCTGCTGGATGTGATCTGCTATCTGCTTGCCATCAGCGGCGCAAAGTACTTCTATTTTCAGAAGCACAAAGAGCTGCTGTAAGGAGGAGTCCCATGAAGAAAAGAGTTGGTTTTGTCAGCCTGGATTCCGTTACGGTTTCCTGGCTGCGTGAAAAACTGAAAACAGCGCCAGTGGATGCCCCAGGCGCACAGGAGCTGCTGGAGGCGCTCTCCGATTTGGCGCAGGGAAACAGTCAGACCTTGATGCTGGAGCTGGGAGATACCGGCACCGTGTCAACTGCTTCTGAAATCGTCTGCGGCGAGCTGCATATCTACCCCGCTGCACGGCGCGTGAAAATGGGGCAGAAGGAGATCTCATTGACGCCGAAGGAGTTTGATATTCTGTTGTTTCTGGCGAAAAACCGGGGTGAGGTTTTCACCAAGGAACAGATTTATCAGGCCGTCTGGGACGGCGAGTATCTGATGGACGACAGCAATATCATGGCGTTTATCCGAAAGCTGCGGAAGAAAATCGAACCGCATCCCGATTCGCCGGAGTACATCCTGACTATCTGGGGCATCGGCTATAAATTCAGCGACAGAATTTAAGGAATCGCTAAAAATAATTCTTGTCAAAAAGCAGGGAAATCGCAAGGTTTTGACCATGTGATCTTCCCTGCTTTTTTTGTAGAATCAAAACAGGACGAGAAAGGAGGCACGCAATGCTCTACACAGATTTCGTATTCCGCATTTTGTTGTCACTGGCCCTCGGCTTCGCCATCGGACTGGAGCGGCAGCTGACCGGCCACACGGCGGGCATCCGCATCAACGTGCTGATTTGCATGGGGGCCGGATTCTTCACCCTGTTTCCCCTTCTGTTTGAATCAGAGCAGACCTTTCGGGTGGAAGCAGCAATCGTTCAGGGCGTCGGGTTCCTGTGCAGCGGCGTGATTTTCAAGGAAAGCGCATCCGTGCGGGGGATGAATACGGCGGCGACCCTGTGGTGTACGGCGGCGGTGGGCGTCCTGGCCAGCTCCGGCATGTACCGGATGGCAGTCACAGCCGCAGGCATTCTGATTCTCTCCAACCTGATTCTCCGCCTGCTGGCCAGAAAAATCAGTCCCGTCATCGGGGAGGAGGAATCGGAAAAGCGATACCGCATCTCTGTCACCTGTCAGGAAATGGCAGAGCATGAGCTTCGTATGCTGCTCATCAACAGCAACTCCTGCAAAACGCTCTATCTGACCAACCTGGAAAGCGGAGATGTGGTGGGGGACAAAGTGGAGATCGTTGCGGAATATGATTCCGTCGGAAAGCCCAAAAACCGTGTGCTGGAGGCCATTGTCGGACAGATCTTGTCACTGCCGGAGGTCGTGAGCGCCGGATGGGAAGTGTTATGACCGAAAAGGAGGGAACGCCAATGAACAAGAAAATCACCCGCGAGGCTCTGCGTCAGATGGCGGAAAAGACCGTGATTCGGGATGAGCAGAGCAGCCGCATCACGTTTGCGGCGACGAATCCGACCCTCTCCGTTCTGGCGCAGATGCATACCGCGCTGACCGGACTGGATGAGGAGGCGGTTGTGACCAGCCGCAGCAGGAACGGCTCCAACCATGTGACAAAGGAAAAGAGAAAGTCGCTGGCGCAGCGCCTGGCCGAAGCCTTTATCAACCCATTCACCGCGATTCTCTTTTGCCTGGCCGTTGTCTCCACCATCACGGACATGATTTTGCCCTACTATTCCCTGTTCGGCTGCGAGCCGGAGGATTTTGACTGCATCACAGTCGTCATTATCCTGACGATGGTTCTGATTTCCGGTACGCTTCGCTTTGTACAGGAATCCAGGAGCGGCAATGCGGCGGAAAAGCTGCTGGCCATGATCACCACCACCTGCACCGTCACCCGCAAAGACGCCCCCAAGTCGGAGCTTCCGCTGGACGAGGTGGTGGTGGGGGATATTGTCCACCTGTCCGCCGGGGATATGATTCCCGCCGATGTGCGGATTCTGGAGGCAAAGGATTTGTTCGTCAGTCAGGCCAGTCTGACCGGCGAGAGCGAACCGATTGAGAAAACGCCTCTTGTGGCGGAACCGGCGGACACTGTGACCGACTATTCCAATATCGCCTTCATGGGCAGCAATGTTATTTCGGGAAGCGCCACCGCTGTGGTCGTCTGTGTCGGCGACAATACGCTGTTCGGCTCTATGGCATCGGCAGTGGCCGGGGAAGCGGTGGAGACCAGCTTTACCAAAGGCGTCAATGCCGTCTCCTGGGTGTTGATTCGGTTTATGATGGTCATGGTGCCGCTGGTGTTTGTCATCAATGGCCTGACAAAGGGAAACTGGCTGTCCGCATTTCTGTTCGCCATTTCCATTGCGGTGGGGCTGACGCCGGAAATGCTGCCTATGATTGTCACGACCTGTCTGGCGAAAGGTGCAGTCTCCATGAGCAAAAAGCAGACCATCGTGAAAAACCTGAACTCCATCCAGAATTTTGGCGCAATCGACATCCTCTGCACGGACAAGACGGGTACGCTTACCCAGGACAGGGTGGTGTTGGAATATCACCTGAACGTGAACGGCGAGGAGGACAGCCGGGTACTGCGTCACGCATACCTGAACAGCTATTTCCAGACCGGGTATAAAAACCTGATGGATTTGGCGATCATCCAGAAGACCGAGGAGGAAGAACGGGAGAATCCGCAGCTGACGGATTTGTCGGAAAATTATACGAAGGTGGATGAAATCCCCTTCGATTTCGCCCGCCGCCGTCTGACCACGGTGGTACAGGATAAGACCGGGAAAACGCAGATGATCACCAAGGGCGCAGTGGAAGAAATGCTCTCCGTCTGCTCCTTTGCGGAGCTGGACGGCGAGGTGAAGCCGTTGTGTGAGGATGTACGTAAAAGAATCCTGCAAACGGCAGATGAGCTGAACGAGAAGGGGTTCCGGGTCCTGTGCATCGCCCACAAAACCAATCCATCCGCTGTTGATGTTTTCAGCGCAAAGGATGAGGCAGATATGGTGCTGATTGGATACCTTGCGTTCCTTGACCCGCCCAAGGAATCGACTGCCGATGCGATTCAGGCGCTGGCAGCCCACGGGGTCCACACAAAAATCCTGACCGGCGATAACGACAAGGTCACCCGCACCATCTGCGCCCAGGTGGGGCTGAAGGTCCGCAATATGCTCCTGGGTTCCGATCTGGAGCACATGACAGACAAGGAGCTTGCCAAAGCTGCAGAGACAACGGATGTATTCGCCAAGCTGACCCCGGACCAGAAATCCCGTATCGTGTCCGTCCTCCGGGAAAACGGGCATACGGTGGGATTTATGGGGGACGGCATCAACGACGCCGCCGCCATGAAGGCCGCAGACATTGGGATTTCCGTAGATACAGCGGTGGATGTGGCGAAGGAATCGGCTGACATTATCCTGCTGGAAAAAGACCTGATGGTGCTGGAGGAAGGAATTATTGAAGGGCGTAAGACCTACGCCAACATGATCAAATATATCAAAATGACGGCGTCCTCCAACTTCGGTAATATGTTCTCTGTGCTGGCGGCGTCGGCGCTGCTGCCGTTCCTGCCCATGATGAGCGTACACCTGATTTTTCTGAACCTGATTTACGACCTGAGCTGCACAGCCATCCCCTGGGACAACGTGGATGAAGAATTCATTGCTGTTCCGAGGAAGTGGGACGCATCCAGCGTGGGGAGCTTCATGATCTGGATTGGGCCAACCAGCTCCATCTTTGACTTCACGACCTATATTTTCATGTACTTCGTGTTTTGCCCCCTGTTTGTATCCGGCGGCGTTCTGCATCATGACCTTGCCGCCCAGTTCAGCGGCGCAGAGCTTGCAGATTTGCAGTTCCGATACATGGCCATGTTCCAGGCCGGATGGTTTGTGGAGTCCATGTGGAGCCAGACGCTGGTGATTCATATGATTCGCACACCCAAGCTGCCTTTTCTCCAGAGTCACGCTTCTGCGCCTGTGACGCTGCTGACCATGACGGGCATCGCGGTTGTGACTGTCCTGTCGTTCACGCCGATTGGAACCATACTGGGCTTCGTAGCCCTGCCGGCCAGCTATTTTGCCTATCTGATTCCCTGCATCCTGCTCTATATGCTGCTGGCGACCAGTCTGAAAAAAGCCTATATTCGTCACTACGGTGAATTATTATAAGGAGGTGCGCCATGAATTGGATGAATCTTTGGTATACACTGTTCGGAACGCGGGAAATTTGCGGGTTGGACCCCGGTTTCTGGGTCGCGCTGGGGGTTGTTGCAGCTATCGTTATGATTGAGAACGTGGTTTTCTGGGGAATGAAACCGAAAGACAAGTAAGGAAATACGGTGTCATAAAAACATCAAAGAAATCCGGCGCAGCCAAACCCAATTCAGGACGGCTGCGCCGGATTATGCAGTTTAACGATTGGCCGGCTGCGTTTTCCTGCCGAAACCTGCGCCGCATCCGCCCCCCGCGGCGCGGAACGCCTCAGCCGCCTGCCGGAAACAGGCACAGAAGGCCGCGCCCGGGGCACGTTCCGAATCGCTGCATGATTCCGACGCTTTTCCTGCAAATCATCGGGGACCGGCCCGCTGTGGGAGGGGATTCCTCTGTACACGATGCGGAGCAAACGAGGGGCGGGTTTCCGTTTCCACAGATGCAAAACAACCGAAACATTGCGATTCAGCCCCGGTATCCGGATAAATTCCGGCTTTTCGGCCGGGAAGATTTACGCTTTTTCTGAGTAATGAAATTTTGAAATAATTGTAAAAAATTTAAAAACCCTCTTCCCAAATAGGGGGAAATGCAGTAAAATAGGCATGGAATTATTAATATGTTCTCTGCCCGTCTGCGGAAAGGGAGAAAAGGAGCTGTCAGTATGGAAACACCCAAGTATAAACGAGTGCTTTTGAAAATCAGCGGAGAAGCCCTGGCCGGCCCCAAACATTCCGGGCTGGATTTTGAAGTGATCGGCCGCGTCTGCGATGCGATCAAAGAGTGCGTTGACCTTGGCGTTCAGGTAGGCGTCGTCGTTGGCGGCGGCAACTTCTGGCGCGGCAAAAAGGACGGCGGCGAGAATATGCAGCGGGTTCGGGCGGACCATATGGGGATGCTGGCCACCACCATCAACGCCCTGGCCGTGGCCGACGTGCTGGAGCAGAAAAACGTCGAGGTGCGGGTGCAGACGGCCATCGCCATGCAGCAGATCGCGGAGACCTATGTGCATGACCGGGCGGTGAACCATCTGGAGCATGGCCGGGTGGTCATCTTTGCCTGCGGCAGCGGCTGCCCCTATTTCTCCACGGATACGGCGGCAGTGCTCCGGGCGGCGGAGATCGGTGCGGACGTCATCCTGCTGGCGAAGAACATTGACGGCGTCTATAACGCCGACCCGGCGGAGGACCCCACGGCCACGAAGTATGACGCCATCTCCTATGACGATGTGCTGGCTCAGCGTCTGCGGGTGATGGACTTTACGGCCACCTCTCTCTCCATGGACAACAGCATTCCGGTGCTGCTGTTCGCCCTGAAGGACCCGGAGAATATCGTCCGCGCCGTCATGGGGGAGAATATCGGTACTGTGGTCAGCTAAAGACGCTTACGGCACAGAAGTTCGGAAAAAATTCAGGAAAAGAAAGTTTGGAGGTTTAGTATGAAGGAATTTACCAAAGAATATGATGTGAAAATGGGCAAGACCATTGAATCCGTCAAGGGCGACTTCGCCGCCGTCCGCGCCGGCCGGGCCAACGCCCAGGTGCTGGACCGCATCACGATTGACTATTACGGCACCGCCACCCCGCTGAACCAGGTGGCCGCCATCTCGTCCCCCGACCCCCGGCAGCTGGTGATCAAGCCCTGGGATCGGAGCCTGCTCAAACCCATTGAAAAGGCCATCAACACCTCCGATCTGGGCATTAACCCCCAGAACGACGGCAGCATGATCCGCCTGTCCTTCCCCCAGCTCACAGAGGAGCGCCGCAGGGACCTGACCAAGCAGGTGCGGAAGTACGGCGAGGCCGGCAAGGTCGCCGTCCGCAACATCCGCCGGGACGCCATGGACAAGGTCAAGGCCCAGAAGAAGAAGAGCGAGATCACCGAGGATGATGCGAAGCTGCTGGAGAAGGAGCTGCAAACCATCACCGACGCCCGCTGCAAGGAAATCGACCAGCTGACGGCGGCCAAGGAAAAGGAATTGATGAGCGTCTGAGCCGGCTTGCAGGGGGCGGCATCTGTGTCCCCCGGAGCGGTCTGCGCACTTTTGCGAATGAAACGGCGTTCTGCCGTTTCATTCCTTATTCCCCGAGAATCACGTTTGGAGTGAAGGAACCATCATGGCACTTTTTCAGAAGGAAACAGATCAGGCGCAGCCCGACTTTTCCAACCTGCCCCAGCACATCGCCATCATTATGGACGGCAACGGCAGGTGGGCGAAGCGGCGGGGCCTGCCCCGCACCGCAGGCCACGCCGCCGGGGCGGAGACCTTCCGCAGGGTGGCGACCTATGCGAAGGACATCGGCCTGCAATATTTGACGGTATACGCATTTTCCACAGAGAACTGGAAACGGCCCCAGGAGGAAGTCAACTCCATCATGCGGCTGCTGAAAAAGTATCTGCTGGAAGCCATTGAGGATATGGAGCGGGACAGGTTCAAGATTCAGTTCTTTGGCGACCTGACCCCTCTGACGCCGGAGCTGCGGGCGCTGTGCGAACGCACCCGGGAGATCTCCACCCACTATGACGGCTGCCAGGTCAACATCTGCCTGAATTACGGCGGGCGGGATGAGCTGGTGCGGGCCATGAAGGCGTGGTATGCGGACTGCCAGGCCGGGCTGTGCGACCCGGCGGCGCTGACGGAGCAGACGGTCTCCGACTATTTGTTTTCAAAAGGGGTACCTGACCCGGATCTGATTATCCGGCCCAGCGGAGAGCTGCGCACCTCCAACTTCCTGCTCTGGCAGTCAGCCTATTCCGAGTATTATTTTACCGATGTACTCTGGCCCGATTTCTCTGCCGCTGAACTGGACAAAGCGATTGCCGCCTTCCAGAAGCGCTCCCGCCGATTTGGAGGTGTTTGACCCATGCTGAGCCGTGTGTTAGTTGCTGTGGTTGGCATACCGCTGATTCTGATCGTCCTGCTGTTCTGCCCGCCGGTCTGTCTGCCGATTGTGCTGTGCGTGATGAATGTGCTGATCGTGTATGAGCTGCTTTGGGCCACCGGCGCACTGAAACAGAAGCGGCTGGTGGTTTATGCGGCCATGCTGGGCATGTTTGTGCCGTTCTGGCTCTACTTTGACGGCAGCGTGGTGGCGTTTGTGGTGGCGGCGTTCCTGTATCTGACGCTGGTGGGGCTGGACGCTGTGACCAGCGCGGAAGAGGTCACCTTTGAGCAAATCTGTATGACTTTCTTCGCCGGACTGGTGGTGCCCATGATGCTGGCCACGCTGGTGCTGATCGCGGATGAGGATCACTCCAGGTACCTGGTGCTGCTGCCCTTCGTCTCCGCCTTTATCAGCGACGCCTTCGCCCTGTTCGCCGGGATGCTGTTCGGCAAGCACAAGCTGGCGCCGAAGCTCTCCCCGAAGAAAACCATTGAGGGCAGCATTGGCGGATTTGTGGGTGCGGTGCTGGGGTGCTTTGTCTACGGCCTGGTGGTGGAGCTGATTTCCGGCGCAAAGGCGGATTATTTCGTCCTGCTGCTGTACGGCCTGCTGGCCAGCCTCCTGGCCCAAGTGGGCGACCTGTTTTTCTCCTATATCAAGCGGGAATATGGCATCAAGGATTATGGCAAGCTGCTGCCGGGGCACGGCGGCGTGCTGGACCGCTTTGACAGCGTGATTTTCTGCGCCCCCTTTACCTTCATCATGGTACATTACCTGACCTTTTTCCAATTTTAAATGTGTGGAAGTGTGACAGTATGAGGAAGATTTCCCTGCTGGGCGCGACAGGTTCCATCGGGCGGCAGTCGCTGGATGTGATTGCCGCCTGTGGAATGTCTGTGGCCGCCCTTACGGCAAACAGAAGCGTTGCGCGGCTGGAGGAGCAGGTGCGTCAGTTCCGCCCCGGTCTGGCGGTGTGTATGGACGAGGAGGCTGCCGCGGACCTGCGGGTGCGCATTGCGGATACGAATACCCGGGTGGCCTCCGGCATAGAAGGACTGGTGGAGGCGGCCACCCTGCCGGAGGCGGACTGCGTCATCACGGCGGTGGTGGGCAACATCGGCCTCCGGCCCACCCTGGCGGCCCTCCGGGAGAAGAAGCGCATCGCCCTGGCCAATAAGGAGACCCTGGTCTGCGGCGGCGAGCTGGTGATGAAAACGGCAAAGGAGTATGGCGGGGAGATCATTCCTGTGGACAGCGAACATTCCGCCCTCTTCCAGTGCCTCCAGTGCAGCCATGACCACGGTGAAATCAAACGGCTGATCCTCACCTGCTCCGGCGGGCCCTTCTTCGGCAAAAGCCGGGAGGAGCTGGCCCACTACACCAGGGCAGACGCCCTGAAGCATCCCACTTGGAAGATGGGGGCAAAAATCACGGTGGACTGCGCCACCCTGATGAACAAGGGGCTGGAATTCATCGAGGCCATGCGGCTTTACGGCGTCACCCCCGACCAGGTGGACATTGCGATTCACCGGCAGAGCATCGTTCACTCCCTGGTGGAGTTCCAGGACAATGCCATTCTGGCGCAGCTGGGGGTGCCGGATATGCGCCTCCCCATCGAGTACGCCCTGACCTATCCGGCCCGCTGCCCGGCGGTGGCGGAGCCGCTGGATCTGTTTTCCTGCCCGCCGCTGGAGTTCCACAGGCCGGACTATGACACGTTTACCTGTTTGAAGCTGGCCCTGCAATGCGCCCGAAAGCCGGGGACGCCCTGCGTCGTGTTAAACGGCGCCAACGAGGCGGCGGTGGGCCTGTTTCTGGAGGACAAAATCAGATTCCCGGAGATCGGCGAACTGGTGCAGTACGCCCTGGAGACGGTGCCGGAGGGCCCCGCCGACACGCTGGAACAGATTTTGGAGGCGGACCGCGCCGCACGGGAGGCGGTTTATTGCCGCACCCGCTGAGGGACGGCGGCAGAACGGCTCGTTATTGGATGTAAAGCGATTTTACCTGCCGGAGACGCGGCCGGGAAATCCACAGGACAGGAGACTGTATGCTCTATATTATTCTGGCAATTTTGATGTTCGGGCTGTTGATTGCGGTCCACGAATTCGGCCATTTCAGTGTGGCGAAGCTCTGCGGCGTCCGCGTCAATGAGTTCTCCATCGGCATGGGGCCGCTGCTCCTCCACAGAAAGGGGAAGGAGACGGAGTACTCCCTGCGGCTGCTGCCCATCGGCGGGTTCTGCGCCATGGAAGGGGAGGACGAGGCCAGCGACGACCCCAGGGCCTTTGGCAACGCGGCGGGCTGGAAGCGGTTCCTCATTTTGATTGCCGGTTCCGCCTTTAACTTCCTGTTGGGGCTGATCATCCTGCTGTGTGTGTACTCCACGGTGCAGGCCTATGTGACGCCGCAGATTTCCGGCTTCATGGAGGGCAACCCCTGCGACAGCGAGGAGTACCTCCAGGAGGGGGACGTCATCTATTCCATCAACGGCAGCCGGATTCTGGTGTACAGCGACGTTTCCATCCTGCTGGGCCTGAACAGCGGGGACACGGTGGAGATGACGGTGCTCCGGGACGGCGAAAAAATCCACTTTGACGCCCTGCCACTGACCCTCCGGGAGTATACGGTGGACGGCCAGACGGTGACGAGATACGGGCTGTATTTCACCACCTCAGAGGCGACGGCGCTGGACCGGATTCGCCTGGGCGTCGCCTCCACGGTGGACTGTGTGCGGCAGGTCTGGTGGAGCCTGGAAATGCTGATCAGCGGCCAGGCCGGATTCAGCGACCTCAGCGGTCCCATCGGCATTGTGGACAGCATGGCCCAGGTGGGGGAGGCGTCGGCAAGCACGGTTGACGCCCTGCTGAACCTGCTCTATTTCGCCGGATTTATCGCCATCAACCTGGCGGTGATGAATCTGCTGCCCATCCCGGCGCTGGACGGCGGGCGGGTGTTCTTCCTGCTGGTCAACGGCGTACTGACGCTGGTGATTCATCGGCAGATTCCCGGAAAGTATGAGGGCATTGTGCACGCGGTGGGCATGGTGTTGCTGCTGGCGCTGATGCTGGTGGTGGCGGTACAGGATGTCTGGCGGATTGTTGTGCAGTAGCCAGAACAAAGGAGAGAGATTGCAATGACAAAACAGATTATGGTGGGCAGCGTCCCGGTGGGCGGCGGAGCGCCGGTGGCAATTCAGTCCATGTGCTCCACCCACACAGACGATGTGGAGGCCACCGTCCAGCAGATTTTGCGGCTGGAGGCCGCCGGATGCGAGATCGTTCGGGTGGCGGTGCCAGACAAGGCATCTGCCCTTGCAGTTGATAAAATCAAGGAACGCATCCACATCCCCCTGGTGGTAGATATTCACTTTGACTATAAGCTGGCCCTGGCCTGCATTGAGCGGGGGGCGGATAAGGTGCGCATCAACCCCGGCAACATCGGCGGGGAGGACCGGGTGAAGGCGGTGGCGGACGCCTGCCGCCAGCGGAACATCCCCATCCGCATCGGCGTCAACGGCGGCAGCCTGGAAAAGGAGCTGTTGGCAAAGTATGGGCGGGTCTGCCCGGAGGCCCTGGTGGAGTCCGCCTTTGGACACATTCGACTCCTGAATCAGTTCGATTTTGACGATATCTGCATCAGCTTGAAGTCCTCCAATGTTCAAATCGCCGTGGCCGCCTACAAGATGATGCACGAGCAGAGCGACTATCCCCTGCACCTGGGGGTCACGGAGGCCGGCACCCGCCAGATGGGCACCATCAAGTCCGCCATTGGCATCGGCGGCCTGCTGGCCCAAGGCATCGGCGACACCTTCCGGGTCACCCTGACTGCCGACCCGGTGGAGGAGGTCATCGTCGCCAAGCAGATTTTGCAGGCGGCGGGCATCCGGCAGGACGGGCCCAACCTGATCTCCTGCCCCACCTGCGGCAGGACGCGAATCGACCTGATTCCCCTGGCCCAGGAGGTGGAGGCCCGGCTGCAAACGGTGGAAAAGCCCATCACGGTGGCCGTCATGGGCTGCGTGGTCAACGGCCCCGGAGAGGCCAGCGCCGCGGACGTGGGCATCGCCGGGGGCAACGGCTTCGGCTTCCTGTTCCAGCACGGCGAAATCGTCAAAAAAGTGCCGGAGGAGCAGCTGGTTGACGAGCTGTTCCGGCTGATCGATACCCTTTGATGCTGCCGATACCCGGTCAAAGGAGTATGTTTCCCAGATAATGGTATGAGGTAATGCTATGCCAGAGAAAAAAGGTATCCCGCTGCTGAAGCTGTTCCCCCGCCTGTCAGTGCGGGGACGGCTGTTGACGGCAGCCAGGGAGTGTACAATTTTATCCGCAACCATCCACCAGGCCCGCCGATCTGTGGAGCTTGCGGTGGCCTTTCGGTCACCGCAGACCACGGATGTTCAGCGGGCTTTAGAGCGTGCTATCCTCAGCGCCTACGATCTGTCCGACGTGCTGCTGCAGCCCGCCCCTCAGGAGGAAGTGCTGCCGGAACCGGCCGGGGACGACGATATTCCCCTCCCGGAAGCGCCTCCTGAGGAGGACGCGCCGCCCCCGCCGGAGGACAGCTTCGCGCCGGTAGAGCTGCCAGAGGGGGACGTCTTTCCGGAGACGGAAAATATGGAAAGCAATACCGCTTTACAGCAAAACAAGGCCCCGGAACGCCCTGCGGCGCCCACCCGGGAGGAAAAGCTGCGCAAGGCGCTGGCGGCCCATCCGGCTGTCACTCGTGCGGGGAAGAAGGCCAGACGGGCGGATTCCGCTGCACCGTCCGGAAACCTGCTCTACGGGAAGGGCATCCGGGGCAACGTGATTCCCATGAGCGATTTGAGCCTTGACCTGGGGACGGTCTGCGTCTCCGGCCGCATCTTTCAGGACAACAGCCGCCAGCTGAAAAATCGCAACGCCTGGATCGTCAGCTTTGACATGACGGACGAGACGAACTCCGTCACGGTCTCCAAGTTTTTGGAGCAGAAGCAGGCGGAGCCGCTGATGGAGGCGCTGAAAAAGACGCCCTGGGTGACGGTGGAGGGAAAGCTGAGCCTGTCCCACTATTCCGGGGACATGGAGCTGACCCCCTACGCCATCGCCCCCGCCAAGGCGCCTAAGGGGCGGATGGACAACGCCAG
>JAJQCJ010000118.1 GCA_021202775.1 Clostridiales bacterium | reverse complement strand
TTCATTCCCTTTGGTGCCTTGGAGCGCAGCGGAAAGGAATGGTCATAGCCATGACGAAGAAAACAACCAGAACAACCAGGAAGGAAACACCCTTCACGAACACAGGCAAGGCAATCAAGCGGAAGGACATGACAATAATCGCCGACAGCACGGAATACACGATTTTGAAGGATTACCGCTTTGAAGCCGCCACGACGATGGAATATTTAAGCGGCTACGGAATGAACTGCTACAACGCAATTCTCCGCTTTGGAAACCATGTGATATTTGCGGCAATGAACTACAAAGGCGAAACCCTTGCGGCAATCTACGAATTTGCGGAGGAACCGCACGAGGACTTCGGCAGGATCGAGTGTAGGATTCGCCTGGTTGAACTTGCGGACGCGACATTTGAAGATGCCGGACACGCAGCAGCCTGGGCTTTTGGAAGGCTGGAGCATTCCTGAGACTAGGGAGCAGGAGCAGCTGCTCAAAGAACGGCTCCTAGCCTAACCCCCACAGCCCTCTTCGGAGGACTATTTTTTGTGCCCACATAACCACAGACAGCACTCAGAAAAATTCCAGAGTGCAGCTGTGGCTTATGTGGGCGGTTTACTTAGTTACGTATTTTTTAGATAGCCAGCTCATTCAGGATGTGTACCAGTTCTTTCACCATGTGAATGATGATAGCGGTTTCCTTTGGGGTGCACCCCATGAGCAGATGGCAGATTTCACTTTCTTCGATTGAAAGCGGATGCTCCAGGCTGTCAGCTAAAATGCTGTCAGTCGAAACATGAAATGTGTTTGCGATGTCTATCACGGTAGACAGACTCGGAGAACGCTTGCCGGTCTCTATCATAGCGACATATTCGCGGGAAAGATAAAGTTTTTCAGCAAATTCTTCCTGCGACAAGCCTTCCTTATTTCTAACATCACTTACGCGCTGTCCAAGCGCATTTTCCTTTATGGCCATATGGTCTCCCTTCTAATGGCCCACATAAGACATGACATTATTAGCTCTGAATTTTGCACATAGCAACAAAATTATCTGCAGAACTATCCCTAAGACAACACCACGTTCACACCTCCTACTGTAACGTGGTCTTAGCCCATTTTGTAAACAAGCTGTTTACAAAATCCAGAATATTGTGAACAGCTTGTTTACTGCGAAATCGTCGTTGCTTCTGTATAATATTTTTTAGAATAGCTCGTACCATCGGCAGGTGTGTTCAGTATGTAAGGAGGGAGCGGCAAATGCAGGAGAACAACGGTTCAAACCTCGTCACATCGTATAGCGAAGTGCAGTCTAAAACGGTGCGGTGGCTGTGGTATCCGTTCATTGCAATTGGTAAGATTACAATTCTGCAGGGTGACCCCGGTGACGGGAAGTCAACCATGATGCTGAACCTGATTTCTGAGATTTCCACAGGCGGAACAACACCAGATGGAAAGGCCCTGGGAGCGCCAAGGCGTGTGCTTTACCAGTGTTCCGAAGACGGCTTGGAGGACACGATAAAACCGAGACTTGAAAAGTGCGGTGCTGACTGCCGCAACGTTGGCTTTATTAATGAAGAAACGGGCGGGGCGTTGACACTTGATGATGAGCGCCTGCGTCAGGCTATCATGGAATATCGGCCGAGGTTTGTTGTGATCGACCCGATCCAGGCATATATCGGCGGCGGTGCAGACCTGCAGGTGGCAGGAAAGGCAAGAAAGCTGATGAGCAGGCTGAGCATGTGGGCGGGTGTATATGAGTGCGCGATTGTGCTGGTCGGGCATCTGAATAAAAAAGAAGGCCAGAAGGATCTGTACCGCAGCTTTGGGAGCATCGATGTGGTCGCATCCGCGAGGAGCGTCCTGCAGGTGGAACGTGATGAGGAAGACCAGAGTATCCGTGTTGTCCACCAGATCAAAAACAGCCTCGGACCGACAGGAGGCTGCTTCCGGTTTGAAATAAGGCCGGAGACAGGATTCAAATGGTTAGGCTGCGACCTTGCCGCCGGGCAGGAGAATCTGCCTGCGAAAATTGAGCCGCCGGTATTCACTACTAAAATGGAAAGAGCGGCGCATCTGATCAGACAGCTGCTGGCTGACGGGGATATGTCATCAAAAGAGATATACGAACGGCTAAGTGAACAAGGCATTGGCCACAGAACCGCTGAAGACACCAAAAAAGAAATCGGAGTCCGCTGTTACCGTAAGATGAAGTCATGGTATTGGAGCCTGAAACCGAAGGAGGAAGAAACGTGAGTCAGAAGGAAGAACGCCGGCTCAGCAAGGAAGAGCGGAAAAATAAAATACGCGAGAAATACAGAGGCGTTGATCCCGATCTGCTGGAAACGCTTCCTCCTGACGCGGATTTCGTGGATGAGGTTCCGAACATCCGGCGGGATGTCCTCCGTGTCGCGATTTATGTGCGTGTGTCCACGGACGATGAGAACCAGACGTCCTCTTTTGAATTTCAGATTAACGCCTATAAAGATATGGTTGAGGAGCATGAGGGCTGGGAACTTGTCGGGATATATGCCGATGAAGGTATCTCCGGGACCTCCTTACAGCACAGGATCGAATTCAACAGGCTGATCGCGGACTGTGAAGCGGGAAAAATCGACCTGATCATAACTAAGAGTATCTCCCGTTTCGCCAGGAATACGGTAGACAGCCTCCTGACCCAGCGGAAGCTCGCCAACATGAAGCCTCCTGTGGCGGTGTATTTTGAGACTGAGAACCTGAATTCTATGCCCTTGTGGAGTTCGATTTGAATACGGCGGAGCGGGTTGTGGAGTCGGCGCCGGAGACAGAATCCCCCGCAGAGAGCGAGGCGCCGTGATGGATGACGCGGAGAAGCTCAGAGTGTTGATTGTTGAAGCAGAAAAACAACACAGGCTGAAAGCGGAGCGGTCAAGGTGTGGGACTCCGATAAGACTGACGGAGATGTGCAAACCGAATCCATTGGATCAGTATTTGAAAAAAAGAATATTGAATGATTCACAGCCTTAAGGCCCTCTTCGGAGGGCCTATTTTTTTTTGTAGAGCGGTGCACCACAAGTTTTGCACATTTTTTAAGAATCCAGGAGAAAGTTACATTCCCATAAAAGTTACATTTCCAGATATGGAAGAGGCCGAATCCCATAAAAGTTACATTTGTCAGCTTAAAAAATGTAACTTTTATGGGATTCTGGTATTTTTCGTGCTTTGAAAATGTAACTTTCTTTGTTCCGTGATTTTTTTTGCTGAGTGGAAAATGTAACTTTTTTGGTATCGTCATTTTTTAAACACAGCAGCCTCTTAGTACCAAAATTAAAAAAATACGAATGAGAGGCAATTTTATACACATAAGGCAGGAAAGCAACTACATATTGCGCCAAAAATAGATTATATGTCTATATATTGTATTTCTATACTGACTAATTCCCAAAATTCCAACTGCACAAACGGACATCTCGCCCTTGAGACTGGGCTGCAGGCATTTGATTTTCCGGCAGGTTCGGAGGTAATCACTAGGGAGCTTTGATGATTTCGTAGAAAAACGGCGGAAAAAGGATTACAGCTATGTGAAGCGGAATCAGCATATCAGTGCGGAGGAAGTCGAGAAGGCGTGGCAGATGTTTGAGGAGAACCATTCCGGGCATACATGAGGTGTGAGAAACACAGCGTTATGGGTGCGTAAAATGAATGAGAAGGTTCCATTATGTGCGCATGTGTCGCCGGTTCCAGTCGTTCACATAGTCATCCTGAGCGGAGTCTTCATAAGCGCCCGCTTCAGGTCCGTCCATTTCGGCGTGGTATGTGCCGAGTGCGACGCAACAGTAAATGATAAATGTTTGTGACAGTAACAGCGGCAGAATTAAGAAAAGGACGAGCATGGATGTCTTTCCCTCCAAATAGAATTTGTTATGATTCTATCCAAAGGCGGGCTTTTTCATGCGTCAGATTACGATAGTTCATAAGACCACAGCCGTCATATGGCGTTCCGGATAAAAAATAAGGCCAGGCTTCCCGTTTTGGGTGCCTGGCCTTTGAACGTTAAAATGGCTCATGTCGATTTTAACCTTCACGACATTCACCGTTTTGATATTCCCCGTACTCGCAGCCGATATTGTAAGCGGCGATGTCGTCGATCAATGTCCTACCGTCTTTGCCTTTCCGGTAAAGTCTGATACGCCCCACGCCGTTTCCGCCGTTCCAGAGGCGGTTATGCCGTTTTGTCCCGTCCGGAGCCTCGTAGTTCACAAGAAGCATATCGGATTTTTTACAGTGTACATCAGTTTCCATGATGACCTGCCGGTTTTCCTGACAGACGTGCCACTGTATTTCGTCCTCTGTCTCCTGACAGGAGAAGTCCGTCTTGCAGCCCGTCCAGAATTTCGAGAAGTTGAACTCGTAGGATGCGCCCTCATAATAGAATGCACCCAGCAGGATGCGGTTCAGCGGGACGAAATAGATTTTCGGCCTGCCGCCGCCGATGTCAAAAACGCTGTTGCGCAGTTCTTTCCCAGTCAGGTTGCTCACCAGATGGTTGGAGGAAAGCCAAACCCACGGGGAGGTGAAGTTCCTGCCCCAGTTCTTGTCTGCATAACCGTAGCTTTTTTCCGGTAGAACACGATAGGCGGATCCGTTCAGCGTAATAGTGCCGCTGTAGGCGCTTTTCATTCCTTCGGCGTGCCAATACATCTCGAACGCCTTCAGAAAACGCAGCAGCTTGCCGGTGCCGTACCCTACATTGAACGCGATCTGCTTTTCGATGTTCAAGTCCCAGGACAGCTCCCCGCTGTCACACATCCATTCAGGATGGGCGGCGGACTCCGCTGCGCTGATGGAGATGCTGCCTGTCAGATGCGCATCCGAGGCAAAGCAATCCCCGGCCGCGACAGAGTACGGCGCTTTTCCGTGAATCCTCACATCTTTCCACGGGAAGAAGCGGTGAAGCTGGCAGTGATCGTCGCCCCAGCAGCCGGCCTTCACCATCAGGTAGGAGGGGCGCACACCGTTTTTCCTGTTCTCCGGGAGCTGTCCGAAGGTCGGTTCCTCCTGCGCCAGCGCCGGGTTGCAGGCAAAGAACTCAATGAAGAAGGGCGTTTCCGCTCCGGTCTTCTCATTGACGGCGGTGAAAGAGTGCCACCACCAGTCATAGCCCTTCCTCCGAAAGGGGCCGGTCAGCATAAATTCATTTTTGGCCGGGTCTTTTTGTTCAAATCCCATTTTCTATTCACCTCAGCTGCTTTGTCTGAACTGTCCGCCCCTTTATTATAGCAGTCCGGGCATGGGGAAACAAGCAATTTGTGATGGAAAGGGGCCGGAGGGCGCAATCCTTCTCATGGCTGGACATGCTCCGACGCGCGAAGTCAAAACGAAGTCACGCTTAAAATAAGCAGAAATAACAAAAAATGAATTGCAAATAACCGGTTTCCATGTTACAATTGCGATGGAATTAGGGGGGAAGGTGAAATGGTTCGTATTGCGGTTTTGGAAGACAACGCACAGTGCAAAAAAAGCCTCCAGTCGTACCTGAAAAAGTACGCGGAGGAAAATCAGGCGCAGTTTGATGTGACCTGTTATGACAACGGCATGGACTTTATTTGCCGGGAGGATGAGAAGCAGTTCGACCTGATTTTTATGGACATCTCCATGCCCTATATGAACGGCATGGAGGTCGCCCGAAAAATGCGGGCCGACGGGGATGATACCTTTTTGATTTTCATCACCAGTTTGGCGCAGTACGCCATTCAGGGCTATGAAGTGGACGCGCTGGACTTTATGGTCAAGCCCGTGGGCTACTTCAACTTTTCCCTGAAGCTGCGCAAGGCGCTGCAAAAGCTGGCGGTGAAACAGGTGCGCCCCAAAATCCCCATTCAGACCAGAGACGGCGTGCAGATGATTGAACTGGATCAAATCAGCTATATCGAAGTCCGGCAGCACAACCTGATTCTGTACACCGACCTGGGCGAGCTGACCATCCGTGGCACCCTGAAAGAGATGGAGGAACAGCTCTCCGGCTACGGCTTTGCCCGATGCAGCAACAGTTATCTGGTGAATCTGAACCGGGTCACATCCATTGCCAACGGACAGGCCAAACTTCAGGACGGTTCGGAGGACGGCGTCTGGCTAACCATCAGCAGGCGCTGCAAAGCGTCCTTTGAATCGGCCCTGGTCACGTATCTGGGGAAGGGGGGTAGCGCGTCATGTTAGATTACCCGGAGTTGATCTACGATTATATCCTTTGTATTGCAGCCGGCTGTCTGTTTGCCCTTTATCGCCCCAGAAGGAAGCGGTTTGGCCTGCGGCTGGGCGTCGTCGCCGGGCTCGCGCTGGCGTGTATCGCGCTGGTGGTGTATCTGACGCGCATGGTGCCGGAGGGGAGCCTGCTGTCCTACCTCCGCTTCGCCAGCATCCTGTCGGTTGCCCTTGCCGCCGCCGTCGTCTATGGCGGTTGGGAGGTCAGCCCAGGGAGGCTGCTGTTCTGCGCTGCCTGCGGGTGCGCTTTGCAGAATATGGGCAGCAATCTCCGCACGCTGGTGGCGGAATATGTCACCAGCGACAGGATCGTTCGAGAGCTGGTGCCGATGTTCATCGTCTTTGTCGCAGGCTATTACCTCTGGATACGGCGCACCAAAAAGGCCACTGCGGAGCCATCTGTGCAAACCGGGGTCGTCGGCCTGATCTCCGCGTTGTTTGTCTGCATCATCCTCCCCTCCCGGATGTACAAGTTTGACCTGGAAACCACGGCGATGGGCGTCCGGCAAATCGTGAATTATCAGTCCCTGTTCCTCTGCATCCTCATCATCGAGACCCAGCTGGACGCGGTGGAAAACCGCAGCATCCTGAAGGACAACCAGCACCTGACGCTGATGCTCCAGGAGCGGGAGGATAAGTTCCGGGACGCCCAGGTCACCATGGAGCAGATCAACAACAAGTGCCACGACCTGAAGCACTACCTGATCTCCCATCCGGATCAGGGCCCCCTGGACGCGGAGATGAAGGAGGACATTCAGGAGGCCCTGACCTCCGTGGAGGCCCAGTTCCATACCGGCTGCGAGCCTCTGGACCTGGTGCTGTGGGAAAAAAGCCGCCTGTTCTCCAAATACGGCATCCTCTTTGAGTGTATGTCAGACGGCAGCGTCCTCTCCGGTATGCGCGCCATCGACGTTTACGCGATTTTTGAGAACGTCCTGCAAAACGCCATCGAGGCCTCGGAACAGTGCGACCCGGACGAGCGGGTCATCAGCATGACCGTCTGCGGGAAAAACCGGTTCGCCCTGATCCATGTGGAAAACCACTACGTCACCCCTGTGGAGCTGCGGGACGGCCTGCCCGTCACCTCCAAGCAAAACAGGGAGGAGCACGGCTTTGGCGTGGCAAGCGTGCGGATGCTGGCCCAGAAGTACAACGGGATGCTGTCCGTCTCTGTGGAGGACGATTTGTTCAACCTGGATATTGCGATTCCGCTGGAGAAGAGCGCTTAGCGGCTTTCAAAAACTCAAATCAGAACTGTGCATTACTGTGCATTCTGCTTATGCAGAGTGCACAGTTTTTTTGCCCTGGGGAGCCTGTTATGAGGCATACCATACGAAGTCTGACCGCTTATGCCCGAAAATTGACCACTTATGTCAGGTACTTGGCACGATATGCCTCCATTTTTGCCCGTTACGCCAAAAATGCGCCAAAACAATCGGAACCTGCTACAATACAAACTGTCCTTGGAACAGCTGTTTTTGGAGAACATCAACATGAAGACATGAAGAAGGAGCAAATGCAATGAAAAAAGGACTGATCCGCCTGATGTCTGCGATTCTCTGCCTGGCAATGCTGTTTTCTCTGGCAGCATGCTCTGGAGGGAGCAGTTCATCTTCCAACGCAACTTCCGACTCATCTGCCAGCTCTTCCGCCAGCTCGTCTGATACATCCAGCCAGGCCGAGGCGGAGAGCACACCCACCAAGGAGACCGACGAGGGCTATGTGGAGGAGCTGGACGGCTACACGGCCACCACTCATTGGGTCAAGGATGAGGACACCGGCACCAAAATCTTCGGCGTGTTCTACAAGCCGGACGATTTTGATGAGAGCAGCACCTATCCTACCATCATTCTGAGCCACGGCATCGGCGTGACCCACACCAGCTTTGACGACTACATCAGCTACTTCATGGAGCTGGGCATCGTCTGCTACGCCTATGACTTCCCCGGCGGCTCCGCCACCAGCAAGAGCCGCGGCGATTTGTCCGAAATGTCCGTGCTGACCGAGCAGAGCGACCTGCTGAAGGTCATTGACGACGTGCTGACCCAGAGCTTTGTGGACACCAGCAAGCTGGTCCTCCTGGGCGAGAGCCAGGGCGGCGCCGTTACCGCCATCACCGCGAACAGCGTCAGCGACAAAATCGTCGGCGAGATTCTGCTCTATCCCGCCCTCTGCATTGCCGACAACGCCAGAGCCGAGTACAGCAGCCTGGACGAGGTCCCTGACACCATCTCGGTGCGCGGCCTGTCCCTGGGCAAAGTCTACTATGAGGACGTCTGGGACATGGATATGATTGCGGAGGCCACCACCTACACCGGCCCCGTCCTGATTCTCCACGGCACCGCCGATGAGTCCGTCCCCTATGAATATTCCGAGCAGGCTGCGGAGCAGTTTGCCGACGCCACCCTGGTGACCATCCCCGATGCGGGCCACGGCTTCACCGCCGACGAGATCGCAGAGTACTTCCCGGAAATCCAGCAGTTCCTGGAGAACTTGGGCGTCATCTGATTCCACTGTCTTTTACGCACTGCGATGCGTGAAAAAATAAAAAAATGGAGGAAATGCAAAATGAAAAACATCAAGAAGTTCCTGGCCGTTCCCACTGCGGCAGCCCTGCTCATGTCCTGCCTGACCGGCTGCGGCAGCAGCGGCAGCACCACCCTGCGTCTGGAGGGTGAGGACGCTGACCTGACCAACTGCCAAGCCCAGGAGGACCCCTATGAGTACGAGCGTTATCTGCTGACCGACGAAGGCGATGAGTATGCCAAGAGCATCTTCGGCGCCGAGGCCAGCGGCGAGGGCCTGGTGAACTACAGCGGCATCACCCGCGATCAGGTGGAGTCCTGGGTCGCTGACCTGGTCCTCTCCGACGACTCCTGCAGCAACGGCCAGTACCTCCGTCAGTGGGGCGAAGTGGGCGGCAACACGGTCGTCTTCACCTTCGAGTCCAACAAGGAGACCACCGGCACCATCACCTTCAGCATGGCCAGCGATGAGTACAACTGGAACTCTCTGGAGACCGCCGACAAGGAGAATCTGGATCAGGCCATCTACATCAGCGTCAACGGCACTCTGCTGGACCTGTCCGGCATCGTGCTGACCGGCAGCTTTGACGACGTCACCGAGACCGCCTTCCAGGATGTGGTGTTCGAGGACGTGAGCATCGTGAAGGGCACCAACACCATCGAGCTGACCGTCATGTCCTACGAGGAGGAGAACACCTACGATACCTATGACACCGGCGAGATCGTCACCGTCACCGAGACCGTGGAAGTGACCAACGGCGCCCCCAACATTGACTACGTTGAGATCACTGCAGACGCATCCCTGTCCTGACACTCCCTGAACAGTGCGGCGCAGACGGTTTCAGCCTGCGCCGCACGCTGTCCATAATCTAAGAATGACACAAGGAGGTTTACGATGAAACAGAAAAAAGAAGCCAAAAAAGAAAAGACCGCTAAGCCCCGCAAGAAGGGCCTGGTGCCGAAGATCTTACTTGGCGTATTCTCCGTATTGATGGCCGCGATCATGGTGGCCGCCAACACCGTTCTGCCCACCTTCAAGAATGTGGTGGACGTGTACATGGGCTGGAACGTGTCCAGCGTGGTGGATGACGACAGCTCTACCACCGCCGAGGCCATCGTCCGTGAGGACGACTGGGATCAGGACGCGGCCGAAGCCACCGCCCTGAGCGTGGCCCAGGAGGGCCTGATCCTGCTGAAAAATGACAACGACACCCTGCCCCTGAGCGTGGACGGCGGCCAGAACAAGCTGAATGTGTTCGGCACCGCCACCGTCGAGACCTTCGGCGGCTCCGGCTCCGGCGCTGCCAGCAGCGCCGCAACGGTGAGCCTGCCTGACGGCCTGCGGGGGGAGGCCGGCTTTGAGCTGAACGAGGATCTGATCGACCTCTACACCACCTACAGCCAGACCGGCGAGATTGCCCTCTCCGGCGCATCCGCAGATGCGGAGAGCTCCAGCACCTATATGACGGGCACCACCGGCGACAGCAACTTTGAAGTTTCCTACTACAATTCCGTGACCAACTCCTCCGGGCAGACCCTGCTGGATGCCGCTGTGGAATTCTCCGACATTGCCGTCATGGTGGTCGGCCGCGCCGGCTCTGAGGAAGTGGATATGACCATTAACGACCTGCAGCTGAGCCAGAATGAGAAGAATCTTCTGAACATGCTGGAGGAGAACTTTGAAACCGTCATCGTCCTGCTCATCGCCTCCAATGCCATGGAGCTGGGCGAGCTGGACGCGGACACCGTGGACGCGGTGATCTGGCTGGCCTGCCCCGGTCAGACCGGCAACCTGGCCTTTGGCCAGGCCCTGAGCGGCGAGCTGAACCCCTCCGGCAGAACCGCGGACACCTGGGCCTATGACCTGATGTCTGCCCCCTCCTTCGTCTGGTTTGGCCCCAAGGACAACAGCGGCGACAACCCCCAGACCTGGAAGTATTCCAACATCGACATGGGCGTGCAGAACCTCAGCGAGGGCATCTATGTGGGCTATCGCTGGTATGAGACCGCTTATGCCGAGGGCATCACCGTGACCTATGACTACGAGGACGACTACGTCGAGGCCACCACCGTCACCTTCGATTTCAGCGACTATGAATCCATCGTCCAGTATCCCTTCGGCTACGGCCTGAGCTATACCACCTTCGACTGGGATATGGTCAGCTGCAGTGAGGCGGACGGCGTGATCACCGTCGAGGTGGAAGTCACCAACACCGGCAGCGTCGCCGGTAAGGACGTGGTGGAGCTGTACTATT
This sequence comes from Clostridiales bacterium, assembly GCA_021202775.1. Lineage (GTDB taxonomy): Bacteria > Bacillota > Clostridia > Oscillospirales > Oscillospiraceae > Onthomonas. Next base: position 4,046 of record JAJQCJ010000118.1, on the reverse strand, counting down.
CCGCCCCCTATTATAATGGCGGCCTAGAAAAATCCGCCGTCGTGCTGGGCGCCTTTGGGAAGACCTCTGAGCTGGAGCCCGGCGCGTCCGAGACCCTGACCCTGACCCTGAACGTGGAGGATATGGCCTCCTATGATTACCAGGAGAACGAGGCTTACATTCTGGACGAGGGCGATTACATCATCTCCCTGCGCACCGACAGCCATACCATCAAGACCGACGCCTCCGGCAATGAGCTGACCTACACCTACACCGCCGAGTACACGGTGTACGACACCGACTCCACCACCGGCTACGAGATCTCCAACCAGTTCTCCGACGCCGAGGGCACCATCACCTATCTGTCCCGGGCAGACGGCTTCGCCAACTTCAACGACGCCATTCATGTTCCCACGGATGAGGAGCTGATCGCCAACGATGAGGAGATCGCCGCTTATGAGGACACCACCTTCACCACCGGCGTCAGCGAGACCATTACCGAGACCGTGACCACGGAGGCGGAGAACGGCCTGGTACTGGCCAACATGTACGGCCTGGACTATGACGATCCCCTGTGGGACGACTTCCTGGATCAGTTCACCTCCTCCGAGATGGTGAAGCTGGTCTCCGAGGGTGGCTACGGCACCACCAGTATCGCCCGCCTGGGCATCCCCGCCACGGTGAACAATGACGGCCCCCAGGCCATCAAGTCCACCTTCTCCGCCAGCGGCTATGTGGGCGTTGTCTACCCCTCTGAGGTGGTGCTGGCCTCCACCTGGAACACCGAAGTGGCCTATGAGATGGGCAGCATGGTGGCCTCTGAGGGCAACCACACCGGCGTCGCCGGCTGGTACGCCCCGGCCTTCAACATCCATCGCTCCCCCATGGGCGGCCGTAACTACGAGTACTTCTCCGAAGATCCCCTGCTCTCCGGCAAGATCGGCGCCAGCGAGGTCAAGGGCTGCACGGACGGTGGCCTGATGGTGTTCATCAAGCACTTTGCCGTCAACGGTCAGGAGACCAACCGGAAGTCCTCCTTCCTGTATGCCAACGAACAGTCCATCCGTGAAATCTACCTGCCTGCCTTTGAAATCGCCGTTAAAGAAGGCGGCGCCACCGGCGTCATGTCCGCCTTTAACCGCATCGGAACCGTCTGGTCCGGCGCCCGTGAGGGTCTGCTGACCGAGGTCCTGAGAAACGAGTGGGGCTTCAGAGGCTGCGTGGTGACAGACTACGCGGAGAAGGAGTTCCAGGACGGTCCTCAGGGCATCCGCGCAGGCAACGACCTGTGGCTGTCCGGCCTGTCCCCCGCCGCAGACCTGAAGGCGGACCTGCAGACCAACCCCAACACCGCACTGTACTATCTGCGTCAGGCAACCCACAACATCTGCTATATGATTGCCAACAGTGAGATCGCCATGAACGGCCTGTCCGCGGAGACCACCTTCTCCGATGAGATCAGCGGCTCCGACATTGCCCGGCAAGTCATCAACATCGTGGGCGCGGTATACTTCGCGCTGCTGATCATCGGCATCGTTGTGGTCCGCATCAGAGGCAAGAAGAAGGCCGCCAAAGTCGTGAAGGAAGGAGCGGAAAACCATGAAGAGTAATCGGATTTCCCGTACATCCAAAGTCCTGGCCCTTTTGCTGGCCATTGCCATGATGCTGAGCGCCTGCTCCGGCGGCAGCAGCACCTCGAACAGCAGCGACAGCTCCTCGGACAGCAGCACGACCACCACCAGCGGCATCCCCGTGCTGGAAGGGCTGGAGGTCACTGTGGATGAGTCTGAGCCCATCTACACCAGAATGGCCGCCAACATGATCACCTACACCGCCGTCGCCACCCTTTCCGACGGCACGACCCAGGACGTGACAGATAACTGCACCGCCAGCGCAGACCTGTCTGAGGCAGGCGAGACCACCCTGTCCGTCCGCTACTCCCGCAACGGCACCGCCGTGACAGCGGAAGTCACCATCAATGTGCAGGAATCCATCTTTGTCAGCGACGCCGTACCTGAGGAATATCAGGCCACGGACTGCCCCGAGCAGGGCACGGTGGAGTACATGACCTACACCACCTACGTCTATGACGCGGACGGCAACGCCGGTGAGGCCCAGGAGAACGAAGCGTACATCTACCTGCCCTACGGCTACGACCCCGAAGTCTCCTATAACATCCTGTACCTGATGCACGGCGGCGGCGAGAACGCCGGCTACTGGTTCGGTCAGGGCGACTACGCCGCCGGCGGCGAGCTGGATTCCACCGATGAGAACTTCACCCTGGCTGTGCTGGACAACGCCATTTACCTGGGCTACTGCGAGCCCATGATCGTGGTGACGCCCTGCGTGCAGACCGACAACGAGAACGGCGTGAACACCTACCTGAACTTCCGCTATGAGTTCAAGAACGACCTGGTCCCCGCCATCGAATCCGTCTACTCCACCTATGCCAACGGCGATGTGTCGGCTGAGAGCCTGATTGCCAGCCGCGACCACCGGGCCTATGACGGCCTGTCCATGGGCTCCATGACCGGCTTCTCCTCCATCCTGATGGATTGCCTGGACTATGTGAGCTATGTGGGCAACTTCTCCGGCAGCCGGGTGGATCTGGATGCGCTGGAAGCTTCCCTCACCGGCACCTATGACGAGTACCGGCTGAACTACTGGTACAACGGCAACGGCGACAACGACATGGCCCATGACGAGCACCTGGAGATTTATAACCAGATGATCGTTGACCTGGCGGACCGCCTGACGGAGGGCGAGGATTACCTGAACGGCGATAACTGCATCTTTGTGGATAAGCCGGGTAAGGTTCACAGCTACGCCTCCTGGATCATTGACCTCTACAATACCCTGGGCGTGTTCTTCTTCAAATAACTTCCCACAGAACGCTTCCCAAACGCCCAATCTTTTCACAGCCCACGTCTGATTCTGCCCCGGCTGCCTCCTTTCCGGTGACAGAGGACAAAGGGCGCTTCCCAAAAGCAGATCCCCGACAGCGGCCGCTGTCGGGGATTTGTGATTTATTTTGTGCCGGCTCGGGAGGCGGCGCTGCCGTTTAAGGCAAAGTAAGCAGCTTTTGGAATACCGTATTGATATCCGCATCCATGCAAATGGACTGGCGTTGGATTTCTCCCGGGCAAAACGCCTCCCCCTGGTTGATGCAGGCGTAAACCGCCCTGGGGTTCTTCGCCGTCATCTGCCAGAAGGGATACTTGATGATGACTGGGGTATTCGCCCCCACCCCCAGCTCCAGAAACAGGACGTGCAGATGCTCGTGCCGCCGGATAAAGTCACTGTAACGTTCCGCCGCCCTGTGCCACCCCGCATCCTCCACAAAGGTGTCGTCACAGCGCAGGTTCACATTCATGGGTGCGCCGCAGACCGGGCAGCGGGGAATCAGCTCCGGGGGAATCTTCATGTCTCTTTGCTCGTTTACCATCTGCCGGACGGCCGCTTCGTTGTCATAGGTCTTGTGATGGCAGGGTTTGGAGCATTGCCACAGGCCGTAATCCCCCTGGGTGTAGAACAGCCGCTTTTTGTCGAACCCGGCCAGCTGGAACTGATGGTCCACGTTGGTGGTCAGCACGAAATAGTCCTTGTCCCGTACCAGCTCCAGCAGGCCGGCGTAGGGCTTCCCCACGCCCGCCTCATAGCGGTTGACCAGAATGTGCCGGGACCACCACGCCCAGTATTCCTCCAGGGTGGCAAAGGGATAGAAGCCGCCGGAATACATATCGGTGATGCCGTATTTCCGGTGAAAGTCCGAAAAATATTGCTCAAAACGTTTCCCGCTGTAGCTCATGCCCGCCGACGCGGAAAGGCCGGCCCCGGCGCCGATGACGATGGCGTCCGCCGTCTCCAGCTCATATTTCAGCCGTTCTATATTATTTGAGCAGGTTTTGGTAGAGTTGTAAGTCGATGTCCTTAAAAACATTGAAGATTACCTCAATTTCACTGTGGGTCTGTTCCCTGTATTCTTTCACGGTGCTGACGGCGATTTCCGCCGCCCTGTCGTTGGGGAAGTGAAATTCCCCGGTGGAGATGCAGCAGAAGGCGACGCT
>JAJQCJ010000136.1 GCA_021202775.1 Clostridiales bacterium | reverse complement strand
AAACCGATGCCAGCTATGCTGGCGAGGGTCACTGACCGAGGAGGATACCGTAAATAGTCAGCAGGCGGTAGTCAAGGCCCCGCTTCCCGGCAGGGAAGGCCGGGCAAAGTCTCGATAGCGAACGTTCGCTAAGAAGACACCGCCGGAGGGCAAAACCTCTTTCCTTTCAACCACCTTTTTTAAGGAGGATAAGGTAGGCCGGGCGCACAGTGTGCGCCCCTACTACAGCGTGAAAACTAAAACTTCACTTCATTCAACTGCCGCAAAATGACAACGGAATTGCCAATGATGCTGTTCAAACAGGCAAAAAGTTCCGATTTTTGCAACTGTGTGTGTAGGGGCGGCCCTTGGTCGCCCGCAGAAATCGCAAGCTTGCCCCGGGCGGCCAGGGGCCGCCCCTACAGAAAAGCAAAGATTTAGGATTCACATTCTACTACGGAAAGACGGGTAACAGAGTGCAAATCCCTTAAGTTGATGATATTGCCCGGAAAGGGACACTTCAAGGCCAGACTGAGGGGTTCCTTTGGTATGCTTGACCTAAAACTTGATTTCCCTGAGATTCAAAAGTCCGCTCTGTACAATCCCTCCGGGGAATGCTATAATCGGAGGTGACAGGGTTCGGGCCGCTCTGACCGAAGGAAGCCGCCCACAGGCGGCCAGGCAGACAACGCGGCAAACCGTTTACGAAAGGGGTACTGTTATGCTCTATATTGGAATTGACCTGGGCACATCGGCGGTGAAGCTGCTGATGATGAACGACGAGGGGGAGATTTTGAACATCGTCTCCCGGGAATACCCGCTGGAATTCCCCCATCCGGGGTGGAGCCAGCAGAGGCCGGAGGACTGGCTGGCCGCAGTGCTGGACGGGGTGCCCGCCCTGCTGGAGGGCTTTGACAAAAGTCAGGTGGCGGGCATCGGCGCCGGCGGCCAGATGCATGGCCTGGTGGTGCTGGACGAGGCGGACAACGTCATCCGCCCCGCCATCCTGTGGAACGACGGCCGCACCGCCAAAGAGGTAGATTACCTGAACAACGTCATCGGCAAAGACAAACTCAGCCAATACACCGCCAACATCGCCTTTGCGGGCTTCACCGCCCCCAAACTACTGTGGATGCGGGAAAACGAGCCGGAGAACTTCGCCAAAATCCGCAAAATCATGCTGCCCAAGGACTATATCAACTATAAGCTCTCCGGCGTCCACTGCACCGACGTGTCCGACGCCTCCGGAACGCTGCTCTTTGACGTGGAGCATAAGCGCTGGTCCCGGGAGATGCTGGACATCTGCGGCGTAACAGAATCCCAGATGGCCCAAATCTTTGAGTCCTATGAGCCGGTGGGCACCCTCCTGCCGGACATGGCCCAAAGGCTGGGCCTGCCGGAGACGGTGGTCATCGCCGCCGGAGCCGGGGACAATGCCGCCGCCGCCGTGGGCACCGGCACCGTGGGGGACGGGGCCTGCAACCTGTCCCTGGGCACCTCCGGCACCCTGTTCATCTCCAGTAAGACGTTTGGGGTGGACGAGTTCAACAGCCTCCACTCCTTCGCCCACGCCGATGGACACTATCACCTGATGGCCTGTATGCTGTCTGCCGCCAGCTGCAACAAGTGGCTGATGGAGGACATCTTCCGGACCGGGGACTATGCCGGGGAGCAGGCCCCCATCACCAGGGACAAGTTGGGGAACAACCACGTCTTTTTCCTCCCCTATCTCATGGGGGAGCGCAGCCCCATCAACGACACCAACGCCAGAGGCACCTTTATCGGCATGACCATGGACACCGGCCGGGCTGACTTGACCCAGGCCGTGCTGGAAGGGGTGGCCTTCGCCATTCGGGACAGCCTGGAGGTTGCGAAAAAGCTGGGCATCCACATCGAGCGCAGCAAAATCTGCGGCGGCGGCGCGAAGAGCCCCCTGTGGAAGGAGATTTTCGCCAACGTGCTGAATGTGAAGCTGGACATTGTGGAGTCCGAGCAGGGCCCCGGCATGGGCGGCGCCATGCTGGCCATGGTGGCCTGCGGCGCATACGGCAGCGTGGAGGAGGTCTGCGCCAAACTGGTACACGTGGTGGACACGGTGGAGCCTGACCGGTTGCTGGCCGCCCGTTATGAGGCGCGGTATCAGCAGTTCCGGAAGATTTACCCGGCCTGCAAGGGCCTGTTTGCGGAGCTGGCCTGAGAGGACCGCGCAACGGCCGCAATGGCCACTGACATTCCTTCTTACGCAACCCCCCTGGGAAAGCAACGCTTTCCCAGGGGGGTTGCTCGGACAGGCAGAACTTCACCGGTCGTTCACGAAAAATTCATAATTATACTTTTAAAAACTGTATTGACTTTTTCAAACTATTGTAGTAGTATAAATATACAAACTATTGCAATAGTATGAAAGGGGCAGCGTGCCATGGAACTCAAACTGTTCGACTCGGAGCTAAAGGTGATGAACATCCTCTGGCGGGAGGGAGACAAAACCGCCAAAGAGCTTTCCACTATCCTGAAGGCCGACATCGGCTGGAACCAGAACACCACCTATACCGTTATTAAGAAGTGCATCGCCAAGGGGGCCATTGCCCGCAGCGAGCCTCACTTCCTGTGCCACGCGCTGATTTCCAGGGAGGAGGTGCAGGCGGCGGAGGCGGAGGAGCTGATTGACAAGCTGTTCGACGGCTCCGCCAAACAGCTGTTCGCTGCCCTTCTGGGGCAGCAAAAGCTGTCCGGTGAGGAACTGGCTCAGCTGCACCGGCTGATCGACCGGCTGGAAACGGAGGGCAGGGATGAGCCTGATTGAAATGAGCGTCACCGGCAGCGTGATGATTCTGTGCATTGCGGCGCTGCGGCTACTGGCCGGGCGCTGGCTGCCAAAGTGGACGTTCTACGCCCTCTGGGTGACGGCGGCGCTGCGCCTGCTGCTGTCCCTGTCCATCCCTCTGCCGGTCAGCGCCGAGGCGGGGGCAGTCTCGGCGGCCCAGGCGGTTTCTGAGGCGGTGCAGGCCCGGATGGAACCCGCTGTGGACGCTGACGCAGTCCGGCAGGCGGTGTCCGTCGGCGGGGACACGGCAGCCCTCCAGTCCGTCACTCCGGCCCAGGTGCTGGGCATGGTCTGGCTGGCGGGCAGCTTGCTGCTGGGTGCCCTCTGCCTGTACAGCTACCTCCGGTGCATGAAGCGGTTTCGTGCGTCCCTGCCGGACGACACGCCGGAGGTGCGGCACTGGCTGGAGGAGCATCGGCTCCACAGACCCCTGGAGGTGCGCACCACCGACCAAATCACTTCCCCTCTGACCTACGGCGTCCTCCGCCCGGTGATCCTCCTGCCGAAGCATATGGACCGGCGGGACAGCGCTGCCCTCCGGTATGTGCTGACCCATGAGCTGGTCCATGTCCGCCGGTGGGACGCCGTCACAAAGCTGCTCTTTGCCGCCGCCCTGTGCGTCCACTGGTGGAACCCGCTGGTATGGCTGCTGTACCTTCTGGCCAACCGGGATGTGGAGCTGTCCTGCGACGAGGCGGTGCTGCGGCAGTTTGGCAGCGGCGCGGGGCCGGCCTATGCCCGAACCCTCCTCCGCATGACGGAGCCAGGTTCGGTTCCCCTGCCGTTTTACAACGGCTTTGGCAAACACGCGATGAAAGAAAGGATCGTGGCTATTATGAAGTTTAGAAGAAAGTCAACCTTCCTCACCCTGGCCGCAGTGGTGCTGGTGGTCGCGGCGGCGCTGTTCGCCGTCCTGGTGGTGAGAGAGACACAGGAGCAAGACCCGAACCAGATAACGGAGACGGAGGCCAGCTTCACCCTGAACGGGGTGACGTACCCCCAGAACCCCATCTTGCAGGACTTCCTTGACCGGGGATGGGAGATGGCGTATGTGGTTGAGCAGGAGGGCGACCCTCCGGATGCGTTCACAAAGCCGGATATACTTTACGATACGGGGTACCGCCTGGAGAGCGGGGAGGACCATATCTCCGTTTACCTGGTTGAATCCGATGTCAGAAACGGGGTGGACGCCGAGGAATGCAGGGTAAAGTGCATCAGCGTCTACGGGATGAATGTGGAGAGCTTTTGCCTATCCGGTCAGGAAATGGTCGGCATCCAGGAAGCAGAGATGTGGGAAACCCTGGGCGCCCCGCTTTCCGCAACGGATGGCACGGATACCAGACCCTATACCTGTACCTATGCGTTCCCGGAGCAGGGCATTGCCGAATCATACTTTAGCTTTGACAGAGCAGACAGTGAAGTCGGACAGATGATGATATATTTTGATACGGGTGACACGGAGGAGAGCTGAACCTTTCTGCCTGCCCCACACCTCCCCACGGCGTTTTGCCGTGGGGAGGCGCTTTTTTACTGCATCTGACTTTCCCACTGTTAAAATTTTGAAAACTCAGGAAAATTAACAGTTTCGTCATAGACTTTGTGTTACAATAGGATTGCGCGCAGTGATGCTGTTTCTTTTTTGCGCCGAACAGAGCGGGCGCAGGCTCACTGAATGATATTATCTCGCTGTAACGGCGTTTAGATGGGAGAAGTTGCTATGGACACCATTATCGGCATTGACCTCGGCACCACCAATAGCTGTGTGGCCGTATTGGAGGGCGGCAAGCCCGTGATCATTCCCAACGCGGAAGGGGGGCGCACCACCCCCTCTGTGGTTGCCTTCACCAAGACCGGAGAGCGGCTGGTGGGCGACCTGGCGAAGCGTCAGGCGGTGACCAACTCGGAACGCACCATCTCCTCCATCAAGCGCCATATGGGCACCGATTACCGGGTCAACGTGGACGGCCGCAGCCGCACCCCCCAGGAAATCAGCGCCATGATTCTGCAAAAGCTGAAAACCGATGCGGAGGCCTATCTGGGCCATCCGGTGAAGGATGCGGTCATCACCGTCCCCGCCTATTTTAACGACAGCCAGCGCCAGGCCACCAAGGACGCAGGCCGCATTGCCGGGCTGGAGGTGCGCCGCATCATCAACGAGCCCACCGCCGCCGCCCTCTCCTACGGCCTGGACCACGGCGCAGCCCAGAAGATCATGGTTTACGATCTGGGCGGCGGCACCTTCGACGTCTCCATCATCGAGATCGGCGACGGCGTCATCGAGGTGCTGTCCACCTGCGGCGACAACCATCTGGGCGGCGACGACTTTGACCAGCGGGTGGCCAATTACCTGGTCAGCGAGTTCAAGAGCCAGACTAAAATCAATCTGGCCAAGGACCCTGTGGCCATGCAGCGGATTCGGGAGGCGGCGGAAAAGGCGAAGATCGAGCTGTCCGCCTCCACCACCGCCAACGTGAACCTGCCCTTCATCGCCCAGACCCGCAACGGCCCGGTGCATCTGGACGTGACGGTGACGAGGGCCAAGTTCGACCAGCTGACCCGTGACCTGGTGGAGCGCACCACCATCCCCGTCCGCACCGCTCTGAACGATGCGGGCCTGTCTGCCAGCGATTTGAGCAAGGTGCTGCTGGTGGGCGGCAGCACCCGCATCCCCGCCGTGCAGGAGCATGTCCGGATGCTCACCGGGATGCAGCCCTCCAAGGAGCAGAACCCGGACGAGTGCGTGGCTATGGGCGCAGCCGTACAGGGCGGCACCCTCAGCGGGGCCAATCTGGTGTCCTCCAGCGCCAACGGTATGGCGGGCAGCCGGAACAATGAGATTCTGCTGCTGGATGTGACCCCCCTGAGCCTGTCCATCGAGACGGTGGGCGGCGTGGCCACCCGGCTCATCAACCGCAACTCCACCCTGCCGGTGCATTACTCCCAGATCTTCTCCACCGCAGCCAACTTCCAGACCTCCGTGGAGATTCACGTCCTCCAGGGCGAGCGCCCCATGGCCAAGGACAACAAGACCATCGGCAAGTTCCGCCTGAACGGCATCAAACGGGCCCCCAGAGGGGTGCCCCAGATCGAGGTGGCCTTTGACCTGGACACCAACGGCATTTTGAAGGTGTCCGCCAAGGATTTGGGCACCGGACACTCCCAGGAGATCACCATCGCCTCCAGCTCCAACCTGTCGGAGGACGAGATTCAGCAGGCCATCCGGGACGCCCAGGAGTATGCCGCCCAGGATGCCCAGCGCAAGTCCATGATGGAAGTGGTGAACGAGGGCGAGATGCTGGTGGCCGAGTGCAAGAACGCGGTGACGGTCTGCGGCAAGCAGATCGACAAGCAGCAGCTGAAGCAGGTCAAGAACGACCTGAGCAACCTGGAGAAGCTGGTGAACCGCTACACCGGCAAGCCGGAGAAGATGAAGGAGGAGGACCTTCCCGCCCTCCGCAGCGCCATCGACCAGCTGAAGGGCAGCGCCAGCTACCTGCTCCAGCTCTATCAGCAGCAGAACCAGGACGGCGGCCAGAGCTAAGGAACCTGAAACAGAACAACACCCTGACGGACGCGGTTTCGCGCAGCCCGTCAGGGTGCTTTTTCGTTCAAAGTTAGAGGCTCAGGCCGCCGGTGAGCTTGCCCATGGTCTGCTCCTTGTCCTCATCGGCCAGGCGGTTGGCCTCGTTCAGGGCCACCAGCAGCATATCCTGGAGCAGTTCTGCATCCTCCGGGCGGATGGCCTCCGGCGCGATGGTCAGGCTTTTCACCTGGTGCTTGCTGGTGATGGTGACGGACACCGCCCCGCCGCCGGACTGGGCGCTGTACTCTTTGGCCTCCAGCTCGGCGGTGCTTTTCTGCATGCTCTCGCTGAGCTTCTGGGCCTGACGAATCATGTTCATGTTGAGGCCGCCGTTGCCGGAGCGCATACCCCGCTGATTGAATCCCTTTGCCATTGTCGTTTGCTCCTTTATCCTTTGTCGTTGTCAGTCTGTGACGGTAATGATGCCCTTGCCGTCCCCTTCCGCGAAGTCCAGCAGCTCCTGGAAGGGGGTCGTGCCGGAAGAGGCGGGGGCGGCGTGCTGCTTTGCCGGTTTCGCGGCCTGGGCGGAGGCCGGAAGCGTCTGCCGCCGTGGGGCAGCTTCCGGGGAACGGTTCCTCCTGCCGGAGGGGGAGGAGGCTCCTGACGGGGCCGACCCGGATACCAGCTCCACCCGGACGGGCCTCCCGGCCCGGGCAGTGGCTGCCGAGGCGATCCCCTCCAGCACCTTGGGCTTGTTCACCATCCGGCGGCTGAACTCATCCCTGACGCTGACCGTCAGCACGGCGCCGTGCAATGCGCCCACGCACATGGCCCCGTTTGAGAGGAAGGGGTAGGCCGCAGGCCCCACCGCGCTGCGGAGGTCGGGCAGCAGCTCCAGCCAGAAGCGGTCACCCCCCTCCGGGATGTCGGCTTTGGCTCCGGCATCGCTTTGAGGGGAAGGCGTCTGCGCACTGGCCGGCTCCGGGGCCGGTTCCGCAGGCGGCTCCCAGGGGGGAGGGGCCTCCACAGGCGGCTCCGGGGGCAGAGCGGGCGCCGTCGGTTCACGCCAGGGAGGCGCGTCCTCCGGGACGGCGGGAGGCTCCTCCGGCGCTGCCGGGGGCACAGGACGGGCCTGCACAGGCGGCTGCGGCTCCGAAACAGGCTCCGCCGGGGCGGATACCGCAGCCCCTCCTCCGGCGGCCAGCGCCGCCTCCAGCCGGGCGATGCGGGCGGACAGGGCGGCGGGAGAGTCCTCCAGCCGGGTGTCGCACATCCGAATCAGGCACAGCTCCGCGTCGGTGCGTCGGTTGGCGCTGTTTTTCAGGTTGGAAAGGGTGTCCTGCAGCAGGGACAGCAGATACAGCAGCCGCTGGGCGGTGAAGCCGCCCTCCAGGGCTTTCAGGGTGGCCTCGTCATAGCCCCCGGCCATCAGGTCTGCCCCCTCCGGCGCGGTCTTGCGGATGAGCAGGTCCCGGCACAGCTGGGCCAGCTCGTCCAGGACGGCGCTGACGTCCTTCCCGTTGGCGTACAGCTCCGACAGGGCGGTCAGGGCGGCAGCCGTGTCCCCCCGGCGGACGTCGTTCATAATATGGGCGGTTTGCAGGTTGCCTGCCAACCCCAGGGTGTCCAGCACCAGGGCCTTGTCCACCCGGACCCCAGCGACGGCGCACTGATCCAGCAGGGAGAGAGCGTCCCGCATCCCGCCGTCCGCCAGCCGGGCCAGCAGCGCCGAAGCGTCCCCGGTCAGGTCGATGCCCTCACACTGGGAGACGTAGTTCAGCCGTCCGGCGATGTCCGCCGCCTGAATCCGCTTGAAGGAGAACCGCTGACAGCGGGACAGAATGGTGGCGGGCACCTTGTGCAGCTCGGTGGTGGCCAGAATGAACATCAGATGCTCCGGCGGCTCCTCCAGAATTTTCAGCAGGGCGTTGAAGGCCGCCACCGACAGCATATGCACCTCGTCCACAATGTAGACCCGCTTCTTCACGGCGGCGGGGGCGAACACCGCTTCCTCCCGCAGGGCGCGGACCTGATCGACGCCGTTGTTGGAGGCGGCGTCCAGCTCCACCACGTCCAGGATGGAGCCGTCCTCAATGCCCCGGCAGGCGGGGCACTTGCCGCAGGGGTTCCCATCCACCGGATGCTCACAGTTCACCGCTTTGGCCAGGATTTTGGCGCAGGTGGTCTTGCCCGTCCCCCGGGTGCCGGTGAACAGGTAGGCATGGGAGGTGCGCCCCGCCGCCACCTGACGCTTCAGCGTCTCGGTGATATGGGCCTGACCCACAACATCGTCAAAGAGCTTTGGCCTCCATTTGCGATACAGCGCTTGATACATACCAGCCCCTCCAGAAAATAAAAAAGCGGTGGCCGCACACTATGGCCATCGCTCCTGTGGACGGATTCCATCATACATCCGGCACGATTTATGTTATAAAGGCTTCGGCAATCGACTCAGAAACGACTGACTGCGGCACACGACAGGGTCCGCTTAATGCTGCTCGGTTCCCCGCCTGACATGGTTCACAGTCTGCCGTTGCGCAGGGCCGTCTCCTCAAACGCCGACTGCCGAAGCTATCGCTTATTATACACACTTTGCCGGAAAAATGCAAGACCTTCTTTGGAATTTCCGGCGGCGGCCGGGCAAAAATTTTACCTGCCGTTCTGTTCACAGATTATTCATAAAATCAGGCAGAATCGTTCATACCATTTTTTCCAAAGTGGTGTAAAATAAGGACAACGTTTATCCCAGGAGGAACCCATCTATGTCAGAGCGAAACGGAACGCCCCATCCCACGGCAGCGGCGCGCTGCGCCCAGGAAGGCGGTCGGCTGATATGATACTGGAAAAGTCAAAAATCATCCGCCTGCAGGACCTCTCCCAGGCGGGCTATGTGGAGGATGACAAGGCCGACTTCGTCAAGGACTTCATCCGCATCAACCACATTTACCGCAGCGCCATGCAGGAGGCCTCCACCCGGCTGGACATTCTGGACAGCGAGTTTGCCACCATCTACAACCATTCCCCATTCACCATATGGAGTGCCGGGTCAAGACCCTGGACAGCATCCTGGAGAAGATGAAGCGCAAAAATCTGGAGCTGCGCATTGACAACGTCTATAAGCTCCAGGACATCGCCGGGATTCGGGTCATCTGCAACTATGTGGACGACATCTACTACCTGCGCAAGCTGCTGATCTCCAGCAACGGCTTTGCGCTGATCCGGGAGAGCGACTACATCAAACACCCCAAGCCCAACGGCTACCGGAGCCTGCACCTCATCGTCAGCGTCCCCTTCGTTATCTCCGAGGGGCGGATGGAGCTGCCGGTGGAGATTCAGCTCCGCACCATCGCCATGGATATGTGGGCCAGTTTGGAGCATGAGCTGCGGTACAAGTCCGGCCGGGTCTTTTCCGAGGCCGAGGCGGCGGAGCTGCTGCAATGCTCGGTGGATTTGGCGGCAGTGGATCAGAAGATGCAGGCCCTGTTTCAGGGGATACATCAGGAATCAGAGCGGACAAGTACATAGGACAGGCAATCGCCTGCGGCTGCGCCCTTTGGAGAGGGCTGGCTGCAGGCGATTTTTTTCAGTTTGGGGGTTGACAGAATCACCAAACGGTGATATACTATGCTCAGCTCGAACAGATGTTCTATTGTAACGGCAGAAAGAAACCTTCATCCAAAGGATGAAGGTTTCTGGTGGGAGATTGTGGATTCGAACCACAGTAGGCTTGCGCCAGCAGATTTACAGTCTGTCCCCTTTAGCCACTTGGGTAATCTCCCAGATAAAAAATGGAGCTGGTTGACGGACTTGAACCCCCGACCTGCTGATTACAAATCAGCTGCTCTACCAACTGAGCTAAACCAGCATCTGTCGTCGTCTGTGTTGCCGCTCAACAAAATGTATCATACCAGAACGGAGAGAAAATGTCAAGCACAAATTTTCTTTTTTTCAATTTTTTTGGAGACGGCGCTGTGCGCCGCCCGGTCCCACAGCCCCCCAGGGATGAACAGACGGACCCGTCCGTCTGCTGCTGTCGCTGCGGCAGGGCGCTGTACTGGTACGACCTGGCCGCCCTCTGGGAGGGGGCGGTGTTCTGCCCGGACTGCGGCCCGGAGGAGGCGGCCCTCTGGCGCGTCTCCGACTATCTGCTGCGCCGGTAGCCAGGCGCAATTTTACTTTGACAGGAAAGAAGGAATCCCCTTGAAGCAGACAAAACAACGCCCGGACGTCCGCCACAACGGCAGGGACGCCCGGCTCCTGGCCAGCTACATCCCCCTGATTCTCGACCCGGAGGCGGCCCGTCTGGCCGACCGGCGGAAGGCGGCCCTGGCCGGTTTTCTCCGCCAGGAGCTGACCGAGCGGGAGCTGGACTGCCTGCGGCTCTACTTTGTGGAGGGGCTGAGCCTGGAGGCCATCAGCGGCCTGCTCCACGTGGACGCCTCCACCGTCTCCCGGAATATCACAAGAGGCAGAGCACGCATTGACCGCGTGCTCTGCCTGGGCGGGGAGTTATTGGGGCAGGATTTCATCCGGGGGTAGCGCCTCCTCCGGAGACGCCTCCTCCACCGGGAAGGTCAGGGACGCCTTGAACAGGTCCCCGTCCACGGCCAGCTGGAAGTCCGCCCCCTGGAGCTTTGCCAGGCTCTGGGCGATGGACAGGCCCAGCCCGCTGCCCTCTGCGCTGCGGCTCTCGTCCCCCTGGACGAAGCGCTCCATCAGCTCGCTGGCCGGGATGTTCAGCGGGTCGGCGGAGATGTTTTTTACGGAGATGGCCGCAAAGCCGTCTTTTTTCACCAGGTCCACATAGACCCGGGTGCCGGGCATGGCGTACTTCGTGCAGTTGCTCAGCAGGTTCTCCAGAATCCGCCAGGTGTGCCGCCCGTCCGCCATCACATAGACGGGCTCCTTGGGGGCCTGCACCCGCACCTCCAGCCTGGCCCGCTCCAGCCGGTCCTCATATTCTCCGATGGCCTGATGGGCCAGCTGAATCAAATCCAGCCGTTCCTTGTTCACCGCCAGCACACCGGCGGAGGCTTTGCTGGCCTCCACCAGATCCTCCGTCAGGGTTTTCAGCCGCTGGCTCTTCCGGTCCAGCACATCCAGATACTCTTGGGCGGTCTCGTTCTGCAGGTCCAGCTTTTTCAGCAGATCCACATAGTTGATGATGCTGGTCAGGGGGGTTTTCAGGTCATGGCTGACGTTGGTAATCAGCTCGGTGCGGAACCGGTCAGACTTGATGCGCTCCGACACGGTCTGCTCCATGGCCTGGGAGGCGGTGTTCATATGCTCCGCATGGCGGCGCAGGTCCTTGGGGAGCCCTGCGGTGTCCGTCTGATAGCTCAGGTCGCCGCCGGCCAGCACCTCGCCCGCCTTCTGCACCCGCAGCCATCCGCTCTGCCAATGAACCGTCCACCACAGACCCAGCAGCAGCAGCCCGGCCAGCAGCCAGCCGGCCACGATGCGAATCCTGCCGTATCCGCCGCAGTTGACATAGGCCAGCACCAGCGCCGAGGCGCAGAACACCACATACAGCTCCACCGACTGCCAGGTGGCGGGGATCGCCCGCACCAGCCGCACCACGCCCCGGACGATGAGACGCAGCACCCGCCAGAGCAGGGTCAGGATGCGGGCAATCAGCGTCCGCCGGAGAAGGCTGCGGTCCTTCAGCTGGACGGTGACGCCCAGCACCAGGGGCAGCAGGCTCAGCCCCGCCAGCGTCAGGATGCCGCACACGGCGGACAGGGTCAGATTCCATTCCAGCGTATACCCCTGATCCAGCAGGAAGAACCGGCTGGGAATATCGGAGGTCGCCCACAGCACCAGCGCCCCGTAGCCAATGGCCATGGCCGCCCCGCCGGAGAGGCACAGCATCACGTCCTGGGGGCACCTGGCCAGGGTGCAGAGGTGGATGCCCTCCTGCCCTTTCACGTGGCCCGCCGCGTTCATCAGCCAGATCAGGGCCAGCAGCAGCACCAGCGCCCCGGCCCCGGCGGCCAGCAGGTCCTCGTAGAAGTTGGTGTCCCAGTTGACCAGGTGCTGGACGTAGTTGGAGACGGAATCCTCCGTCACCCAGCCGTTCTGCACAATGCCCAGCTCCAGAATGTAGCAGTCGGTGCTGCAAAGGTCGTCCAGCGCCGTGTCCAGCGCCGCCGCGTAGTCCAGGAAGGCCACCGCGGCCTGGTAGTCCTCCGCCGTCTTGCCCTCGGAGACGGCGGCGCTGGATGCGGTTTCGCTGTCCACAGAGATCACCACATCGGTGTCGGTTTCCCCGACTGACGCCGCCGCTGTCAGGGTCGATTCCGCATCCTCCAAAAGCGCCGCGTTTTCGTAGAGCAGCCCGACGTTGCCCTCGTAGAAGCCTTCGGCGTTCAGCACTGTCAGCGCCAGGTCTTCGTAGCGTTCCGCACTGTAGTACTCACACACCACGGCCTGCAGATAGTAATAGAGGTAGGAGGTGGTGCCCCCGTCCTCCAAATCCCACAGAAAGATGCCGTCGCCCATCAGGGTGTAATACAGCTCCTCCAGCCGGGTGCCCCCCAGCAGGGCGTCACATTCGTCCGGGAACTCTGTTTGCAGCACCTCCACCAGGTTCATCAGTTGGGATGCGCTGGCGCTCAGCACCTCGCCGTTCCCCTGGAGCCAGCAGGCTGTGGAGGACTGTTCAAAGTAATCGCTCTCCTCCGCCATCTCCTGACCCAGGAGGCAGATATCCCCCACCGTGTAGACCTGCTGATACAGGCTGTCCCCATCTGCCTCCGCCTCGAAGTCGTCGGCGTTGGAGGCGTAGGCGGCCCCGTCCATATCCATCACCCGGTACCGGATGTTGGTGTTGTCCGTGGCCAGATAGTCCCCTTCCTCCTCCAGGGCCTGTCGGCCCAGGTAGGTCAGGCTGCCCTCCTCCTGGCTCAGCAGGTAGTAGTGCATGATGACCCCGGCATAGCCGCCGGAGACGGCGCAGTACCGTGTGATTTCGCTGGTCTCGTCCGTCATGCCGTAGCAGGTCATCTCCAGCGCGGCGGAAATGCCCGCAAAGCAGACCGCAAAGCCGCTGGCCGCCACCAGCAGGATGGCAAAAACCTTTGGCCAGAACCGTTCGCGCAGCTTGGTCATAGCGCAGTTCGTCCCCTTTCAGCGCAGCAGCGGCCCCTCATGACCGCTCCAGCTTATAGCCGACCCCCCAGACCACCTTTAAGTAACGGGGGTGGGAGGGGTCGATTTCAATTTTTTCCCGCAGGTGGCGGATGTGGACGGCCACGGTGTTGTCGCTGCCCAGCACCGGGTCCTTCCACACCCGCTCATAGATTTGCTGCACGGAAAAGACCTGGCCGGGGCGTTCCATCAGCAGGTGCAGAATGTCGTACTCCAGAGGGGTCAGGGTGACCGGCTCGCCGTCCACCGTGGCGCAGTGGCGCTCCGTGTCCAGCTCGATGGGGCCCACGGTCAGGGTGCCCTCCCGGGCCGGTTCTCCCCCCAGAACGGTGTAGCGCCGCAGCTGGCTCCGCACCCTGGCCAGCACCTCCATGGGGTTGAAGGGCTTGGTGATGTAATCGTCCCCGCCGGCGTTGAGACCCTGGATTTTGTCCGTGTCCTCCCCCTTGGCCGTCAGGAACAGCACCGGCACGTTGGAGGTTTTCCGCAGCTCCTGGGTGGCCCGGATGCCGTCCATGTGGGGCATCATGATGTCCATCAGCACCAGATGGATTTTCTCCTGGGACAGGATCTGCAAAGCCTCCTCCCCGGAGTAGGCTTTGAACACCTGATAGTCCCCGCCGGAGAGGTAGATCTCCAGGGCGGACACAATATCTTTATCGTCATCGCAAACCAGTATGTTGTACATTTTCCGTCACTCCTCTGCCATAAAGTATACCGGGAAATCCCCCAAAAGGGAAGCGCCGGGGTTCTTAAGATTTCCTGAAGATTTCGCGGACGGCGACAAAACCTGCCGCCTTTCGGCGCAGGTTTTGCTTTACATGGTTTTCCCAGTGGTGTAATATAAATAGTATGAATCTCGTGAAAAGGAGGGACACGCCGTGAAAATTTCAACAAAAGGCCGCTATGCCCTGCGCACCATGATCGACCTGGCAGAGCAGGAGCGGCTGCCGGACGCCGCCGCCCACATCCCATTGAAGGAGATCGCCCGGCGGCAGGGCATCGAGGTCAAGTATCTGGAGCAGATCGTCTCCCTGCTGAAAAAGGACGGGCTGATTCAGGGCGTCCGGGGCAGCAACGGCGGCTATCGGCTGGTGCGCCCGCCGAAGGACTACACCGTGCGGGAGATTCTGGAGGTGACGGAAGGCTCCCTGGCCCCCATCGCCTGCCTGGATACCCCGGTGAACCTGTGCCCCCGGAAGGACGAGTGCAAAACGCTGGCCTTTTGGGAGGAATTTGCCGGCCACATCAACAGCTTTCTGGAGGGCTGGACCCTTCAGGACTTTCTGGACACCCCCGGCGAGGCGCGGAACTCACAGCTCCTTTAAATAGGCGGACAGGGCCCAGCCGGTCTTGTCCTCCCAGCGGACGCGGACCCATGCGCCCTGGGTTTCCAGCAGCTCCACCTTCGCCCCGCTGGGCAGGCGGGCCACCACGTTGCCGCTGCGGCTGCCGCTGTCCCTCAGGTTCAGACGGCTGCCGTAGGTGTCCACCGTCAGGTAGCGTACCGGGGCCGGTTCCCTGGGCTGGGCCGATTTGCGGGCTTGCCTGGGCCGGGACGGGGCGGGCTCCTTGGCCTTCGCTTTGGGC
>JAJQCJ010000076.1:8695-15066 GCA_021202775.1 Clostridiales bacterium | reverse complement strand
ACCCCCAACCCCTCCACCAGGATCAGGTCCAGCCCTATGTTCAGCACCGAGGTACACAGGACAAAGTACAGCGGCGTTTTGGAATCCCCATAGCCGATGAGGATTTGCCGGGAGAGGTCGTAGACCATCTGAGCGGGCAAACCGAAGAGGTATATTCTGCCGTACAGCAGCGCCTGGGCAACGATCTCCTCCGGCGTGTTGATGAGGAGCAGCAGCGGGCGGAAGGCTGCCAGCCCCAGGCCCAGCATAACCAGACCGATGACCGCGTCCACAAAGAGCAGGTTGTAGATCAGGCCGGACAGGGCCTCCCCGGTGGAGACCGGCTTCCGGGCGGCCACCAGCAGGTTGCCCCCCAGCTCCATACCCCCAGAGAGGAACAGGAAGAACATCAGCAGGGTGGAGGCGTTGGACACCGCCGCCAGAGCGTTGGCGTCCAGTTTCAGCCCCACGATCATGGTGTCCACAAGGGTGTAACACTGGGCGGCCAGCATGCTCAGCACCACAGGCAGGGCGAACCGCAGCAGACCCCTGCCGACGGGGCCCTCTGTCAGCGATTTCTCTTGCATTTTCCGACGCCTCCTTTTATAATGAGAGTATAAACCCTACAGTTACTGTAAGGTCAAGAGGCGGTGGCCAAATCGTGAAAAAATTTTCCAGCTTCTACTTCAAAACCGGCGACTTTGCGGCGCTGGCCGGGCTGAATAAGCGCACCCTGCACTATTATGACGAGATCGGGCTGTTCCGCCCCAGCCATGTCGGTGAAAACGGCTACCGCTATTACGCCGTCAATCAGCTGGATCAGCTGGCGCTGATCGTGACGCTGCGGGATTTAGGGGTCAGCTTGAAGGACATCAGAGCCTGTCTGGAGAGCCGGGACGCCGAGATGATGAACCGGTTTCTGGAGGCGCAGAACCGGGAGATCGACCGGCTGATCCGGCAGCTGGAGCAGCGGAAGGGCCTCCTCCAAAGCGTGCTGGACAGCAACCGGCTCTTTCAACGGTACCTGGACAATGGGTATCCCGTTCTGTCCTGTCCGGCGGAGCCCTACGCCCTTCTGCTGGATTTTGAGACGGAACCGGCCCGGGCTCCGGAGGAGCGGGTCATTGTAAACTACCTGACGGACGGCCCCTACACCGGCCTCTGCATCCGCCAGGGCAGGCGGTTCCTCTTTCAGAAGCGGAAGGACGGCGACGGATGCATCCCCGCCGGGGACTACCTCTGCCGATACAGCCGCATCCCGGCGGGAGAATCTCAGGCCGACTGTCTGAACCGTCAGGCCGAGGCCCTCCGCGCCCAGGCCGCCGCCCGACAGCTCCTGCTGGAGGACTGTTTCTATGTCGAATTTAATGACACCCTGGCCCAGAGCTGCGGTCAGGCGGATTATTTCTCCATCCGCGCCCGGATTTTGGAAGGGGCTGTGACGGCCGGAGGGTAAAACAGAGCGGCATGGCACAGGCCATGCCGCTGGAAAAAAGCGGATAACGCTCCCTTACAAAATCATCCTAGCGCAGCCGTAAATGCCGGCATCGTTCCCCAACTCCGCCACCACAATGGGGGTGGACTTGGTCACATGGAAGGAATAGCGCTCAAAATACTTCATGATGGCGTCGATCAGGACGGCCCCGGCCCGGCTCATGCCGCCGCCGATGACGTAGATCTCCGGGTCCATGGTCACGCCCACGGCGCTCATGGCCCGGCCCAGATATTCGCCGCAGCGGTCCACGATTTTCAGGGCCACCTCGTCCCCCTCCCGGGCGGCGTCGCAGATGTCCTTGGCGGAGATATCCTCCATCTCCCGGAGCATGGAGGGGGCCTTCTCCTCCTCCAGCATCAGCTTGCCCATCCGCACAATGCCTGTGGCGGAGGCGTACTGCTCCAGGCAGCCGTAGTTGCCGCAGGCGCAGGGCACCGTCTCCGACGGGTTGATGCACATATGCCCCACCTCGCCCCCGGCGCCGTGGCTGCCGGCCACGATTTTGCCGTTCATGACAAGGCCGCCGCCCACGCCGGTGCCCAAGGTGAACATGGCGATGCTGTCATGGCCCTTGCCGCCGCCCATCCACATTTCGCCCAAGGCGGCCACGTTGGCGTCATTGCCGCAGGCCACGTTGGGGATGGTGGGCAGCAGCTCGTTCATCCGGTCCACCACATTGAAGATGCCCCAGCCCAGGTTGACGCACTTATACACCGTGCCGTCCTCCCCCACCGGGCCGGGCACGTCGATGCCGATCCCCTTGACCTCATAGGAGGGAATATCCTGCTCCTTCATCTTCAGGGTGATAGCTTTGGCGATGTCTGGCAGGATGTTCACCCCATCCAGTTCGGTGCGGGCGGGAATCTCCCATTTCTCCAGCAGTGTGCCGTCCGTCTTAAACAGACCCATCTTGATGGTTGTCCCGCCAATGTCCACACCAAAAGCATATGTTCTCATTCGTGATGCACTCCTTTTTCAATTTTTAGAGCGCCCTACAGGCGCTGCATAGCTGTCTCCTATTATACAGGATGTGGAGTGGTTTTTCCAGACCTAATCTTCCAAAACTGCATGATTTTAAAAATTTGTATGGGGTGCCGCAGGAAGCGCCAACCAGACGGTGCAAACCCCGTTGCCTTTTCCGACGAAACGGGGTATAATGGGCGCTGACTGAAACCATTCACACAAGGAGGACATCTTATGTCAACCAATCTCCCCTGTCTCGACGCCGCCCAACGGCTGCTCACCTGGATCGGGGATTCCCCCACCCCCTTCCACACCGTTCTGACCGCACAGAATGCGCTGGACGCCGCCGGGTTCACCCCGCTGCGCTTCTCTGACCGGTGGCAGCTGGACTACGGGAAGAGCTATTACATTCCTGTTCACGACTCCACCCTGATCGCCTTCACCGTCGGCTCCGCCATGGCGGACTCCGGCAACCTGCGTCTGGCCCTGGCCCACACCGATTTCCCCTGCTTTCGGGTAAAGCCCAGTCCGGAGCTGTATTCCAATGGCTGCGGCAAGCTGAACGTGGAGGGCTACGGCGGGATGCTCCGCTACTCTTGGCTGGACCGGCCCCTGTCCATCGCGGGCAAGGTGGCCCTTCGGGGGGACGACCCCTTCCACCCCCGGCGGGTCTTTGTGGACTTTAGCCGTCCGGTGGCCACCATTCCCAGCCTGGCCATTCATTTGAATCGCAGCGCCAACGACAACCTGAACCTGAGCCTGCAAAAGGATATGCTTCCCGTGGTGGACGTGCTGGAGCAGGCTCTGGGGGGCGAAGCCTTCTTCCGGCAGGCCCTGGCCTGGGAGTGCGATGCGGACCCCTCGGACATTCTGGATTACGAGCTGTACGTTTACCAGTACGAGCAGGGCTGTCTGGTGGGGCTGGAGGAGACCATGCTGTCCTCCCCCCGGCTGGACAATCAGACCTCCGCGGAGGCCTGCATTTACGGCCTGACCCATGCCCGGCGGGAAAAGGGCATCAACCTGGCCGTCCTCTTCGACCATGAGGAGGTGGGCAGCCGCACCCGCCAGGGGGCGGCTGGCAGCGCCCTCCCCAATGTCATCGAGCGCATTTACGCCGCCTTCGGCCTGAGCCGGGAGACCTGGCTGCGGGACATGACCGACGGCTTCGCCCTGTCCCTGGACGTGGCCCATTGCAGCCACCCAAACTACCCGGAGAAGGCCGACCCCACCAACCGGGTGCGGATGAACGGCGGCGTCACCATCAAACAGGCCGCCCGGCAGTCCTATATGGGCAGCTGTGAGTCCTCGGCGGTGGTGCAGGCCCTGTGCGCCCAGGCGGGCATCCCCTGTCAGATCTTCGTGAACCACGCCGACATCCGGGGCGGGGCCACCCTGGGCTCCATCGCCGCCACCTATCTGCCCATGCAGGTGCAGGACGCGGGCGCCGCCATCGCCGCCATGCACTCCGCCCGGGAACTGATGGGCGCGGAGGATCAGTACCATCTGGAACGGCTGGTGGCCGCCCTGTTCCAGGGATGAGGGCGGCAGATGGGCGGATGTTCAGCGGATTTCACCACAGCCTGCACTTTTTGTCACAAAATATTCACAGTCTGCCCCTTGCTTTTTTCTGACAAAGGGATAAAATAGACTCAGAATTCATACTCAAAGGGAAGGATTTTCATTATGACCACCATTGACATTATCTCCGGCTTCCTGGGGGCCGGTAAAACCACACTGATTAAAAAGCTGATCAACGAAGCCTATGCAGGCCAGAAGCTGGTGCTGATTGAGAACGAATTTGGCGAGATTGGCATTGACGGCGGCTTCCTCCAGGACGCGGGCATTCAGATCACCGAGATGAACGCGGGCTGCATCTGCTGCTCCCTGGTGGGGGACTTCTCCACCGCCCTGCGGGAGGTGCTGGACCAGTACCACCCCGACCGCATCCTCATCGAGCCCTCCGGCGTGGGCAAGCTGTCCGACGTGTCCACCGCCGTGGGCCGTGTGGCGGAGGAGACCGGCATGGTGCTGGGCAGCGCCGTCACCGTGGTGAACGCCAAGCGGTGCAAGACCTATATGAAGAACTTTGGTGAGTTCTTCCTGGATCAGGTGGCCCACGCGGGCACCATTATCCTGAGCCGTACCCAGGATATGACGGAGGAGAAGGTGGCCGAGGTCACCGCCCTGCTGCGGGAGAAGAACCCGGAGGCCACCATCATCACCACCCCCTGGGACGAACTGACCGGCGAGCAGATGCTTTCCGCCATCGCCGGGGGCAACTCCCTGGCCGACGAGCTGATGCGTCAGCTCCACGCCGCCGACAACGGCGAGGACGACGATGAGGACGAGTGCTGCCATCATCACCATCACCACGATGATGACGATGAGGACGAACACGAGCATCATCACCATCACCACGACGATGACGACGACGAGGATGAACACGAGCATCACCATCATGACCATGACGATGATGACGACGACGATGAGCACAAGCATCACCATCATCACGATGAGGACGAAACCTGCTCCTGCGGCCACCACCATCACCACCATCACGGCCACGACGCCGACGAGGTGTTCACCTCCTGGGGCATGGAGTCTCCCCGGAAGTTCACTGAGGCGGAGATCCGCACCGCCCTGGAGGAGCTGGACACCGGCAAGTACGGCGCTGTCCTCCGGGCCAAGGGCATCGTGCCCGCCACCGACGGCGGCTGGATTCATTACGACTTCGTCCCCGGTGAGATCGACATTCGCCGGGGCGGCGCGGACTACACCGGCCGCCTGTGCGTCATCGGCTCTGATTTGAAGGAGGACGACATCAAGGCCCTGTTCCAGCTGTAAAGCGAGGTGCGAACGATGCAAGCGAATCCGATTCCTGTCTATCTGATCTGCGGCTTTCTGGACGCAGGCAAGACCAACTTCATCCGGCCCATGCTCACCGGTGAAGACTTCACCAAGGGGGAGCGTACCCTGCTGCTCATCACCGAGGAGGGGGAGGAGGAATACGACCCCGCCGAGCTGGGCAGGTACAACGTGTTTCCGGAGTGCGTGGACGAGGACGGCTTCAACCGGGAAAACCTGACCAAACTCTTCAACAAGTACAGGCCCACCCAGATCGTCATGGAGTACAACGGGATGTGGCAGCTGGCGGACACCCAGGACGCCTTCCCCCAGAACTGGGACCTCTATCAAATCGTCGCCATCATCGAGGCCCCCACCTTTGACTCCTACGCCAAAAATATGGCCAGTCTGATGATGGAGAAGCTGCGGTTCTCCGACCTGATCGTCTTTAACCGCTGCGATGACAACCTGGCCAAACTGCTGCGCCAGCGGAACATCAAGCTCCTGAACCGCCGGGCGGAAATCTACCTGGAATACGACAGTGAGCGGATGGAGGAGTATGACGACGGCAGCGTCTGCCCCTTCGACCTGTCCAAGCCGGTGCTGGATCTGTCCCTGGAGGACTATGGCTACTGGTACACCGACTGTATGGACCATCCTAACCGCTACGACGGCAAAATGATCCGCTTCTCCGGCATGGTGGCCCAGAGCGTGAAGTTCCCCCACGGCTCCTACGCGGTGGGCCGGTTCGCCATGGTCTGCTGCGCCCAGGACACCACCTTCCTGGGCATGCTGTGCTACGGCAAGGAGCAGAAGGGCCTGAAAAACCGGGACTGGGTCACCGTCACCGCCAAGGTGCGCATCAAGAACCTGAAGGTGTTGGGGGGCGAAGGCCCCGTCCTCTACACCACGGAGGTCAAGCCGGCCAAGGCGCCGGAGGACACCCTGGTCTACTTCTGACCCATGCCAACCCGTGCCGCAGTGGGCCCCCCCCCCCCAGGGCCGCAATTGTTAAAAAATGTCAATTATTTATTATTGAGAGTTTTGCACCCCCAAGAAATTGAAGAAGTTTTAAAAAATCTAAAAA
>JAJQCJ010000076.1:0-8685 GCA_021202775.1 Clostridiales bacterium | reverse complement strand
ATTTTTATAAACCCTTTTTTTGTTGCGGTCGTGGTCTTTTGTTATTATGACCCTGTTTCTCCCCCTGCACATCCTTTCCGGTTGTGCCCCCCCCCACCGGCGGCGCACTTTTTTAACACTTTTCCGTTATTTTCTGCTAGAAGTTTGCCCCGCCCGCATATTGACGAGATTGTTAAAAACTGCTAAAATAAGCGTAAAAGAATCGTGCCCCACTGCGTCGCCGAACCTGGGCGGCGTACCGTGTCCACAGAAAGGTGTAAGTTCGACCCATGAAAAAGGAGAAGGTTTCCAACGCTGTCATCCGCCGTCTGCCCCGCTATTGCCGCACCCTTCACCTGCTGGAGCAGGAAGGCTATGAACGTATTTCGTCCTCCGCCCTGGGCAGCAGCATGGGCATCACCGCCTCTCAGATTCGCCAGGACCTGAGCTGCTTCGGCGAATTCGGCAAACAGGGCTACGGCTATGAGATCGCCGGCCTGCTGCGGGAGATTTCGGATATTCTGGGGATGAACAACCACTACAGCGCCATCATCCTGGGGGCCGGCAACCTGGGACGGGCGCTGATTCGGAACTTTTCCTTCTCCTCCAACGGCTTCACCCTCCGGGCCGCCTTCGATGTGGACCCCAGCCTCATCGGCTCCACCATTGGAGAGGTGCCGGTGTACCCTCTGGAGGCGCTGGGCGATTACATGGCCGCCCACAGCATTCAGGTGGGGGTGCTGACCGTTCCCCGGAGCGCAGCCCAGCCCATGGCGGAGCAGCTCGTCCGCGGCGGGGTGAAGGGCATCTGGAACTTCACCAATATGGAGCTGGACGTGGGAGCCAGCGGCGTCACGGTGGAAAGCGTCCACTTTGCCGACTCCCTGCTGGCCCTGGGCTACCTGATCTCCGACAACCAGAAGGACGCCTGACGCCAAGACGAGTAACCGCGCAAATTCAAACGCATAGCAGGGCAGAACCCCTGTTATGCGTTTTTCTATGGCAAAAATGCCGGCGTTTTCCCGGATTTCTATGAGAAATTTCCCACATTCTATTCTTGACGGAAGGAACGGAACCCGCTATGATAATGCCGTACCAAGCAGCACGGCCGGCGCTCCGCCCGGCCGACGGAACCGGAAAGGAATGATCTTCATGCCTGAACAGTATTACAAGGACGCACAGAAGCTGGCCCAAAGGGAATACCGCGCCTGTGTCGGCAGCGGCGTTTATCCCTATCTGCCCGCCCTGGACGAAATGCTGGGCAAGGACGCCCTTCCCAAAGGGGTAGACCTGGGCCTTGTGCAGATTCCGGCAGACCGCATCGTGGGCACCAAGACCGCAGGGCGCACCGCCGCCTTCGCCCGGAATTTTATGCCCCTGCTGGGCGGTCAGACCGAGTTCGCCGGAAAGTGGCGCACCCTCTGCAGCGCCCATTTGAAGGAGGGCATCCGGGAGCCCATCAAGGTCTATGAGTACATGAACCGCTACTACGTGGAGGAGGGCAACAAGCGGGTCAGCGTGCTGAAATTCTTTGACGCCGTGACCATCCCCGGCAAAGTCACCCGCATCATGCCCGTCCGGAACGGCGACAAGGCGGTGGAGCTCTACTATGAGTTTGTCGAATTTTATAAATACAGCAAGATCAACTGCCTGGAGCTGACCAAGCCTGGCGGCTATGCCACCCTGCAGCGCCTGATGGGGAAGCGGCCCGACGAGGTGTGGAGCGAGGACGATATGGCCGGCTTCCGCACCACTTATTACTACTTTGACCAGGCCTTCCGGCAGTGCGGCGGCGGGAAGCTGAGCATCACCACCGGCGACGCCATGCTGGCCTATATGAAAATCTTCGGCTATCAGCAGCTGCGCCAGCAGAGCCTGGAGGAGCTGAAGAAGTCCGTGACCAAGGCCTGGAAGGAGATCACCCTCCAGCAGGAGCCCGACCCCATCGACGTGAAGCTGAACCCCACAGGGGATAAGAAGAGCCTCCTGTCCAAGGTGCTGACCCCCGTCCCCAAGAAGCGGAAGGTCGCCTTTATCCACGACAAGGACGCCCAGACCTCCGGTTGGACCCGTGCCCATGAGCTGGGCCGGGACCATGTACAGCGGGTCTTCCAGGACAAAATCACCACCACCTCCTACTTCGACGCCCTGGAGCAGGGGGCGGAGGATATCCTGGAGCGGGCCATCGCCGACGGCAACACCATCCTCTTCACCACCTCCCCCCGGCTGCTGCCCGCCAGCCTCCGGGCGGCCATCGACCATCCCAATATCACCATTCTGAACTGCTCCCTGAACAAGTCCCACCGCAACGTCCCCTCCTACTATGCCCGCATCTATGAGGCCAAATTCATCATCGGGGCCATTGCGGGCACCCTGTCCCAGGACGGGCGGGTGGGGTACCTGTGCGACTACCCCATCTACGGCATGATGGCCGGGGTCAACGCCTTCGCCCTGGGGGTGCAGATGGTGAATCCCAGGGCAAAGGTCTATCTGGAGTGGTCGTCCACCGACAACCCCGTTCCCGCCGCCCAGCGCCTGACCCAACAGGGCATTGAGCTGATCTCCTATCAGGACATGGCCATGCTGCAAACGGGCAAGCTGACCGACCTTGGGCTGATGCAGGTCAGGGGCGACAGCCGGGTGAATCTGGCCGCCCCCATGTGGCACTGGGGCGTTTACTACGAGAACATCCTCCGCAGCATCTTCGCGGGCACCTTCCAGTCTGAGGACGCCAAGAACGCCAAGGCGCTGAATTACTACTGGGGGATGTCCACCGGCGTGGTGGAGGTGGTCTGCTCCGACAAGCTGCCCCACGGCACCCAGCAGCTGGTGGATCTGCTGCGGCAGGGGGTCTGCAACGGCACCTTCCACCCCTTCCGGGGCCCCCTGCGCACCCAGGACGGCCAGATCATCGACGGGGACTGCCGCCAGAACCATGTGCTCAGCGTGGAGCAGATTATCAACATGGACTGGCTGGTGGACGGTATCATCGGTACCATCCCCGCCTATGACGAGCTGACCGATGAGAGCAAGGGCACCGTGGACATGGTGGGCATCAGCCGCCTGGTCAAGGAGAATCAGCTCTAAGCGCCACCCCTACACCCAGAGAGAAGAAGAGAACGGGAACACCATGAAGATTTTAGCCGTCGCCGATGAGGAAGCCCCCCGCTTCTATGACTACTACACCCCGGGGGCCCTGGCCGGATTTGACCTGATCCTGGCCTGCGGGGATTTGCACAGGTCCTATCTGGAATTTCTGGTCACTATGGCCCGGTGTCCGGTGCTGTACGTCCACGGCAACCATGACGCCAGCTTTGACCTCCAGCCCCCGGAGGGCTGCCAGTGCATTGAGGACGAGATTTTCTGCTACCGGGGCATCCGGATTTTGGGTCTTGGCGGCTCCCACCGCTACCGGGAGGGGCCTCACTTGTACACCCAGCAGCAAATGCAGCGTCGGGTGAACCGCCTTCGGTTCGCCCTGTGGCGGAACAAGGGGTTTGACATCCTGCTGACCCACGCCCCTGCCTATCAGATCAACGATTTTGACTCCCCCTGTCATCAGGGTTTTGTGGCCTTCCGGGACCTGCTGGACAAATACCACCCCCGGTACTTCGTCCACGGCCACATCCACAAGAATTACGGCGTCAAAATCCCTGCGGTCACCCCCTATGGGGACACCACTATCATCAACGCCTGCGGCTATGCCGTCTTTGAAATTGACGAACCCCCGCAATAGGAACAGCGTCCTGCGCACAGGCCAAACCGCCTGACGCAGGACGCTGTTTTTACGTTTCAGAATAACATAGGATCGTTTACCGGTCGCCGAAGCAGATGCCCAGCATACGGGCCTCGGTGATGATATCCGAATCGATGGGCACCGTCTTCAGCTTGCCCGCCACCTCGCTGAGGGGGACGCTGGTGATCTTATGGTCGCGGATGGCCACCATGTCGCCAAACTTGCCCTGGCTGAACAGGATGGCGCCGTAGGTGCCCAGACGGCTGGACAGCACCCGGTCATAGGCGTTGGGCTGGCCGCCCCGCTGCATATGGCCTGGCACCGTGACCCGGCACTCCAGGCCGGTGCCCGCCTTGATCTGGTCGGCGATCTCATAGGAGATGGAGGGATAGTTCCGCAGCATATCCTCCACCCGCTTCTTGTACTCCTTCTTCTTCATCCCGGCATCCTCCATGGTCATGGCGCCCTCCGCCACGGCGATGATGGTGAAGCCGCGGCCCCGCTTGTTGCGGTTCTGGACCGCCTTGATGACGACATCGATGTCATAGGGGATTTCGGGGATGAGGATGATGTCCGCGCCGCTGGCCATGCCGGCGTTCAGGGTCAGCCAGCCGGCCTTGTGGCCCATGATCTCCACGATGAAGCAGCGGTTATGGGAGGCCGCCGTGGTGTGGATGGCGTCCATGGCGTTGGTGGCCACGTCGATGGCGGACTGGAAACCGAAGGTGGTGTCGGTTCCCCACAGGTCATTGTCAATGGTCTTGGGCATACCGATGACATTCAGCCCCTCCTCGCTGAGGAGGTTGGCGGTCTTCTGGCTGCCGTTGCCCCCCAGGACATAGAGGCAGTCCAGCCGCAGGCGGCGGTAGGTGGTTTTCATGGCCTCCACCTTGTCCAGGCCGTTGGCGTCCGGCGTGCGCATATCCTTGAAGGGCTGGCGGCTGGTGCCCAGAATGGTGCCGCCCTTGGTGAGGATGCCGCTGAAATCTGCGGGGGAGAGCTTGATATAGTCCTCATAAATCAGGCCCTTGTAGCCGTCCAGGAAGCCGATGATCTCGACCTCATCCCCGTACATATTGTACAGGGCCTTGCTGATGCCCCGCATGGTGGCGTTCAGCGCCTGACAGTCACCGCCGCTGGTGAGTAAACCGACACGTTTCATTTCATCTACGCTCCTTTATTTTTGTGAATTCCACAGTTGCTTTGCCGCCCCGGCTGGCGGACTCTTCAAATATTATTGTAGCACTATCTTTTTGCAGATTCAACTATTTTCTGTGGAATTTGGCAGAGCCTTATGTAGACTATTCCCAAATGTGCCGCCGCTACACCGTCTCATACCGCAGCCTGGACACCACATACCGGTCCGCCGGGGCCCACTCCAGCTCCGGCAGCTCAGACGGGGTCAGCCAGCGGTGATCCACATGCTCCTTCTGCACAAATTCAGGAGAGGGCAGGTAGCACTTATACACATACATGGTGATGAAAAAATTGTCGTACTGGTGATGCACCTCCTGATAGAAGTCCTCCTCCCGGATGGTCAGGTGCAGATCCATCTCCTCCGCCAGCTCCCGCTCCAGGGCCTGGGTACGGGTCTCCCCCGGGTCGATCTTTCCCCCGGGGAACTCGTATTTCAGGCTGGTGGCCTCGTTTTGGCCCTTCCTCCGCTTCATGCAGAGGATTTTCCCGTCAAAGATCAAAATTGCACCTACAACCTTCAAATGCGTCATATTCGATGTGCCTCCGTTTCCGTCCAGGGGCCGGAAGCCCCCGCCTGTCAGCCGCTGCGTTGCTTTCCCCTATTATAGCATAGCGCGGCCACTTATGGAAATTATTTTTTGCCATTTTACAAACTTTTTTTGACAGCAAATGTTGTTCCGGCCTCTGGCAAAGGTTGTCCTCTTGTGGTATAATGGTATTTCAGCCGGGAAGGAAGGCCGTACCGCTCCTCCCCGGCCCTATCCTACTTAGAAAGTGAGTGTACAGAACCATGCGTTATCTCCCGTTTCAGGAAGCGGAGCTTTCCATTCTGGGCATGGGCAATATGCGCCTCCCCACCGTCGGAGACGACCGGGGCGCCCCCATTGATGAGGAAAAGGCTCAGGAAATCATTGACTACGTCTACAGTCACGGCGTCAACTACTATGACACGGCTTATATGTACCACGGCGGCAAGTCCGAGTGCTTCATCGGCAAGGCCCTAAGCAAATACCCCAGGGACAGCTACTACCTGGCCGACAAAATGCCCGGCTGGGATGTGAAGAAGCCGGAGGACGTGTCCGCCATCTTTGAAGAGCAGCTCCGCCGCTGCGGTGTGGATTACTTTGACTTCTACCTCCTCCACAACATGAGCGACGGCTCCTTCCCCATCTACACCGACCCCAAGATGGGCGTGGTGGACTACCTGCTGGCGCAGAAGCGGGCGGGACGCATCCATCACTTGGGCTTCTCCAGCCACGCCACGCCGGAGATGCTGGAGGACTTTCTGGACCGCTACCCGGACACCTTTGAGTTTGTCCAGATCCAGCTGAACTATCTGGACTGGACCCTCCAGGACGCCAGGCGCCAGTATGAGATCATCACCGCCCACGGCCTGAAGGTCTGGGTTATGGAGCCCTGCCGGGGCGGGCGGCTGGCCTCCCTGTGCCCGGAGGCGGACGCCATGCTGAAGGAGGCGGAGCCGGAGCAGTCCATCGCCTCCTGGGCCTTCCGTTTCGTCCGCACCCTGCCGGAGGTGCAGGTGGTGCTCAGCGGCATGAGCACCCTGGCGCAGGCGGAGGACAACGTGGCCACCTTCTCCAACCTGGAGCCCCTGAGCCAGGAGGAACTGGACACCCTGTGGAGCGCCTTCGACCTGTTCCACCGCACCGTCAACGTGCCCTGCACGAAGTGCCACTACTGTGACGGCTGCCCCGTGGGGCTGGACATCCCCGACCTGCTGGCGCTGTACAACGACATCAGCGTTTACGACAGCGGCAGCGCCCACCGCAAGGTGCGGGAGCTGCAGGAGGACAAGCTGCCGAACCGCTGCGTGGCCTGCGGCTGCTGCGCCCGGCTCTGTCCCCAGCGCATCGACATTCCCGGCGTACTGAAAAAGTTCTCTGCCATCTGCGACGCCGACCGGGCGTGAGGGGATGAATCAACGCCAGATGTGGAGGTGTAACAAATCGTGAATACTGCAAATTTGCATGAACTTATCAATCGCTATGAAGAAAACTTCGATATGATTAACAACAGTGAGCATTACGAAATTTTTAAATGGAAGGCCCTGAATGGATTTCGTAAGGTCTGGTTTTCCGATGAAGCGAAAGATATGACATTCGCACAGCGCTTCAATGCTGCCATGAAGGATAGCTCTATCCTGATTAACAACAGTATGATTTCGCCCACTTCGGGCGTTGTCAAATTGGCGGAAGCATATCCGGAACGAGTAGAAACGCTGTTTCAGGAAACATTGTTTTCCGGTGAGACGGATTTGGTTGTCGTGCAGGATCAGATGGATCGTTTCCTGGACGAGATGGAAAAAATGCGTATGGAAAAATTTCCGCGCTTCTATCGCTATAAGCAGGAAAGGCACGCTGCATCCTGCTATCTGTTCTTTTTCCGCCCGGAAGTTCACTTCATTTACAGATACACTGATGCGGAAGCATTTGCAACCTATCTTGAATTTGGAAAAGACCTCGGCTCTGGTGCGTCATTTAGCCTCAGTAACTATTACGAGCTTGCAGAGATTGCTGTAGATGCGCTAAAGGAGCATACAAGCCTTCTCGAAAAGCACAGAAAACTCATTGAGAATAACAGCGATTACTACAATGACGAAAGCCTGCACCTTATGGCGTTCGATTTAATGTACTGTTCCCGTTGCTATAACTTCTACTCAGGGCTGACACATACATCAAAAAAGGAAAGCGTCAAAGCCTACACCCTGCGTCAACTTCGGGAAAAGGAGGAGCAGGAGCGCCTTGCCCGTATCCAGGCGCTGGAAGATGCCATTCACGCGATTGAATTGCAGCTTGAAGATTATGAGAGCATTTCTCTTTTAAATGTTGAGGTTACACAGCGTACTTATGGCACCGGTACGATTATAAAACAGGAGAAAAATCGAATTACGGTAAAATTCCCTGACACAGAGAAACAATTTATCATTCATAAGAAGTATGCTATGCGTCCCACGTTTGAAAATGACGCGGAGATTGTAGAAGCATTTACTGCTTACGATGATTTGGACAGGAAGAAGGCGGCTTTGGAAAGACAGCTCCATTCCGTCATTGCCTCGGCAGGGAAATAGTGTGTTATTTGCAACTGTTTTCTGCTTTGCACGCACCGACATACCGAAGGACAAAACTGAGGAGGCCACCCATTGTTGGACAGCCTCCTCAGTTTTCATTTTCGCTTGATTTTCAGTTTTTTACTTCCGCTCGGCGGCCCAGGCCCGGTTCACGGCGCACAGGATGGCCTTGATGGAGGCCATGGAGGTGTTGTGGTCGATGCCCACGCCGAACACATCCTGACCGTCCAGGGTGCGCAGCTGAATGTAGGACACGGCCTGGGCGTCGGAGCCCTGACCGATGGCGTGCTCCTTATAGTCGATGAAGTGGTAGCGGCTCATGCGCTCCTGCTTAATGGCGTTGAAGAAGGCGTCGATGGGGCCGTTGCCCTCGCCCGTGACCTCAAAAACGGTGTCCTTATGCTGGAGCATTCCGTAGAAGTGGGAATGGGCCACGCCGTTCTCCACATCTGCCCCCAGCTTGTTGCGGATGAGGCGATAGGGGCCGTCCACCTCCAGATATTCCTGTTTGAAGAGCTGGAAGATGACCTCCGGCTTCAGCTCCACCCCCTGACGGTCAGACTCCGCCTGAACGATGGCGCCGAACTCGGCGTGCATGGCCTTGGGCATATCGAAGCCGAACTTGTGGTTCATGATGAAGGCCGCGCCGCCCTTGCCGGACTGGGAGTTGATGCGCACCGGCTCG
>JAJQCJ010000077.1 GCA_021202775.1 Clostridiales bacterium | reverse complement strand
GTAAGGGGGAGGTATCCTGTTCCCGGCGGAACACGTCGATTTGCCGGACGTGGGCCCATTCCGGAACGGTCAGCCACCCGGTTTGTTGGGTCATGGGTGTTGTACTCCTTTGCTTACGGCTGCTTTCCAATGTAGGCCAGGATGCCGCCGTCCACATACAGAATCTGGCCGTTGACAAAGTTGGAGGCGTCAGAGGCCAGGAACACCGCCGGGCCGGTCAGGTCGTCCCCCGCCCCCCAGCGCTCTGCCGGGGGCTTGGCGCAGATGAACTGGGCAACGGGGGGGCGGCGGCCGGCGGGCTGGAGCTCCCGCAAGGGGGCGGTCTGGGGGGTGGCGATGTATCCCGGGCCAATGCCGTTGCACTGGATGTTCTGCCCGCCGAACTCGGAGCAGATGTTTTTGGTGAGCATTTTCAGCCCGCCCTTGGCGGCGGCGTAGGCGGAGACGGTCTCCCGGCCCAATTCACTCATCATGGAGCAGATGTTGATGATTTTGCCGTGGCCCTTTTCCATCATCCCCGGCAGCACCGCCTTGGAGACGATGAAGGGGGCGTTCAGGTCCAGGTCCACCACCTGGCGGAACTCTGCGGCGGACATCTCGCACATGGGGATGCGCTTGATCATTCCGGCGTTGTTTACCAGAATGTCAATGACCCCCACTTCCTGGCGGATTTGAGCCACCATGGCCTGCACCTGCGCCTCGTCCGTCACATCGCAGAGGTAACCCTTCGCCTCGATACCGGCCTCCCGGTAGCGCGCCTCGGCGCTCTTCAAACGCTCTGCGTTGTGGCCGTTGAACACCACTTTGGCTCCCGCCTCACCGAAGGCTTTGGCAATGGCGAAGCCGATGCCGTAGGTGCCGCCGGTGACCAGGGCCACCTTCCCCTCCAGGGAGAAGGACTTCAGAATATCGCTCATGCCGCTCACCTCAGGTCGGGGATGTCGATGTTGTCCATGTCGTCAAATGCCTGGTTCTCGCCACCCATGGCCCAGATGAAGGTGTAGTTGCTGGTGCCGGCACCTGCGTGGATGGACCAGGAGGGGGAGATCACCGCCTCCTCGTTGTGCATGACGATGTGTCGGGTCTCCTGCCCCTCCCCCATCATGTGGAATACCACGTTGCCATCTGGAATGTCGAAGTAGGTGTAAATCTCCATCCGCCGCTCGTGGGTGTGGGCGGGCATGGTGTTCCACACGCTGCCCGGCTCCAGCACTGTCATGCCCATGGAGAGCTGGCAGGTGGGCAGCACGTCCGGGTGAATGAACTGGTTGATGACCCGCTTGTTGGAGGTCTCCATGCTGCCCAGGGGCCGCTTGGCGGCGTCGGCCAGCTTGATGAGCCGGGTCTCATAGGAGCAGTGGGCCGGGGCAGACACCATGTAGAACTTAGCGGGATCGACCGGCTTGTCGCTGGAAAACAGCACCTCTTTCGCCCCCCGGGTGATGTACAGGCAGTCCTTGTTCCCCATGGGGTAAACCGTGCCATCCACCTGAATCTTGCCGGGTGCGCCGATGTTGAAGATGCCGATCTCCCGGCGCTCCAGGAAGTAGCCGGTGCCAAAGCTGGCCCACATGTCGATGCCCTTGTCGATGGGGACGACTTCATTCACCGGCATGCAGCCCACCGTCACCATGCGGTCCACATGGCTGTAGACGGCCACAATCTGGTCTGGCTGGTACAGGTTCTGAATCAGAAACTCGTCCCGAAGCTCCTGAGTGGTGTAGCGCTTTACATCGCGCTGGTTGGCAGAATAGCGAATGTCCATAAAGCAGTTCTCCTTTACATCATTGTTCAAAGATAGTCCACCTGAGTTTGAATGGTCTGAACCCCCCTGCGGATGGCGTACACCGCCATGGGGATGGAGGTTTTGGTGGCAATCAGGTTGGTGTTGGGGTCGGGGCTCAGCACCTCTCCCCTGCCGTCCCCCGCCAGGGAGGTGACGGCGCAGCGGTCACCCTCGCTGACCACCTCCGCCGTGGGGCCTTCCGCCCTTCGGCGGAAGGAGATGCGGTCATCGGTGGAAAGAGCGAAGCCGCAGTCGCAGGCGGTGCAGTCGTACTCGCTTTCGATGGTGTGGACACGGAGGTGTCCCCCTTCGTTGGGCACCAGCCGGGTGCGGACCCGGATGCCCTCCAGGGGCGACCAGCAGAAGTCCAGCCCGTCGGGGCCGATGTGGTACCCCGGCTCCGCCAGGTCCTTCACATAGAAGTAGCCCCCCACCTGGAAGCAGAGCATACTGTCCGGGGCCATCTCCCCCAGGGTCACCGGCGTCCGGGAGATGCTGAACCCGAACCGGCTGGAGTAGGCAAACTTGCTGTACTTCTCCACCGTATGGCTGTGGCCGTCGGCCTGGAGCCGACCCGGCACCAGGGCCACCACGTTGTCCCTGCCCCGCTGGAGGAACATCCCGGCGTGGGGCAGATAGTGCTGTTTTTCCAGCTGCGGCATGGGGGCGGCCTCCACGCTCCAGAAGGGGTGGTCGTCGGGCAGGGCTAGGAAGGCGAAGGCTTTCAGCGCCCAGTAGGGGGAGCCTGGGGCGTTATAGCTCTCCGACATCTGGAGGTTGGGGTAGGCGTAGCCGATGGTCAGCACCCCCGCGTTGTCGTAGATGGGCTGATTCAGCCACCAGGCCAGGTGCCGGGCGAGGATGCCCTTCACCACCGGCAGGGGCAGCGCCTCCTCCCCCGCCAGCAGGGTGATGGCGAAGAAGGCCCCCTGGGCGAACCGATAGGTCATGGAGCGGCCATAGGCGATGGCGGCCCCGTCGTCCGCGAACCAGTAGATATAATCCCTGGCGAAGTCTCTGGCCCGCTGACGGAAGATCCGGCAGCGCTCTGGCTCCTCGTCCTCCATAAACATGGCGTAGAGCAGGCCGTAGGATACCATGACGAAGGGGTTGTAATAGTCCTTGTCGCCGCCGTTGCCGTCCCGGTACCAGCCGCCGGCGTCATAGTAGTCCTCCAGCATGGCGAGGCCGGAATCGATTTTTTCCCGGCTGTAGGGCCTGCCCCGGACC
This sequence comes from Clostridiales bacterium, assembly GCA_021202775.1. Lineage (GTDB taxonomy): Bacteria > Bacillota > Clostridia > Oscillospirales > Oscillospiraceae > Onthomonas. The sequence continues at coordinate 12,463 of JAJQCJ010000077.1, read as the reverse complement.
TTCAGGGCCAGATTGGCCAGGATGGCGAACCACTGCCAGTTGCAGGCGCAGCACTCGTGGCGGTTGATCTCCCACAGCCAGTCCGTCAGGTTGGCCCTGGCCTCCTCGGAGAGGGGCTCCCACACCCGCTCCGGGGTCATCAGCATCCCGTAGGCGAGGACCGCCATCTCGCAGAACTTCTGGTCAAAGTCCCGGCAGGTGTGCCAGTACTCCGGGTTTGCCGGGTCTGACCCGGCGGCGATGCCACGGGGATACAGCTCCTCAAAAAACGGCTCCCGGCCTCCCCCCGCCCAGAAGGTAATCAGCCCCCACAGGGGCCGGGCGAAGGACTCCATGGGGATGGAGTCGTTTTCATAGTGAGTGCTGGTGACCCCCAGCTCCAGCCGCGCCCCGCCCTCACTGTAGAAGGGTTTCAGGGGCCGGAGCAGTCTCATCAGCGCGGCCTGGGCCGCCGGTTTGGTGGAGAAGTCCTCTACCGTGTAGTGATAGCGTTTCATATCTGTCCTCCTGTCACCAGTAAGGATACCAGTCCCTGGTCAGCCGTGTCAATGCCTCCAGGTAAAAATAATCCCCCCAGCCGGTACATTCGTCCACACCCTCCGGGGTGCAGGTGTTGTAAGGGCTCTTTTTGCTGTAGGTGCCGTGGAGCAGCAGGCCGGCGCCGGGCACAACCTTCGGCACGGCGTAGCTTCGGGCCAGGCTGCCCAGCATCTGCCGGGCCAGGGCTTCGCACTGCGCCCCCTCCCCTTCCGGGAGCCATCGGACGGCCTCCAGCAGACCGCAGGCCACAATGGCCGCCGCGGAGGAGTCCCGCGGCTCATCGCTGCCGTCGGTGAAAATCATGTCCCAGTAGGGCACCAGATCCTCCGGCAGACGGGCCAGGTAGAAGGCCAGCGCCCGGCGGAAGGTGTCCAGATAAGCGGGGTCCTTCGTGTAACGGTAGCTCAGCATGCTGCCGTAGACCCCCCAGGCCTGACCCCTGGCCCAGAAGCTGTCGTTCCGGTAGCCCTGGCAGGTCTCCCCGTGGGAGGGGGTGCCGTCCGGGTGCATGAAAAAGGTGTGGTAGGTGGAGCCGTCGGGCCGGAAGGAGTTGGCAAGGCAGGTCCTGGCGTGCCGCCCGGCAATGTCGGCATATTTGGGGTCCCCTGTCTCCCGGCCCGCCCAGTAGAGCAGGGGGATGTTCAGCAGGCAGTCGATGATGAATCGATTGTTCTCCGGCGCACCCATAGGCCCCCAGGCCTGGAGGAACTCCCCTTTCGGCTGAAAGCGGGTCAGAAGCTGGTCCGCCGCCAAGATCGCCGCCTCTCTCGCCTTTTCGCTGCCGGTGAGACGCCAGGCCGCCACGCAGGAGGGGCTGTAAAGAAAGCCCATGTCGTGGTGGTCCACCTCGATTTTTTGGGTGATGCGGTCATGGAAACTGTCCACCAGGGCCAGCCCCGCCGCCCGGAAGCAGTCCTCCCCGGTGCGCTCACAGGCCAGCCAGATCTCTCCCGGCCAGAAGCCGCAGGTCCACTGGACGTTGTCGCAGGGGGGGATAGATGCCGTTCACGCTGGTGTGGTTCTGGCAGCGGAGGGTGTAAAGGGGTAAGTTTTCCCGCACCTGGCGGACACAGCCGTCCAGGGCAGCCCCCGCCCCTGCCGGAGTGTGATGATGTTTTGATATGAACTTTTCGGGAATCAGCCCTTCAGGCCGGTGGAGGCCACGCCCTGGACAAAGTACTTTTGCAGCGCCAGGAAGATCACCAGCACCGGAATCAGCGCAATCACCGACGCCGCCATGATCAGGCCGTACTCGGCGGAGTACTGGCTGATGAACATCCGCAGGCCGATCTGAATGGTTTTCAGCTCGGTCTTGGTCAGATAGATCAGGGGGCCAAGGAAGTCATTCCAGGTGTTGACGAAGGTGATGATAGTCAGGGTAGACAGGGCCGGCTTGGACAGGGGCAGCATGATTCTCGCCCAAATGCCGTATTCCGACAGGCCGTCGATTCTGGCCGCCTCACATAGCTCGGAGGGGACGCCTTCATAGAACTGCTTCATCAGGAACACGCCGAAGGCGCTGAACGCCTGGAGACAGATGATGGCCAGATGGGTGTTGTTCAGGTTCCAGGAGCGCATCATCATGAACTGGGGCACCATGTACGCCTGCCAGGGCACGGCGATGGTGGCGATATAGCCCAGGAACAGTGCATTCTTGCCCTTAAACTCCATCTTGGCGAAGGCATACGCCGCAAAGCTGGAGGTGAAGAGCTGGAGCAGCGTCACAATGATGGTCAGCTTGGCGCTGTTCTTGATGAAGGTCAGCAGGGGGATCTTCGTCCAGATGTCCACGTAGTTCCGCCAGCGGGGGTTGGAGGGAATCCACTCGATGGGGAAGGAGAGCACATCCTTGTTCAGCTTCAAAGAAGCGGACAGCATCCACACAAAGGGAACCAACATCAATGCGGCAATGAGGATGAGAAGGACATAAATCAGGACCATGGAAATGTTATGCCGGGTCTTGGCAGATTGTGTTTTGACTGCTTGGGTTGCCATATTGTCTCCTCCTTCCTCAGGTATCGTCGTTGGAAGAGCCGCGGAACTGGATAATCGTCACAATCAACACCAGTATAAACAGCACCATTGCAACGGCACTTGCGTAGCCATACTTGGGCGTGTTGACAAAGGCCACGTTGTAGATGTAGTACACCAGCGTAATGGTGGCGTTGCCAGGGCCGCCCTGGGTGATCATGTACATCTGGTCATACACCTTGAAGGAGGCGATGGTCAGGGTGACAACCACCAGGAAGGTGGTGGGCCGCAGCTAGGGCAGGGTGATGTGCCAGAACACCTGCCAACGGTTGGCGCCGTCCAGCTCGGCCGCCTCCTCCAGCTCAGGGTTGGTGCCCTGGATGGTGTTTTTAAAGGCCGCCAGGAAGGTTTTGTCAGTGACCAGGTCAATGAAGTTCTGGAAGCCGACAAATTCGATTGCGTTGACGCCGTCCCAGCTGCAAAAGGCCAGGGCAATGGCAAAGACCATGGGAACTAATGTGAAAATACAGAAACCGATAAAGTTGGGGGCGATGAAAGAATAGGCGATCAGGGTATTGCGCGTTTCCTTCTTCATCGGCTTCTTGTCAGACCCCGCAACAGCTTTGGTTGCCATCTCGTCAAATTCTCCTTTCTCAAATGCAAATTGAAGGCTTGACATATCAAAATGGGGCGGGCGAACCGCCCGCCCCATTCAATTAGACGATGTCAGGTGACGTCAGCCATGCAGGTTATTCATCCGCCAGGATTGCCTGAACCTGCTCGTTCATGTTTGCAATGCCCTCTTCCACGGTCTCAGCGCCGGTCATGATGGCGTCATGCTCGGTGTTCAGGATGGTCTCGATCTCAGAGGCGTAGGAGGACAGGGGCATCTCCAGATAGACAGCCACGGTGTTCAGCGCTTCCAGGGAGTTTTCATCGCTGGGGAAGCCCTCAGTGGCGGAAATGATGGAGACGGTGTCGTCGGTGGAGACGGCGGGGAAGGAGCCGGTGGAGGCCATGATGTCGGCGCCCTCGGCGCTGGCGCACCAGTTCACGAAGTCAATGGCGGCTTCCTTGTTCTCAGAGTTGGTGTTGACGCCCAGGGAGGTCACAGTGCCCAGAGTGGTGCCGGCCTCAACGCCGTCGGGATGGGGATACTTGACGATGCCGAAGTTGACCTCGTCAACGCCGTTGGCCTCAGCCTCGGAGTTGTAGGTCTGGAGGGTGGCGATGAACCAGCTGCCCATGGGGCACATGGCAGCCTGGCCGTTTTCGAAGGCGGCGGAGTAGTGGAGGCCGGAGGTCTTCAGTTCACCGTAATCCATGCAGATGCCGTCCTCCTGCTCGGAGAGAACCAGATTGTAGTACTCGGTCAGGAAGTCGTACTCGCCGTCGATGATGGTGTGTTCGCCGTCCAGGATGCCGAACAGGGTGACGTCAGAGCGCCAGGTGTGATAGTGTGTGCCGTAAATCTTCTCGGAGCCTTCACCGGTGGTAAGCTGACGGGCCAGGGCGTCATACTCCTCCATGGTCAGGTCGTTGGAGGGGTATTCAATGCCCAGCTCATCAAAGATGTCCTTGTTGTAGTACAGGACCCAGAAGTCGGAGCGGAAGGGGACGGCGTAGAAGTTGCCGTCGTCAGCGGTCAGCTGCTCCAGCACGCCGTTGAAGTCCGCCTCATCGATGGTCAGGTTGTCGTTCATGGCCTCCAGCAGGCCCAGGTTGATCAGGTCGGAATAGCCGGGGATGTCCTTGATGGAGACAACATCCAGTTCGCTGTTGCCGCCGGCCAGCTGGGTAGCCAGCTGGGTCATGTAGTCGGTGGAGCCAAGGTCGATGACCTCAATGGTCACGCCCTCGTGGGTGGACTCATAGCCCTCTTTCAGTGCGCTCCAATAGGCGGTGCTCTCATAGTCCCACAGGGCCCAGGTGATGGTGACTTCCTCAGCGGTGCCGTCACCGTCGCCGGACTCATCGGTGCCGGAGCTGTCGCCGCTGTCGGTGGAGCTGGTGTCGCCGGTGGAATCGCCGCTGTCCGTGTCATCGTCGGAGCTGCCGCCGCAGGCGGCCAGGCTCAGGCACATGGCCAGGGCGAGCATCAGCGCGAGCAGTTTGCGCAGGTTCTTCATTGTTCAATTCCTCCTGTGATTTTTTTGGTTGATTTACTCAACCGCTCCGGGGTTTCTGACCTCCCCGTTAGTAATAATATCATATACTATTTCGTTTGACTTTTAAATGTAGCTTTTGTAAAAATATTTGTAAATTTCTTTGACTCACCGGTCTTTATCTGTAAATTTTTTAGTTTTATAAGGCTATTTGTTGCAATTTTTTGAGAAATACCAAAAGTTTGCTTTACAAGCCAAGCATTTTTTATAAAATATGAGAAAGTGGGTCAGAACTACGCGGGCGTGCATGAGGGAGCGGGATGCGGTATGATGACACAGGCAAAGGCAAACAGGGGCGGCAGGCGCTTCGGCATCTCTGCCCGGGTTGTCGTGCTGACGCTGGCCTTTACCATCGTCATCGCCGCCATCGTCCTGTGCAGCAGCCTTTACTATCTCTCCATCCAGACCAGCCGCACCTACCTCCAGGCGGCGGAGTACCAGCTGGAGACGGCGGTGTCCTCCCTGTCCCAGCGGGTGGAGGAGATCGACAGTCTGGCCAACTGGTGTACCGCCAACACCACGGTGCGCAACTATATGATGACCAGCGTTTCCAGCAACCTGGCCACCACCCTTTACCCCACCGTTGAGGACAAGTATAATTCGGTCAGCACCGCCAATTACATTCAGCGCCTGCTGATTTACAGCACCGACGGGGCGTCGGACAGCAAATTTATCATGCTGGGCACCGCCACCTCCCAGTCCGTCACCCTGACGGAGGAACGGCTGCGCCTCCTGGCCGGCCTGGATGAGGCCGACACCGCCTGGGAGACCCTCCGCACTGAACCCCTGATGCAGTACGGAACCTCCATGCAGGGGATTCCGGTGACGGCCTCCGCCACCAGTGTCAGCGGACGGTATACATTAAAAGCGTACATCTCCGTCTCCCCCGCCATCATCACCGATGTGATGAAGCGATATGTGCTGGATGAGGACGCCCGGCTCTACTGGTTCATGGGGGGCACCGTTTATCAGCTGGAGGGAGACGCTCTGATTCCCCTTCCGGAGGACAGCCTCCAACTGGCGGTGTCCAATGAGGATGCCGGCGCCACCCTGGATGACAGCACCCTGCTCTACCGCACGGAGCTGGACGGCGTCGGCTATTCCGTCATCGCCATCCCCATCGGCGCCCACGACCTGTATCTGGCGGAGGCCATCCCGGACGTGCCCCTGAGTGAAATGCTGCCCCAGCTGCTGAACACCATCGCCATCATGGTCATCGCCATCCTGTTCTTCGGCGTTCTGCTGATGCTGGTGCTGCACAAGCTGATCAGTAAGCCCATTCGGGCTTTGCAGCTGCAAATTGAGACCCTGGCCCAGGGTGATTTCACAGTCAACCCAGGCATTGAATGGAACCATGAGCTGGGCGACGTGGGCCGGGGCATCAACCACCTGTCCCAGAACATCACCAGCCTGATGGACAAGCGGGTGGAGGACGAAAAGAAGCGGCTGGATCTGGAATATCAAATGCTCCAGAGTCAGATCAACCCCCACTTTATTTATAACACGCTGAACAGCATCAAGTGGATGGCCTCCATTCAGCACGCCCTCGGCATTGCGGAAATGGTCACGGCCCTGGCCCGGCTGCTGAAAAGCGTCTCCAAAAGCACCCAGCGGCTGGTGCCGCTGGAGCAGGAGCTGTCCCTGCTGGAGGACTATTTTACCATTGAACGGTACCGCTACGGCGGCACCATCACCGCCGAGGTGCAGTGCGAGACGGAGGCGCAGGTGCTGACAACCACCCTCATCCCCAGTTCACCCTCCAGCCCCTGGCGGAGAACGCCATCTTCCACGGCATCGAGCCCAAGGGCTGCGCCGGACAGATCACCGTCACCATCCGCCGGGACAGGCCGTGGCGAGACATTCTGGTGCTGCTGACAGACGACGGCGTAGGAATGACCCAGGAACAGATGGATGGCATCCTCCAGCCGCCTCCGAAGGAGCCCGGAACAAAGTTCCGGGACGTGGGGCTGTGGAATGTCCACCGGCGGCTGCAATACAGCTTCGGGCCGGACTACGGGCTGAAACTGGAGAGCACGCTGGGGGTGGGAACCACCGTCACCGTCCGCCTGCCGGAGCAGCCCCCGGCAGAGGACAGCGGGGCAGAAGAGAGGAAAGAATAAAGATTTGGAAAGGAGTGACCGTCCATGATTCAGGTGCTTCTGGTAGATGATGAGCCCCTGGTGCTGATCGGGATGCAGAGCATGTTAAACTGGGGAAAAGCTGGGGCTGGAAATCGTCGGCACCGCCCGAAACGGCGCTGACGCCTGGGCCATGATTCAGAAGCACCGGCCGGACATCGTGATCTGCGATGTGATGATGCCCGTCATGGACGGCCTGGATCTGGCAGAAAAGTGCCGGGAGGTGGACAACGCCCTCCCCGTGTTCATCATGCTGACCAGCTATGAGGAGTTCAACTATGTGAAGCGCAGCCTGCGGCTGGGGGCGGTGGAGTATCTGGTGAAGATGGACCTGACCCCGGAGCTGCTGGAAAGCGCCCTGCGCCGGGCCATTGAAAGCGTGAAAAAGGAGCGGGCCCTCCGGGCCCCGGAGACCGTCCCCGCCCCCAGCGGCCTGGAGCAGTACCGGGACAGATTGTTCATTCAGCTTTACGGCGGACTGTTTCAGGACAGGGACTATTTTGACAGCCTGTGCAGTCAGCTGGGCCTCCACTTTGACTCCCCCTGGTACACCATGGCGGCAGCCAGGTTCACCTGCCGGGACCTTCCCACAGAGCAGCTGGCCACCCTCAGCGCCGGCGTCACCAACATGGCGGCGGACGTCCTGCCGAAATATCTGCCCTGTACCGTCACCGCCAGCAACCTGGGCCACTTCTACGTCCTGCTGCCCCTGGACTCCCCTGTCGGGCTGGAGCAGCGGCTGGATGAAGTGCTGAAAAAGACAGGGCAGATTCTCTTTAACTATTTCAGCACCCCCGTTCACTGGGCGGTGGGGCAGCCGGTACAGGATATTTTGAAGGTGCAGCAGAGCCAGCGCACCGCCCTCTCCATCCTGACCCAGGTGACGGATGAGCAGCCCGTCCTGTACTACCAGCCCCAGGCCACCACCCCGGCCCCCCGCCGGGCCCAGACGGTGGCCCAGATTCAGGAGTACATCTGTCACAACCTCTCCAAGCCCCTGTCCCTGAACGATGTGGCTGCAGTCTTTAACTTCAGCCCCAACTATCTCAGTCAGCTCTTCTCCCAGAACGGGGAGTCCAGCTTTGTGGAATTTGTCACCGCCACCCGCATCAACACCGCCAAGGAGCTGATGGCCACCACCGACCTGAAAATCTATGAAATCAGCGAGCGGGTGGGGTTTGAAAGCTCCTCCTACTTCAGCAAGGTCTTTAAAAAGCTGGAGGGCGTCAGCCCCCGGGAGTATATGCAGCGGCTGCAGGGCTGAGCGCCTGAACCGCACCGTGTTTTACCGGAAAAGGAGTGCCACAATGGAAACCATCAAGCTCAAGGTTCTGGACGAGGCGGGGCACACCCTGCTGACCTGCCCCGCAGGCTGTCAAGCCAGTCTGGTTTACACCGCCGCCTATCAGCCCGGAGATCGGGTGGCCCTGGAAATCCGCACCCCGGGGCGGTTCTGCGTTGTCCAGTTTGAGGACACCATGCCCCCCGCCCTGGTCTATGTTCAAAGCCGGGAAATCAACTTTCACATTCCCTTTGGGGAGCAGGCCATCACCTACAGCCCCAAGAGCTTTACCGGCAGCCGCCACGTCATCCGGGCCCGGCTGGCCACAGCGGAGGAGGTGGCCGCCCGGCGGAACCTGGCTTTCAACCCCTATGACGCGCACGGGGACACAGGCTTCTTCCCCCACGCCAGCGCCAATGTGGAGACCCGGGGGGAAGCGGTCTTTGCCGCCCGGAACGCCATTGACGGTATCTTCGAGAACAGCGCCCATGGGGAGTACCCCTATCAGAGCTGGGGCATCAACCGGGACCCCAACGCCGCCCTGACCCTGTCCTTTGGCCGGAAGGTGGTGCTGGACGAGCTGCGCCTCACCCTTCGGGGGGACTATCCCCACGACAACTACTGGACGGCGGCCACGGTGGCCTTCTCCGACGGCAGCAGCCTGACCCTGTCCCTGACGGACAGCCCGCTGCCCCAGTCCACCCGGCTCCGGCCCAAAACGGTGGAATGGCTGGTGCTGAAAGACCTGATTCAGGCCGAAGGCCCCTCCCCCTTCCCTGCCCTGACCCAGATCGAAGCCTGGGGAACCGAAGCCGTCCTGCCCGAGGAGCCGAACCATGAACCTTCACTTTAACTTTTTCGGTTTGAACGACCTGAACCGCGCCCCGAAGGAGGATCGGCCGCCCCGCACCGGCGCAGCCCGCTACTTCCAGGTGTTTTGGGAAAATCTGGGGAAGCTGCTGCTGGGGAACCTGATGTGCAGCCTGGGTTTCCTCCCTGCCGCGCTGGGCGTCAGCCTGGGGCTGGTGTATGAAAACTTCTGGCTGACCCTGATCGGCGGGGCCATAGGCGGCGCCATCGCCGGGCCGCTGTGGACGGCCATGATGGACCTGTCCCTCCGGTGCTTCGCCAGCCGTGTGGACGAGTGGTTCGCAGCCTTCCGGCACACCCTGCGCGTCTGCCTGAAAACAGCCGCCCTCCAGGGGATGGCCGTGGGGGTGCTGGTCTCCGGCCTGCTGATGGTGGGGAGCTTTGCCTCTGGCCTGATGGAGGATGGCACCCTGCCTGCCCCTGTGGTGTGGGTGATGCTGGTTGTGGATTTCTTCCTGGTGGCGCTGGCGGCGACACTGCTCTTTCCGCCGCTGTGCTATCAGCGTCAGTCCCTGGCCCAGCGGGTTCGGGACAGCCTGACCCTGCTGGCCCGGGCCCCCCTCCGCACCCTGGCCGCTGCGTTGGGGCTGCTGGGCTGGTGCGCCCTGCTGGGGAGCCTGTTCCCCCTCAGCGTGCCCCTGTCGGCGGTGCTGGGCTTCTGGCCTCCGTCCCTGTATGTGGCCCAGCTTCTGCGCCCCGGCCTGCTGGAACAGTTCGGCCAGCAGGAGGAGCCGCCGGAGCGGGAGGCGCCGGAGGGAGAACCCGACCGCTACACCATGGGCCAGCGCTCCGAGATCTGGTGGCGGCGGCACCGGGGGGCGGTTCTGGCGGTGGTGGCCGTCATCTGCCTAGCCCTGGGGGTGATTCAAACCGTGACCAGCTTCCGGGAGCCGGATGTTCAGGTGGCCTTCGTCCACGCCGATTCCCTGCCCGACAACGTCCTCACCGCCCTGGAAACCTCCCTGGGGGAACTGGTGGGCAACCTGAACGGCGACGGGGAAATCGTAGTGCAGGTGAACGACTATCAGGTGGTCTTTGACGGCACGCCACCGACTCCGACGTACAGACCGCCGGTTCCACCCTGCTGGTCACCGACGTCGCCGGCGGGGAGAGCAGCCTGTTCATCGTGGAGGACGCCGAGGGCTTCCTGGCGCTGTACGCCGACCAGATGGACACCGCCAGCGCCGCAGCCTGGGCGGACTCCCCCATCCTCTCCGCGCTGGATGCGGGCACCTACTCCACGGTGGAGGATATTGACACCGACCTCACCGGCCAGGAACTGCTGGCGGAGTACACCGTCCTCCCTGCCACTGGTGCAGACAGCGATGTGCTCGCCCTGCTGCTGGGAGAATAAAGCTGTAAAGTGCTTTACCTTTTCAGAAAAAAACAGTCCCCAAACCGCTCTCCGTGTCCCAGGCCGGGACGCCGGGAAGGATGGTTTGGGGACTTCGTTTTGTTTGACGGTATCATTCAGCGGCCCATTACGCCGTACAGCATCCCGGCGTATTCCTCCGGATGCCGCCCGAGCCAGGTCAGGTGATTGTGTCCTTCTTTGACATCAATATGTACCTCCTGAAAACAACTCTGCGCCGCTTTGCAGCATGCGTCATAGTTGGCCTCATTGCTCCCGTACAGGAGGTAGATCGGCTGCTTCAATCCCGGTTTTGGTTGGTAGTGAACCAGCTCTCCCACGATATTGTGCAGAGACCGGCTGGATACATACGAGGCGGCCCTTTGCCAGCCCATGTCCCATTTCGCCCTGGAGCCGCCCTTTTCCGGGTTCCGGCTGTTTCTGGCGAGCATTTTCCGGAATATGTCTAGGAAAAAATACGTCGTCACCTGCTCCAGCGGCTGGCATTTGGATGTATACAGGTTGACCGCGCCGTCCAGCACCAGCCGGTCGATTTGTATCTCCGGCCGGGCCGCCAGCTCCAGCGCAACCACGGTGCCCAGGGACAATCCAAGGGCCAGATCGAACTGCGTTACCCCTCTCTCTGTGAGCATATGGACCAGCGTTTCCACTTCGTTATCCAGTGAGGTGAATTCACTGCCCTGATGATGCCCATTCAGCGTCACGCAAATCATGCGGCAGTCCGGCATCTGCTGCGCCAAAGACCCAAAGCAGCTTCCCTCCATAAAAGTTCCCGGCACACATAGTATCGTTTTGCCACAATCTGGCCCATATTGTTCCAAGATCATTTTGTTTCACTCACTTTTTCTAATAGATTACCGGTTTGATGCTGACAGCGTTCACAACGGTACATTTTATGATACTATAAAATTGCTTATCCTGCAACTATTTTTGTGGACACAGTGTCTGTTTTCAAATGACAGCAGACCGGACAACCTCACAAATACTGCTCGTTCAGCCGCCGAACCTCCGTTCGCATCCGTTCTACCACAGCCTCCGGCGCTGTGAGCTTTACCCCGCTCCCCAGACTGATGACCCAGCCCAGGAACTGCTCGCTGACTGCCGCATCCACATAGGCGGTAAAGTGCCCCCCATCCTTCCGAATCACCGGAAAGTCCTTTCCAAAACGATCTACCAGGACGCCGATCATTCGATTCTCGCACTCCAGGGTGACGCGGGTCTCCTCCCCTGCATACATACCGAACAGCCGCTTCGTATAGGCCGCCGGGTCAAAGGCCGCCAGCTTTTCTGCCCCCTCCCTGGGGGTATCCGTCACGGTGATGTCCCGCATCTTGTCCACCCGGTAGTGCTTGACGGTGTCAGAGGCGGATTCATAGGCGATCATGTAGTAGTTCTCATCGTCCCACCGCAGGTGCCACGGGCTGACGCAGTACCATGCCCCGCCCCGGCGCAACTCCTCCTCCTTTTGCAGGTTCCACTGGAAGTAGTGAAAACGAACCTGGCAATTTCGGCTGATGGCCGCATTGATATCATCTACATTATAATAGATGCTCTCGTTCATGGTCTTAACCCGGCCCGCAATCAGCACCTGGCGCTGGAGCTGCCTGGCATCGTGGACGCTGCACAGCGTTTCCAGCTTCCGAATCAGCTCCCGGGATTTCTTTTCTGTGATGAACTTGGAGGATTGGACCGCGTCCACCAGGAGCTTCAGCTCCGGCAGTTCAAACTCCCTGGAGACCAGATGATAGGTGTGCCTTCTGCCGCTCTGCATGGCGACAATATCCAGTCCGAACTGCCGGAGGTCATCCAGGTCCTGGTACAGCGCCTTCCGTTCCGCTGCCACACCGTACTGTTGCAGTCTGTCGATCAGCTCGCTTATGGTCAGCCCGTGGCCCTCGTCCGTTTCCTCGCAGAAAATCTTCGCCAAATACAAGGTTTTCAGCTTTTGGTTTTGTCCCTTTGCCATTGTAAAACCACGCTCCCCTCCTGTGTTCTTATCATAACACGGGAGGGGAGAAAACAGAAGCGAAATGTTGCTGGATAAAGCAGAATAACCCCCGCCCAGCGTCTGCTGAGCGGGGGTTCATGTAGGCACCACCTATTTTTCCGGCCCGTCTCCAGGCAA
>JAJQCJ010000165.1 GCA_021202775.1 Clostridiales bacterium | reverse complement strand
GACCGTGGTACGATGCACTCCATCATTTCTTGCGATAAATATCACCTTAACCTTTCGTAAATTTCATATTTGTGGCCACACGGGGAGGCACTTCTGCGAAGTGTAATAACCCATTATCACACTTTCAGACCAGCGGTCTGCAAAGTGCCGTGGGCTCTCCGAGGGAGTGAGGGGCTTTGCCACTTTTGTCTGCGGACAACTACCCCAGCAAAGGGCCTGCCACCCTCTGCACTCTCCGCCCAAAGGTTTCGCCTCTGGACACTGACCAGAGAGGCAGCACCCCTCTGGACTCCGGTACAAAGGGCTTGCTGCCCTCTGTACACCTGCACAGGAGCGTGCCACGCTCCTGTTACAGCTCCCAGGGAGGAACAGTCCAGCGGAAGCTCTGCAGAACGCCCCGCCGGTCAAGATATTCCTGTCGGGCTCGTTCCCTCTGTTCCTCGGTGGGTGCGGTCTTGTACTGCGAATAGAGCTGTCGGTTCAGCATGGCATCCAGCTTTCGCTCCAGCCCCTGTTGAATCTCACCGTCAACATCATCCTCGCCTTTCAGATGGAACAGAACCAGATCAACGAACAGCTCATAGGGTATCTGTATGTTCTTCATGGTTTACATCTCCTTCCATGTTGAAGCCACATTTGATTCATTAAAAAGGGACTTCAATTTGTTGCGTGTATTGCGTGTTGCGTGTTACGTGGCGCTAAAAGTGGGAAATAGTGCTTTTTATTGCCCAAAGCTGTAAAAAACCAGGCACTAATCGCAGAACATATGACACGCAACCACGCAACACGCAACTTTTCTGATTGGGTTACACCTCCGTATACCGGAGTGCAATACCTACCCCTTCATAACCCCGACACTTCTTCCCATCAGGAAGGCGGATGCTGTCGGTGTCCGTGAGATTATAAGCGCTGTAAATCTGAGCCATGCGGTTGGCGAAGGACTTGCTTCCAAGCGGCTTTTCGGCGTTGTCCTCACACCACAGATGATAGGCGTCGTACAGTTTGCACGTGGGAGCCTCCAGGTCTGCCTGGAATCGGATATAGCCCTCCGAGTCCAAGAAGTCCATAATGTTGTTGGCATTTCGTGCGATTTGCGAAAGATTCTCCCCGGCCCTGTCGCTGATGGTAAACTTGTAATTGTTGGCGATCAGCCGGTTCAGTCCCTCCAGCATCCAGAGGAAGATACCCTCCTTCTCAGATACCAGCTTCTCTACCAGGAAGGGATCATCCTCCCGACCGGCGGGCTTGTCCTTCGTGGTCAGGACGATTTGACGGCGGAAGAAGCCATCCGTGCGGTCATGGAGCGCTGTCAGGGCTCCGTTTCCAAAGCACAGGAAGCGGGCATAGATTTGAACCTGCTGGCTCTGGACACCCTTCCGCTCCACATCCATCTTGCACTCGGAGGTGACGATAGATTTGATGTGGTTCGTCTTGGGCAGAGCGTTCATGTCCATATCATCGTCCACCATCAGCAACTTGCTCTCCAGGTCGGCACGGGCGAAACGGTTCGTCTCCACCTTCTGGATGCTGGTGGTATTCATGCTGCTGCCGAAAATGGCGTTCATCACCAGACCGATACGGCTCTTGCCCTCGCCACCCTTGCCGATGAGCATGAGCATTTTCTGTCCCTTAGTGGTGGGTAGCAGGCAGTAGCCAAGATACTCCTGTACGGTGGGGATGTCCTCATCATATAGGAGTTCGGACAGGAATTGCAGCCACCTTGTGGGCGTTGGGGCATCCGGTACATACCCGACAGCCAACCGGTTCATGCAGAACTCCTTGTCCTCGGTAAACGTGCCATCCATGTGATAGGTGCCGTTAGCCACATGGATACGGTCTGTTTGCAGGGGCATCGGCTCTGAGTACGCCGCCATTTTCAGAGCGTTGAACAGGTGATCCACCTTCCGGGCGACCCCGGTATCCAGATACTCGTTGATCTCATAGAAGATGTCCCGCTTGATGCGGCTCTCATCTGTCACCAAGCCATCTACGGTGTAGAAGTGGTCATGGATACAGCGCATGGGGAAGGCCTCCAGGAAGCAGTAACAAAACAGCGGTTCGATGATGTGCTTGTCCTTGTCCACCCATTCGGGTGCGTCTAATAATTCAGCCATAATAGGGTTCCTCCTCTCGCTGCCGCAGAATGTGGCTCTCTGGTCTCTGCTGTGTGTTCATTTCAAAAGTCTCCCTTCATCAAGTTATGTATGGCAGCAAAACAGCAGGATACGGCAGCGATACTGCCGCCCCGCTGTTTGAACTACCATGTCAACCAGCACCACCTGATGCAACACGCAGAAGGCGCTGCCTGTCAGGGAGAGGGACTTCCTTTTAGGCTGTAGCCTCCGTCTGACGGAAATAGCCGATCTCCTCCCATACCTTGCGGTCAGGACAATAGTAGTTGTACTCATTGGAATCATCCAGTTTGATGGCATAACCAAAAGTCAGGATTCCTTTCTGGAGTCCAATGCGGACATACTGTGCATCCTTTTTCATTGCCTTGGCGATCTCAGTGATCGGCACGTTGCGCCCGGTAAAAGGCGGCAGCTCAACGTAGAGCCTGCTCTCAGACATATCTATCACCCCCATTCCTAAAAATACGTATTCTGAGTTCGTATTTTGATTATACACCTCTCAATTTCGTATGTCAACCCACTTAGCCCTAAAATATGAAAAAATAATTCGTACGCCTCTTGAAAACTGCTCACGACTATGTTATGATGTCAATGAGGTGGTTTAAATGGCAACAGCAACTCCTACGGAAATTGGAAACAGAATCCGTACAGCACGAAAACAGAAGGGCCTCAGTCAAACCGAGCTGGCGAACCTACTCGGAAAAAGCATGAGGACCATTCAAAAGTATGAAAGCGGCGAGATCGAACCGTCCATTGCCATCATCAATGAGATCGCCAAACGGCTGGATGTAGAATCCGCTTATCTGATGGGCTACGGACGGACAAACGAAACGATGGATACCCTCTCCGATGTCATGGCTCTGATTGCGGAGCTGAGTGACAAGGCCGGGATTCGGTTTGAGATCGACGTAAAGCGTCCGCCCCACGCTGAAGAATGGTCCTGTGCAATTCGATTCAACGGGAAGCAGGCGGATGCTGAGCATAACTCCGACCTCTGTCTGTTTCTGGAATCCTTCCGGGATGAACGAGAACGGCTCGAAACCTATTGGTCTGACAGAGCGCAGTATGACGAATGGCTCGATCATCAGTTGGCCTACTATGCGCCCATCCCGCTGGCCGACAGAGAGCGGGAGACATTGACACCAGAAGAACGGATTCGCCGCAGGGATATGCTTGTGGCCCAACAGGTAGAGCAGGCAAAACAAAAAGCTGCCGGCTTGGAAACCGACAGCGAAAATTAGAACTGGGAGAAAGGAAGTTTGATAGTTTTTGAAATTACCCAACGGATATGGAAGCGTAAAGAAAATGTCCGGAAAGCGCAGAAAACCCTATATGGTTCGCAAGACCGCAGGCTGGAGATATGATGAGGCAAAGGATAAAATGGTGCAGGAGTATGTCATCATCGGCTATGCCGCAACCAAGGCGGAAGGCTTACAGATGCTGGCAGAGTTCAACCAGAATCCCTTTGATGTTAAAGCCTCAAAAGTCACCTTCCAGGAGGTTTACGAGCTGTGGTCGAAGTCCAAATATCCGACCATATCCAAATCCAACGTTCACGGCTATGAAGCCTCTTACCGGGTGTGCGGAACCCTTTACAACAAGATCTTCAAGGAGATCAGGCTTGCAGATTTGCAGTTTGTTGTGGACACCTGCGGGAAAAACTACCCGACCCTCAAGAAGCTGAAAGGGCTGTTCAATCAGCTATACAGCTATGCGATGAAAAATGACATCTGCAACAAGGACTATTCCGAGTATGTAGACATCCTTCGCTACAAGGATAAGAACCCCGACAAGCGTGACCGCAGCAAGTTCACGAAGCAGGAGATCGACCGACTGTGGACGCTGAAGGACGACCCCTACTACCAGATCGTGCTGATGCTGATTTACAGCGGCTGCCGTATCTCTGAGCTGCTTGATTTGAAGAAGGAGGATGTTCACCTGGAGGAGCAGTACTTCGACGTTATCAGCAGTAAAACGGAAAACGGTATCCGCAAGGTGCCCATTGCAGACAAGGTGCTTCCATTTTACCAGGCGTGGTATGAAAACTCTACTTGCGAGTACCTCCTGCACACGCCGGAACAGAAGCACTTTGCGTATCGCAACTATTATGACAGCTATTGGACGCCATTGATGGAGCAGCTTGGGTTTGCGCATAAGCCGCACGACACCCGGCATACCTGTATCTCCATGCTGGCGGAGGCCCATGTAGACCAGACCATGATTAAGAAGATCGTGGGCCACTCAGGGGCCATGACACTGGCTGAGCGGGTCTACACCCATCTGGACATCCGGGCGCTGGTTGACGCAATCAACCAAATCTGATTCAGAATGGAACAGGCAAGAAGAAATGCGCCAAATAGAAAACAGGAGATGTTCTCCTGATGGAAAACATCTCCTGTCTGATTGGCTTTTGGAGGCTGTGATTTTTGTTTCCTACACGCTTCCTACCTGCTCCCTGTTCAAGAACACGGGAGACGATACAGGACACTTCACAGTCACATAAACAAGCGATTTCCCGCAAAAGGACGCCCAAAGACGTACTGAGAAGCGGTGAAAAATCTGTTGATTATCGCTTGCTGAACTGCGGCGCACGACGGGCGGCCTTGAGACCGTACTTCTTCCGCTCCTTCATACGAGGATCGCGGGTCAGGTACCCGGCCTTCTTCAGGACGGTGCGGTACTCAGGGTTCATGCCCAGCAGGGCGCGGGCGATGCCGTGACGGATGGCGCCGGCCTGGCCGCTGACGCCGCCGCCGGAGACGTTGGCCACGATGTCCACCTTGTCCACATTCTCAGTGGCGACCAGGGGCTGACGTACCACCAGCTTCAGGGTCTCCAGACCGAAATAATCGTCCATGCTGCGGCCGTTGATGGTGATGGCGCCGGTGCCGCCTTCATAGACCCGCACCCGGGCCACGGAGGACTTCCGACGGCCGGTGCCATACAGGTAAGGCTTCTTGCTCTGATACATAATCGATTACCTCCTTAGTCCACGGCGATGGGCTTCTGCGCAGCCTGCTCGTGCTCAGCGCCCTTGTAAACGCGCAGCCGGGTCAGGGCCTTGGCGCCCAGGCTGTTCTTCGGCAGCATGCCCTTCACGGCCAGCTCCATCACGAAGTCGGAGCGCTTGGCCATCATGGTGCCGTACTGAATCTCCTTCAGACCGCCGGTCCAGCCGGAGTGATGACGATAATACTTCTGCGTTGCCTTCTTGCCGGTGAGGACAGCCTTGTCGGAATTGATGACGATGACGAAGTCGCCGCAATCCACATGGGGGGTGTACTCAGGCTTATTCTTGCCGCGGAGCAGGTCGGCGGCAGCCACAGCGGTCTTGCCCAGGGGCTTGCCAGCTGCATCCAGGACGTACCATTTACGACCGGCCACGTCCGTCTTTGCCATGTAAGTGGACATATACAAACCTCCAAATATGATTTCAAACCATGTTCTTCTGTGAAAGCGCCGGGGCCGCGAGTGGGAGGCACGGCCACAGCAATCATAGTTATACCACAGGGGCCGGGATTCGTCAAGCGGAAAATCGGAAAAAATTTATGGAACACGGGATGAGCTTTGAAATACTCCCGTTTTCTCTTATATCCTCGCGTTTCCTCATTTTCGATTTTTAAATTTGCCGGAACGCCTGCCCCGCTCCGGCGGCTTCGCCCGCGGCGGCCGGTTTTTGTCGGACAAATCTGCAAATTTGGGGCTTGTGCTTTCCGCCCAAACAGGTTATACTACAACTTGATAAAGAGGGAGTAGTTGGCGCGCCCCGGCGCGTTGCCCCGGTCGTCATCACGCTGGCCTGCGCCAGCCGGACGGAGCGCGAAGTAACGAGACTTTTATCGCATTTTCAGCATGCGGTGAGGGTCTTTTTTTCCGCCTCGCTGCAAAGGAAAGGAATAGTTTTTATGTATCAACGAACCCCTGCGGCGTATCTCCCCCATGCGGCGAAGTCCGCGCAATCTGATGTACAGGGAGGTTTGCCGGTATGCTGATTCCCGTGTTATTGTTTGCGGTGGGGCTGGTGCTGCTCATTAAAGGCGGAGACTGGTTCGTGGACGGGGCCACCGGCATCGCCCGGCGGTTCCATCTGCCGGAGCTGCTGATCGGGGCCACGGTGGTCTCCATCGGCACCACCCTGCCGGAGGTGATGGTGTCCACCACCTCCGCCATCTCCGGCCACAGCCAGATCGCCTACGGCAACGCCATCGGCTCCGTCATCTGCAATACGGCGCTGATCGCGGCGCTGACCATCGCCATCCATCCCTCCAGGGTGGACCCCAGGACGCTGCGGACGCCGGTGATCTTCTTCTTCACCGCGGCCATCTTCTATGCGGTGGTGGCCTACACCACCGGATATTTCAGCCGGCTGGTGGGTATCCTGCTGCTGGTCATCTTTGTGGTCTACATGGTGCTGACCGTCCGGGAGATGCGCGGCAGCCCGCAGCCGGCAGAGCCGCCCCAGGAGGCCCAGGAGGAGGACAGCCCCATGTGGAAGCTCCTTCTGCTGCTGGTGGTGGGCGCGGTGCTGATTGCCATTGGCGCGGACCTGCTGGTGGATAACGGCACCCTGATCGCCCAGGCCCTGGGCGTACCGGAATCCGTCATCGCCCTGACCCTGGTGGCCCTGGGCACCTCCCTGCCGGAGCTGGTGACCGCCATCACCTCCCTGGCCAAGGGCCACGGCGCCCTGTCCCTGGGCAACGTGATCGGGGCGAACCTGTTCAACCTGGTGCTGGTGTGCGGCGTGTCCATCACGGTATCCCCCTTCAGCATCCCGGAGAACTCCACCTTGTTCGGCGTCAACTCCTCCCTGGTGGTGGACGTGCCGGTGATGTTCCTGGTGATGATTCTGCTCACCGTCCCGACCCTGCGAAAGGGCAAGCTGACCCGGTGGCAGGGCTTCACCCTGCTGGCCATCTATGCAGCCTTCTGCGTGTTCCAGTTCACCATGGCGTAAGCGGACAACTCCAAAACAGAATGGCAGGCGCTGAACCGGCGGAGCTTCTGCCGGTTCGGCGCTGTTTGTTTTGGGAAAAGCGTTGAGATTGCATTCCTTAGGTAAGGTTTGAGAAAGGAGATAGGTGGTTTCCCTCCGGGGGCCCCATTTCTTGCGCCGCCAAGAAATGGGGGAAAGAAGGCTGCTCAGGGGGAAGCTCGGGGCACCTCTGTTATCAGGAACTTTAAGGCACTACCTATCTTTTTAAGTGGCTTCGCCAGCAAGCTGGCTCAGGATTTTGCTAAAAATATGCCCCCGGCATATTTTTTACGCAAAATCCGCCTAAGAACCCCTCTCCTGTTCCGCTGAGGCTTCGCGCTATCCAATTCATAGGTGGTCTATCAGGAAACAGTCGCTGTGACTTGTTACGCACCAAAGCTGCCACCGATGGCGGCTGGGTACGATTGCTGCCCGTTCCGCCGATGGCGTAACGTGGCGTCAATTTTGTCATCCAACGGTGGATAACATCTGCCTGAACCGCAAAACAACAGCCTCTGATAAAAAAGCGTGATAAACCATCGCTTTTTTTACAATAGGAGTGGTAACGTACCCTCAACCCAAGCGGGATTGTACCTTAATTGGCATATTTGACCTGAAACTCGATTTCCGTGCTGCTGCCATGATTTTAATTGCACATCCTCCGAAATTCTGATATGATAGAAACAGAGTAACTTCGTGCAGGAGGTGGCAGCTTTATGGTGGTATCCGTGCGCAGCCTGGGGCTTTACGGCATTGCGGGCTACGAGGTGACGGTGGAGTGCGACACGGCCAGCGGCCTGCCCGCCTTCGACGTGGTGGGCCTGCCGGATGCGGCAGTGAAGGAGGCCAGGGAGCGGGTGCGCTCCGCCATCAAAAACCGGGGCTATCAATTCCCCATTGGCCGGGTGACGGTGAACCTGGCCCCCGCCGGACGGCGGAAGGAGGGGACGGTCTACGACCTGCCCATTCTGCTGGGGATTTTGCTGTCCACCGGTCAGCTGTCGGCGGATGTCAGCGATATGGCCTTCGTGGGGGAGGTCTCCCTGTCCGGCCAGCTCCGGGGCGTCCGGGGGATGCTCCCCATGGCGCTGGCGGCCCAGCGGGCGGGGATCCACAGCCTGTTTGTGCCGGAGCAGAACGCCCCGGAGGCCGCCCTGGCAGAAGGCATCACCGTCTACCCGGTGCGGGACTTTGCCCAACTGGTGGCCCACCTGTCCGGCGGCGTACAGATTCAGCCGACGACGGCGGTGATTCCCCCCATGGGCAGCGGCTTCCCCCTGGACTACGCCGATGTGAAGGGCCAGGAAAACGTGAAACGCGCCCTGGAGATCGCCGCCGCAGGCAACCACCACATTCTGATGGTGGGCCCGCCGGGCTCCGGCAAGTCCATGATGGCAAAGCGTCTGCCCTCCATCCTCCCCGACATGACCCGGGAAGAGGCCATGGAGAGCACCGAGCTGTGGAGCGTCTGCGGCCTGCTGGACGAGCAGCATCCCCTCCTGACCACCCGGCCCTTCCGCTCCCCCCACCACACCGTCTCCACGGCGGCGCTGGCCGGCGGCGGCAGCTTCCCCCGGCCCGGAGAGGTCAGTTTGGCCCACAACGGGGTGCTGTTTCTGGACGAGGCGCCGGAGTTCTCCCCGGCGGCGCTGGAGGTGCTGCGCCAGCCGCTGGAGGACGGGAAGGTGCAGATCTCCAGAGTGTCCGGCACCATGAGCTTCCCCAGCCGCTTTATGCTGGTGTGCGCCATGAACCCCTGCAAGTGCGGCTGGTACGGCCACCCCACCCGCCGCTGCACCTGCGCCCCTGTGGAGCGGCAGCGGTATTTAAAGCGGCTGTCCGGCCCGCTGCTGGACCGCATTGATTTAAAGGTATACGTCCACGACCTGCCCTTTGAGGATCTGGCCCAGACCCGGCCGTCGGAGTCCTCCGCCGACATCCGCCAGCGGGTGAACCGGGCCAGGGCTGTCCAGCAGGCCCGGTTTGCAGGCACCGGCCTGACCTGCAACGCCGACATGACCACCGCGGAGCTGCGGCAGCATTGTCAGCTGGATCAGGAGAGCCTGGAGCTGGTGCGTGGTGCCTTTGAGACCTACCACCTGACCGCCCGGAGCTATGACCGGTTGCTGCGGGTGGCCCGCACCATCGCCGACCTGGCCGGGGAGGAGCGCATTGGAATGCTCCACCTGGCGGAGGCGCTGCAATACCGGACGGCGGACTCCCTGCTCCAGGGGTAAGTGGGTAAATTTTCCAATCCTGTCAAAAATTCAGGAAAACTTATAGGTATATTTCTGAAAAAATAGACAATTACAGCTTGACAAAGGGCTGAGGAAAGCATATAATGACTTATAACGAGGCCCTATCCAGTGGCCTGCTGTGCCCTTGTTTATTACTCCCTGGGCATATTCGGAGGGAGGGAAAATAGAATGTCAGAGGTCCGAGTGAGAGACGGTGAGTCTTTGGACAACGCTTTGAAGCGTTTCAAGCGCAGCTGTGCGAAATCCGGTGTGCTTGCAGAGGTTCGTAAGCGTGAGCATTATGAAAGCCCCAGCGTAAAGCGTCGCAAAAAGTCTGAGGCTGCCCGGAAGAATCGTAAGAGATATTATTGAGTTCATCCGAAGCGTCCAACACCCCCTGAGCCTGCGCTCAGGGGGTGTTTTCTGTCAGGGGGCGTACTCCCAGGGAAGGACGGCGAAGCGCAGGCCCAGCCGCCGGGCCAGATTCAGCTTCTCCCGGACGCTGCCCGGATTGTCGAACAGGATGAAGTGGGGCATCCCCTGCTGCAAAAAGGTGAAGTAGTGGGCGCAGAGCTCGCCGGAATAGAACACGTTGGGCCGCCGGGTGCCGAGCAGAGTTTGCAGCTCCTCCCCGGTCAGGGGACGGCCCTGTCCGTCGGCGGCGGGAAGGGTGAAGTCCTCCGCCATGGGCTCCACAGCCAGCGTCACCCGGGGCAGGCCGTAGGCGGCGACGGCGTCGCTGAGCCGTGCCTGCAGCGACCCGCCGGACAGGGCGGAGGAGATCAGCACATTGCCGTGGGGCGCGGCTTCCCCGCACCACTCCGGCACCCACAGCTCCAGCCCCTTC
Source organism: Clostridiales bacterium (assembly GCA_021202775.1). Classification (GTDB taxonomy): domain Bacteria; phylum Bacillota; class Clostridia; order Oscillospirales; family Oscillospiraceae; genus Onthomonas. The sequence goes on along the minus strand of JAJQCJ010000165.1, from coordinate 5,509 downwards.
CCGGTGATCGCCCCGTCCAGGGCGGTGAGGCAGCGGCCGGCCGCCTGCAGGGGGCGGCGCTGCAAATCCAGCCAGACCCCCATGGCCCCCCGGGCCGCGGCCTCCCGCTGCACCTGGCGGCAGAGATATTGGGGGTTCCCCGTCAGGGCGGCGCCGTTGTCGGTGACGGTCAGAATCCCGCCCCGGAGGTCGGGGACGGCCTGAATGCGCTGGAGGGAGGGCCCCGGCCCAAGGCGGTAGGCGGGCGGGGCCAGAATCCCCTCCCGCTGCCGCAGCTGCTCCGCTTCGGCAGGCGGGACGGAGAAGATCAGGTGAAAATTGCTGTCCATGTACGTTTCCCCCTTGAGTTTGGCCCGAAGAATTGATATACTATTCTATGTGTGCGCAGCACGGAGATATGACAATGAGGTGAAGGGTGTGTCCCTGAATTTGATTCCCGACCGGGTGGAAAACAGCATTTACGACCTGGACCTTGCGGCCCTGTACCGGGGCGGCGTCCGGCTGCTGCTGGCGGACCTGGACAACACCGTGGCCCGCTATCACCAGCCGGAGCCGGACGAGGCCCTCCGCCGTTGGCTGGAGGCGGCGAGAGGGGCGGGGCTGGAGGTGTTCGTCCTGTCCAACGGCCGCCGCCCCGCCAGGAGCAAACGCTTCTGCGAGAGCTGGGGGGTCCCCTACCTCAGTTACGCGGGAAAGCCCCACCGCCGGAGCTTTGACCGGGCCTTCGCCCTGACCGGCGTGACGCCGGAGCAGGCCGTCATCCTGGGCGACCAGATTTTCACCGACGTCTGGGGCGGGCACAACGCGGGCATTCGGGCCATCCTGATTCGCCCCATCGCCCTGGACAGCGCCTTCCGCGTCCTGCGCTACGGCGTCGAGGCCCCCTTCCGGGGGCTGTGCGCCCTGAGGGGGAACCGGATATGAGCGAGCGGGCACTGTTCGGCGTGGCCGGGAACTCGGATACATTCACAAAAACCGTGTCCAAATCCAGCACGGACGCCCCGGCCTGGCTGAAATCCGTTGGGCTGGACGCCTACGAGTACCAGTGCGGCAAGGGCGTCCATGTAGGGAAGGAAACGGCGGAGAAAATCGGCCGAAACGCCGCCCAGGCGGGCATCCAAATCTCCCTCCACGCCCCCTACTTCATCAACCTTGCCAACCCTGACCCGGAAATGCTGCAAAAGACCGTGGGCTATGTGACGGCCTCCTGCCAGGTGGCCCAGTTCCTGGGGGCGGAGCGCATCGTGATTCATTCCGGGGCGCTGATGAAGCGGAGCCGGCGGGAGGCGCTGGACATCGCAAAGGGTTCTCTGCGGGAGATCCTGCGGGTCTGCGACGACCTGGGCTGCGGCGGCCTGACCCTCTGCCCGGAGACCATGGGGAAAATCAACCAGCTGGGGGATTTGGACGAGGTGCTGGAGCTGTGTACCCTGGATGAGCGGCTGCTGCCCTGTGTGGACTTCGGCCACCTCTACGCCCGCTCCCTGGGGGCGCTGGAGGGGGAGGAAGCCTGTGAGCAGATGCTGAGCCGCATGGCGGCAGTGCTGGGGGAAGATCGGGCCTCCCGGTTCCACAGCCACTTTTCCCACATTGAATACACCCTCAAGGGCGGGGAGAAGCGGCACCTCCGCTTCTCCGACGGCCAGTATGGGCCGGACTTCGCCCCCCTGGCCCGGGCCATCGCCCGGCGGGGGTGGCATCCCACCATCATCTGTGAGAGCGCAGGCAGCCAGAGCGAGGACGCTTTGGAGATGAAAGCGTGCTATCTGGCGGCCTGCCGGGAAACTGCTGCATCCCGCGAAAGCGGTGATACAATAGAATGATAAGAAGGAGTGCGAACTATGAACCATCTGAATCAAATCGCAGCCCAGCTGCCGGCGTACGGCCTGGACGCCATGCTGATCACCAGCGAGCCAGGGGAGTTTTACGCCATCGGCTTCCGGGGTGAGGGCACCGTCATCGTCACGGCCAGGGGGAACTATTACTTTACCGACTCCCGCTACATCGAGGCCGTGGAAAAGCTCTGCCTCCCGGCGGAGGTCACCATGATCGGCAACGGCCGGGGCCACATGAGCCTGACGGCGGAGGTGCTGAACCGGTGCGGCATCCGGAAGGCGGGCATTGAGGAGCAGTACCTGACAGTGGCCTCCTTCCGGGCCATGACGAAGCAGTTCCCCGATTCTGTGGAGCTGGTGCCCGCCGGGAAGCTGCTGACCACCCTCCGGGCGGCCAAGGACGAGGAGGAGCAGGCCGCCATGAAGGAGGCCCAGCACATCACCGATCAGGCTTTTGACAGGATTCTGAATGACATCAAGCCCGGCGTGAAGGAGTGCGAGATCGCCGCGAAGCTGACCTATTATCAGATGATGCTGGGGGCGGAGAAGAACTCCTTTGACCCCATCGTAGCCTCCGGCCCCAACGGCAGTATGCCCCATGCGGTGCCCGGTCAGAAGGAGATTCAGAAGGGCGAGTTCGTCACCATGGACTTCGGCTGCATCTACCGGGGCTACTGCTCCGACATGACCCGCACCGTCTGCGTGGGCCAGCCCACCGAGGAGATGAAAACGGTGTACTACACCGTTCTGGAGGCCCAGGAGGCCGCCATTGCCATGAACCGCGCCGGTGTGCCCGGCTGCGACGTCCACAACACCGCCATGGCAGTGCTGGAGAAGGCGGGCTACGGCGACAAGATGGGCCACGGCTTCGGCCACAGCCTGGGCATTGAAATTCATGAGGAGCCCAGGGCCAGCGCCGCCAACCGGGAGCCTCTGCCCCTGAACTGCATGATCTCCGAGGAGCCGGGCATTTACCTGCCCGGGAAGTTCGGCGTCCGCATCGAGGACGTGGTGCTGCTGAAGGAGGACCGCTGCATCGACATCACCCACGCCCCGAAGCGGGAGCTTATCATCCTGTAACGAAAAGTTTCCCGTCATTTTGATGGAGAAAACCGGGAGAAAACCGTGGAAATCTTCCCATAATTTCCTTGACACAGCTTTCAATGCGTGTTAAAATGTAAACTTGTGTAGGGCTGCGAACCCACTGATGAGGGAGCGAAAACACTTGATTTCCCAACTGAAAACAGGAAAAAGCGTCGTTGGGCTGAAGCAGACCCGGAAGGCGGTGACCAGCCGCAGGGCGGAGCGCGTGTTCTACGCCCTGGACGCCGACCCCGCCGTCACCGACGCCCTGCTGGCCCTGTGCCGGGAATACGGCGTGCCCTGGGAGGCGGCCCCTTCCATGCGGGAGCTGGGCCAGGCCTGCGGCATCAAAGTCGGGGCCGCAGCCGCCGCACTGGTGCGCGTATAACGCGCCCCGGGAAAAATTTGCTTTTAACGGAATAAAACCCCGAATTCCGTTAAAAATAGAATCATCTGTCAGGAAAGGAGGAAACACTATATGCCTACTTTTAACCAACTGGTTCGTAAGGGAAGAAGCACGACTGTTTACAAGTCCACCAGCCCCGCACTCCAGAAGGGCAAGAACACTCTGAAGGATAAAGAGACCGACCTGCCCTCCCCCCAGAAGCGCGGCGTCTGCACCGCAGTCCGTACCGCCACCCCCAAGAAGCCGAACTCCGCACTGCGGAAGATCGCCCGTGTGCGTCTGTCCAACGGCTATGAGGTCACCGCTTATATCCCCGGTGTCGGTCATAACCTGCAGGAGCACTCCGTCGTCATGATTCGCGGCGGCCGTGTCAAGGACCTGCCCGGCGTTCGTTACCACATCATTCGCGGCACACTGGATACCCAGGGCGTCAACGGACGGATGCAGGCCCGCTCCAAGTACGGCGCGAAGCGTCCCAAGGCCAAGAAGAAGTAATTCTCTTCGCCTCAGCAACTGAACCTTTTTGCGCATTTGCGCAAGGCAAACGCCTTGCCATGATGTTTATTCATAGATTGGAGCCGTTGGCTCCGTGGGTAAATTTCAGGCAGGCACAGGGGCGGCCCCGCCGCCCGGACACGGAAGTGACTCACTTTCGAGTACCTATGAAATCATTTTAATATGAAGGAGGGAAGTAAAGTGCCCAGAAGAGGAAATGTACCCAAGCGGGAGATTCTGCCCGATCCTGTTTACCATTCTGTGCTGGTCACCAAGCTGGTCAACAGCGTTATGCTGGATGGCAAGAAGGGTGTGGCGCAGAAGGTCGTATACGGCGCTTTCGACATCATCCAGGAAAAGACCGGCAAGGACGGTCTGGAGGTGTTCCAGGCGGCAATGGAGAACATTATGCCCAGCCTGGAATGCAAGAGCCGCCGCGTGGGCGGTTCCAACTATCAGGTGCCCATTGAGGTGCGCCCTGCCCGCCGTCAGACCTTGGGTCTGCGCTGGCTGACCACTTACGCCCGCAACCGCGGCGAGGCCACCATGAAGGAGCGCCTGGCCGGCGAGATCATGGACGCCGCCAACAATACCGGCAACGCCGTGAAGAAGCGCGAGGACGTCCACAAGATGGCCGAGGCCAACAAGGCCTTCGCCCACTACCGCTGGTAATGACGTCCCCATTGATTCGATGCGAGTTTCGAGTTTAAGGAGCAATTTTAATGCCTAGAAAAACAAGTCTGGAAAAGACCAGAAATATCGGCATCATGGCTCATATCGACGCAGGCAAGACCACAACCACAGAACGTATTCTCTACTACACCGGTGTCAATTACAAGATTGGTGAGGTGCATGACGGCGCCGCCACCATGGACTGGATGGTTCAGGAGCAGGAGCGGGGCATCACCATCACCTCTGCTGCCACCACCTGCTTCTGGCGTGACCACCGTATCAACATCATTGATACCCCGGGCCATGTGGACTTCACTGTGGAGGTCGAGCGTTCCCTGCGTGTGCTGGACGGCAGCGTGACCGTCCTGTGCGCCAAGGGCGGCGTCGAGCCTCAGTCTGAGACGGTCTGGCGTCAGGCTGATAACTACCATGTGCCCCGCATGATTTATGTCAACAAGATGGACATTATGGGCGCCAACTTCTACCATGTCCTGGACATGGTGCATGAGCGCCTGAAGGCCAACGCCGTGGCCATCCAGCTGCCCATTGGCGCTGAGGCGGACTTCCGCGGCATCATCGACCTGATCGAGATGAAGGCCGACGTCTACTATGACGATATGGGCAAGGATATGCGTATCGAGGAGATTCCCGAAGATATGCTGGAGAAGGCCCAGGAGTATCGTCAGAAGATGCTGGACGAGATCGCCGACGTGGACGATGACATCATGATGATGGTGCTGGAAGAGGAAGAAATTCCGGTGGACATGATCAAGGCCGCCATCCGCAAGGGCTGCATTGACAACAAGATCGTCCCCGTCGTCTGCGGCACCTCCTACCGGAATAAGGGTGTGCAGAAGCTGCTGGACGCCATCGTGGACTATATGCCCGCCCCCACCGACATCCCCGCCATCAAGGGCATCAACCCTGAGACCGACGCGGAGGAGGAGCGGGAGTCCGACGACAACGCCCCCTTCAGCGCCCTGGCCTTCAAGATCATGACCGACCCCTATGTGGGCCG
>JAJQCJ010000041.1 GCA_021202775.1 Clostridiales bacterium | reverse complement strand
TTAGGCGCGGGCATACCCCTTGAGGGTAATCCTGACGGATTTCAAGATTTTGCAAGATTTTGCGTAAAAAATATGCCGGTGGCATATTTTTAGCAAAATCCTGAGCCAGCAATGCTGGCGAAGCCACCTTGGACCGAAGTGATTTTTATACCTATCGCTCTACTTGTCCAATGACGCAAATTTACCGCAAGACGCCGTCCCCTCCGGGGATTTCCTTTGGTTAAAGCACATTTATTCAGAGGTTCCCTAGTCTGTCACGGCTCCCGGGGCAGGCGCACGCGGAAGCAGGCGCCCTCCCCCGGTGCGCTGTCCACCGTCACGGAACCGTGGCAGAGGTCCACGATGCGCTTGACCAGGGCCAGCCCCAGGCCGTTTCCCTCGGCGGCCCGGGAGCGGTCCCCCTGGTAGAACTTCTCAAAGATATGCTTCTGAACCTCCTCCGACATGCCGTCGCCGTGGTCGGTGACGGAGACGGTGACGGCGTCGCCGCCGGACAGCAGCGCCACCTGAATGGTGCCCCCCTCCGGGGAGTGCTTGATGGCGTTGTCCAGGAGGTTGGACCACACCTGGTCCAGCAGCCGCTCGTTTCCGTTGAACAGTTCGTTGGGCAGGTCAATGTCAAACTCGATCCCCTTCGGGGCCCACTTGTTTTCCAGCAGCAGAACGGCCCGGCGGAGCTGCTCATCCAGGCGGTACTCCTTCCGGCCCAGCACCGTCTCCTGATTTTCCAGCTTGGAGAGGGCGAGGATATTGCTGGAAAGGGTGGAGAGCTGCCGGGAGTTGGCGATGATCTTTTCCACGTAATAGTCGTAGCGCTCCCTGGAAAGCCCCTCCATCTGGAGGAGGGTGGCATAGCCCTCGATGGCGGCGATGGGGGTCTTGAACTCGTGGGAGACGTTTACCACAAAATCATTGCGCAGCGTCTCGATGTGGGACAGGTCGTAGACCATGGCGTTGAACTGCTCCGACATCTCCCGGATTTCAATCACCCTGCTGTCCGTGGGGACCCGGACGGAGAAATCCCCCTGTGACAGCCGCTGAAAGGCTCGGCTGATGTTCTGCACCGGACGGATGACCAGCCTGCCCACCAGGCAGGTGATGCAGCTGCCCACCAGGGCGCTGCCCGGCAGGATGATGGCAAAGGGGATGTGCTGCTCGACGGGGTTGACCGCGATGACCTGAAAGTGGTACAGGAGGTACCAGACCAGCAGCATGATCGTTGCGCCGGTCAGCACCGTCCCGAATACGCAGCCGGTGAGGCAGAACCACAGGCTGAAGTGAGGCCGTTCATTCTTCACTGGTTTTCACCGCCTTATAGCCCAGGCCGCGGACCGTCACGATCTCAAAATCTTTACAGTCGGAAAACCGCTCCCGCAGCCGGTTGATGTGGGTGTTGATAGTGCGCTCATCCGTCTCGGAGAACATCCCCCAGATCTCGTCCATCAGCTGCTGCCGGGTGAAGGTCTTGTTGGGGTAGGACAGGAGCTTGTAGAGCAGGTAAAATTCCTTCTGGGGCAGGGTGGTCTCCTTCCCGTTCAGGGTCACGGTCAGGGCATCGTAGTCCAGCACGGTGCTGCCCATGACAATACGCTTCTCGCTGGAGATTCTGGCCCGCCGCAGCAGAGCCTTCACCCGCAGCACCAGCTCCCGGACGTCGATGGGCTTCACCATGTAATCGTCTGTGCCCGCCCGGAACCCCATCTGCATATCGTCAAACTGGTCCTTCGCGGTCACCATCAGGATGGGCAGGGTGTACCCCGCGTCCCGGAGGGAGCGGGTCAGCTCGCACCCGTCCATCCGGGGCATCATGATGTCCGCCACCATCAGGTCAATGTACTCCCGCTCCATCACGTCCAGCGCCTCCACCCCGTCGGCGGCGGGAATGGCCTGATAGCCGCTCTCCGTCAGCACGGTGCAAAACAGCTCCCGCATATCCGCATTATCTTCCACCACCAAAATCCGAAACATCCCGGTGCATCCCCCTTTCAGTGCCCCCGGCTGCCGCCGGGGCCCTGTGTGATAGGTTCAGTATACCACGGAAACGACAATCTGAGGTAAACAAAATGGGAAAGCGGGGCGGTTTGTTTACACTTTGTTCTTTTTTACTTGTCCGGGAGTTTATCCTGACGGGCTACAATAGGGCCAACGGAACAGGAAAGGAGCATTTGCCATGCTGCAACTACAGGGCATCAACAAGACATACCGAACCGGAGACCTGGTTCAGGTTGCCCTGAACGATGTCAATTTGAACCTGCGGGACAACGAATTTGTGGCCATCCTCGGCCCCAGCGGGTCGGGCAAGACCACGCTGCTGAACATCATCGGCGGTCTGGACCGATATGACAGCGGTGACCTGATCATCAACGGCATTTCCACAAAAAAGTATACCGACCGGGACTGGGACTCCTATCGGAACCACACCATCGGCTTCGTCTTTCAGAGCTACAACCTCATCCCCCACCAGACCATTCTGGCCAATGTGGAGCTGGCCCTGACCATCTCCGGCGTCTCCAAGGCGGAGCGCAGGAAGCGGGCGGTGGACGCGCTGAAAAAGGTGGGTCTGGGGGACCAGCTGCACAAAAAGCCCAACCAGATGTCCGGCGGTCAGATGCAGCGGGTGGCCCTGGCCCGGGCCCTCATCAATAACCCCGACATCCTGCTGGCCGACGAGCCCACCGGCGCACTGGATTCGGACACCAGTATTCAGGTCATGGAGCTGCTGAAAGAGGTGGCAAAGGACCGGCTGGTGGTCATGGTGACCCACAACCCGGAGCTGGCGGAGCGGTACGCCACCCGCATCGTCCGGCTGCGGGACGGAAAGATTCAGAGCGATACGGCACCCTATACCGTGGGGGGCAAACTGGCCGCTCCGGTACACAAAAACATGGGAAAGAGCTCCATGTCGTTCCTCACCTCCCTGAGCCTGTCCTTCAACAACCTGGGGACGAAGAAGGCCCGGACGCTGCTGACCTCCTTCGCGGGGTCTATCGGCATCATCGGCATCGCCCTGATTCTGGCCATCTCCACCGGCGTCAACAACTATATCCATTCCATTGAGGAGCAGACGCTGTCGGAATATCCCGTTCAGGTGCAGACCAGCGCCCTGGACCTGACCTCTATGATGGAGGCCGGCACCGGCATTGCCTCCAGCATCACGGCGGAAAACGACTCGGACACCATCACCGTCACCGAGCTGGTCTCCAGCCTGGTCTCCATCATGGGCAGCAACAATCTGACCCCCCTCCGGGCCTATCTGGAGAGCGGGGAGAGCGACATCTGGGACTATGTCAACGCCATTGAGTACACCTACGGCGTGGACCCGCAGATCTACCTGCTGGAGGACGATGAATGCCGGCAGGTCCACCCGGACACCACCATCACCTCCCTCATGGGGATGGGCTCCACCATCATGTCCAGCAGCATGATGGCCTCCATGACCGGGGTAAACGCGTTCTACCAGATGCCGGAGAGCGAGAGCCTGTATATCGACCAGTACGAGGTCAAGGCCGGGCGCTGGCCGGAAAGCTATGACGAGTGCGTTCTGGTCCTCTCCTCCAACGGGAGCATCAGCGACATTGTGATGTACACCCTGGGCCTGGCGGACTACTCCATCCTGGAGGACCTGCTGGACCAGTTCATCAACGGCGAGGACGCGGACACCCCGGAAAGCTATGACTCCTTCTCCTACGATGAGGTGCTGGGTTTGACCTTTAAACTGGTCAGCGCCGCGGACTACTACCAGTATGACAGCGAGTATGGGGTGTGGGTGGATAAGTCGGACGATGACGACTACATGATGGACCTGGTATCCAACGGCGAGGATATTACCATCGTCGGCATCGTGCAGCCCACGGAGAACGCCGTCAGCGCGGCCCTCTCCTCCGGCATCAACTATCTGCCCTCTCTGGTGGAGCACGTCTCTGAGCTGGCAGAGGAGAGCGAAATCGTCCAGGCCCAGATGGCGGATCCCTCCATCAACGTGCTGACCGGTGAGCCCTTCGGGGAGGACAGCGACAGCGGCATCGACCTGGAGTCCCTGTTCACCATCGACACGGAGGCCCTCCAGGACGCCTTTGACCTCAGCAGCCTGACGGATTCCCTGGATTTGTCAGACAGCCTGAGCCTGGACATGGACTCGCTGGATTTGTCCGGCATCGACATGAGCAGTCTGGACCTGGACCTCGATTTGTCCAGTATGGATCTATCCGGCATCGACATGAGCAGCCTGGACCTCTCCGGGATGGATCTGGACTTTGAACTGGATTTGAGCAGTCTGGACCTGTCCAGCGTAGACCTCTCCGGGGTGGGCGACCTGGATATGAGCAGCCTGATGAGCGGGATGTCTGTCAGCGTCTCCGCAGAGTCCGTGTCCGCCCTGGCCTCCGCCATTCTGGACGGCTACGAGGGCTACGCCGCGGCCAACGGCCTGTCCAGCTACGATGACCTGACGGAGGACTTCTCCACCTATCTGTCCAGCGGCGAGGCCAGAAGCACCCTCTCCAACCTGCTGGTGGAGATCATGGAGGAGAACGGCGATGTCTCCGTCTCCACTGACGGTCTGGAAGATATGCTGACGGAGATTCTGGAGGATTATGAGAGCTATGTGACCGAGCAGGCGTTGGACGGCTCCACGTCCGTCTCCACAGAGGACTATATGAACACTGGCCGCGCCCAGGATATTTTTGACCAGTGGGCGGAGAGCCATATCACGGTGGACGCCAATATCGACATCACCGATGAACAGATGGACGAAATCGCCTCCGCTCTGGCCAACGGTTACGAGAGTTACGCAGAGGCGAACGGCCTGACCACCCTCTCCGGCGTCAGCGACGGCTTCTCCGCATATCTGGCCTCTGACGAGGCTACGGCGGTCATGTCCGCCGGGCTCATGAGTATGCTGGATATGTCCGGCATGGAGGAGCAGATGACCGCCGCCATCCAGAGCTACACCCAGTCGCTGATGGCTGCCTATACCGAGGCGCTGACCGAGGCCATCACGGAGGCCATCAACAGCCAGATGGCGGAGATGGAGGCGCAGCTGACCCAGGCCATGGCCGAACAGATGAGTACCGTCATCGCCGCCGCGATGGAAAGCCAGATAGCAGAGCTGGAGGACCAGATCACCGCCGCCCTCTCCACAGCCATGGAGGACGTCATGGATGAGGTGGTCGAGCAGCTCTCCGACAGCCTGGAGACCGCCATGAGCGACATGATGGATGAGATGGAGGAGAGCATGGCGGACGCACTGGAGATCGATGAGGACTCCCTGACAGAAGCCTTCTCCTTCAACATGGACAGCGACGACCTGATGGAGCTGATCAGCTCCTTGACCTCCTCCACCAGCGCCACCTATGACAGCAATCTGGAGTCGTTTGGCTATGTGAACTTTGACAGCCCCTCGGAGATCGACCTCTACCCCAAGGACTTCGACAGCAAGGACGGCGTCCTGGCGATTCTGGACGCCTACAACGAGGAGAAGAAAGCCGAGGGCAATGAGGACGACGTCATCACCTATACGGATACGGTGGGCACCCTGATGTCCTCCGTCACCACCATCATGGATGTCATCTCCTATGTGTTGATTGCCTTCGTATCCATCTCCCTGGTGGTGTCCTCCATTATGATCGGCGTCATCACCTACATCTCCGTGCTGGAGCGCACCAGAGAGATCGGCATCCTCCGCGCCATTGGCGCCTCCAAGGGGAACATCTCCCAGATTTTCAACGCGGAGACGCTGATCATCGGCCTCTGCGCCGGACTGTTGGGGGTGGGATTGTCCGAGCTGCTCCTGATTCCCATCAACGCGGTGGTCCACTCTGTGGCGGGCTCCAATGACATCAACGCCGTTCTGACGCTGTCCAACGCCGCAATTCTGGTGGCTCTAAGCGTAGTTCTGACGCTGATCGGCGGAATGATTCCCTCCAGGCAGGCGGCCAGGAAGGACCCCGTGACGGCTCTGCGGACGGAGTAAGGCGGCCATGCCCCGCCGGAGCGGAAACCTATGATTTGACCTTTGCCCGTATCTCAAATACCCCCGGTGTTGACACCGGGGGTATTTTTTTCCGGGACACCAAACTCGCCTCCGCCAGTGTGACGAAGCGGGCGCTGCGGCCGGGCTGTGCGCCGGCAGGACCGGCGGCGCATCGTAACAATTTGGAGAAAGTGTACCTTGTTCCGCCGGGAACGGATTGCTATAATAGAAGTGTTGACAGAATACCGGAAAACCCTGCGTATGGAGATGGTTTCGATGTTTTCACAGTATGATTTGCAGACCCGGCAGATGCTGACCGGGAACCTGCTGCTGGTGGGCTGTTGCGTGTTCTATCTGGCCTGGTGGCTGATTGCGTTCAGGCCGGAGGGCGCCATTAAGGGGCTGAAAAGCGGCTGGCTGCTGATTCCCGCATTCCTGTTTGGCCTGGCGGCGGTGATGCAAATCGTCCGGGGCAGCAGCGTGGACGGTCAGGCGGCGCTGCTTTCCGGAACCGGGGTGGTGGTCGGCGGCGTTGTCGCCTATGTCGCTTTGCTGGCGGCGTCCTCCCTTCTTCTGAAACGCCAGGTCACGACGGAGCTGTTCCTCATTGTGGGCTGGACGGTGCTGATGTTCCTGGAGGTGAACGGGCTGTTTGCCCTGGGGCGGTATTCCAAACCTGCGGCAATCGCCGTTCTTGTGATTGCCGTCGCTGCGGCAGTCGTCAGTTTAGTCTGCTATCTGCTGTATTATAACCTGGACAGCGTGAAAGGATATGTGGACGGGATGATACCGCTGCTCCTGGTGGCCGTGATGATGGCCGCGGTCACGGTCAGCGTGGTCTGTTCAAACTAAGGAACCCCTGAATAAATGGACGAGAGCGGATTGCGAGGAAATTTGCGTCAGAAAAAGGCGCAAAGGCGCAGAAATCCTGACGGATTTCAAGACTTTGCAACGCATTTATGGCGGAAATTTACCGCAAGGCGCCGAAGTTCATTTGTTCAGAGGTTCCCCAACTGGGGGGATTCGATGTTCAGGGTATGGAGCCTTCTGCTGGGTTATGTGTGCGGCAATTTTCTGACCGCCGAGGTCGTCTCCCGCAGAGTTTCCGGGAAAAGCTCCTTTGAACGGGGCAGCGGCAATCCGGGCATGGCAAACATTGGGGCGCAGGACGGGGCGGGCTCCGCCGCGCTGGTGCTGGCGGGGGACCTGCTCAAGACCTTCCTTCCCTGTCTGCTCTGCCGGTTGGTTTTGTTCCCGGAGGCCGGGGCGGCAGCCGCCGCCTATGCCGGGCTGGGGGCCATTCTCGGCCATGATTTCCCCGTCTGGCACCGCTTCAGGGGCGGGAAGGGCGTCTCCTGCACCTGCGGGGCCCTGGTCAGCGTTTCCTTTGGCTACGGTCTGCTGGCGTGTGCGGTGGGCGGCATTGGGGTTCTGGTCAGCCACTATCTGCCCGTCGGCGCTGTCCTCATTCCCGCCGCCTTCCTGATTCCCGCCTTCTGCCGCTACGGGAATGAGGTCGGGGTTCTCACCGTGGTGATGACCCTCATCATGGTGCAGCGGCATATGCCGGGGCTGAAAAACATTCCCACAGGGACTGAGCCGCGGAAGGATTTCCTGAAAAAGCGGAAAGGCAGCAAGAGGGACCAGCGATGATAAGAGGTGGAAGAAAATGGGGCTGAAGGACCGGGCCAAACGGCTCAAAAGCGATATACCGGCGATTTTTATCGCCCTGAACGATCAGGATACCCCGCTGATTGCAAAGCTGCTTGCCGGACTGACGGTGGGGTATGCGCTGTCGCCCATTGATTTGATTCCGGATTTCGTCCCCGTGCTGGGGTATCTGGATGATGTCATTCTTCTGCCCGCGCTGGCGGCGCTGACCATCCGATGCATCCCGACGGACGTGTGGGAAAGAAGCAGGGCGTCCAGCGAAGGGCTGTGGGCGGACGGCAAGCCGAAGAAATGGTATTATGCCATTCCGATCATCGTGTTCTGGCTGGTGATCCTCTGGCTGATTGTGAAGGCAGTGTGGTTTTGAACAGGAGGTACCGCCGGCACCCGCAGCGCATCATTCCCCGGCAGAGAGAGTCTCTGCCGGGGAACTGCGCCTGTACGCACGGCTTGGGGAAGCTGGTCAATTCTTCGCCTTGCCTGCGGGAAGATGATTCAGCCAACGGGGAAGCAAATCATCTCCGCCGATGCGTGATATGATATTGGACGGGGTGTTACCAGAGGGCGTCCAGCCAGCTCTCCAGAGCCTGCATATTCTGCTCCGTGTAAAAGCGGTTGTCCGCGTGCTGGTAGGTGGTCATAAGCTGATAGTTCACCTGGTCCTCCCCCAAAAGGTCGGCGGCGGTGTCCGCCAGGCGCTGAGACTGCAGGTTCGGGATGGTGATGTCAAAGGAACCGTGGCGGATGTAGATCTGCATCCCTGCCAGCTCCTCCCGGTTCTCCTCCAGATAGGTCAGGGGGGACAGCTCCGCTTCCTGCGCCTCGGTCAGGGTGCCGATGGCCTGGCCTACCCAAAGGCTCTCCATGGAGTCGGCGGCGTCGGTGGTGCCGTTGGAGGAGGTGCCGATGAGCTTCCGAATCAGCAGGGGCAGGCCCAGCGTCTCATAGTCCGCGTCCATGTTGAAAAACTCCATGGGGCCGTAGTACTCCGCCAGAGCATACACCGAAGCGGACACATCAGGGTTCTCCTCCTCCCCCACAAAGGCCACGTCGCAGAACTCGCTGTCGTTGCTCAGGGCGGCCATGGTGGCCAGATAGGCCCCGGCGGACTCGCCCCAGATGACGAAATGCTCGGTATCCAGCCCGTAGGTCTCCGCATTGGCCCGGAGGTACCGGATGGCGGCCTTCACGTCGCAGACAGCGGCAGGGTAAGTGGCCTCACCGGACAGGCGGTAGTTGATGGAGGCACAGGCATAGCCATGCTCCCGGAAGTACTCGTACATATACCGAACCTGGGTGCTGGTGCAGTCGTTGGAGATGAAGCCGCCGCCGTGCACCAGGATGAGAAGGGGGGTATCCTCCCCTGCATCTGCGGGCAGATACAGGTTCAGATAGTCCGATTCCGACACGTCGGAGTACACCAGATGCTCATAGCTCTCGCCGCCCCAGTCCTCGCTGCCCCGGTAGCCGCAGAAGGTGCAGTACAGCAGCCAGCCGACCACCAGCACCACCACCAGCAGAATGGGGGCAAAGATGCGCCAATGACGTAAGACAAATTTCATAACAGCCTTCCTTTTAGGAGACGCTTGCATCCTTGCGGGCCGTTAGCCTGCAGAACAGGCTGACGATGCAGCACAGGACGCCCACGCCCATAACGATGGCGGCGTTGACCCATGCGGAGATCTCGGCGTAGGTGTTCAGGCCGGAGATGACATAGGCGATGGGGGTGATCATCGGGTAGAAGCTGAATGCCAGACCCAGCATGGAGAGGCCGGTCAGGATGACAGGCAGCACATCCAGATACTTGCTGCCGGTGACGAAGGTGGCCCCCAGCGTCACCGCGCCCAGAACCGCGGAGGTGATCAGGATGGTTTCCACGCTTTGCAGCGGCGCGTAGTCCGCGCTGAAGGCCGTATTGGGGTACAGGACGGCAGCCACGATCAGCAGAACCGTGCTGACGGCCAGCAGCCAGAAGCCCAGGGTGCGCTTCTTCTCCGTGCCGCTCTGCTCCTTCGTCAGGGCCAGCAGGTACAGCACCAGGAAGGCCAAGGTCAGGACGGCAAACAGGGCGATGCCGCCATACAGGGCAGCCTTCCACCACTGGGTCACGGTCTCCCAGCGGGAGGTGGAATCCATGCCGTTCATGTAGTTGGAGTTGGCCACCTGATACACGGTGTACTTGATGGCGTCATGAATCTGCTGCTGGAGATAGGCGTCGGTGGCGATCAGCGCCTGGTTTGCCGAAGAGGTGCTGGCCCCCAGGGAGGTGGCCTCATAGGCGTTGGTGCCCAGGGTGCCGGACAGGCCGCAGGCGAAGGCGTCCAGCCAGTTCATGTACATGGCGCCGTTCACCATGTCTGTGACCACAGAGCCTTCAAAGCCCCATTCGTCCCGGAGAACGCCGATGAGCAGCCCCTCGCAGGCTCCGGCGTATTCCACGCCCACGCGGTTGAAGGCGGTCATGACGCTCTGGGTGAGGTTGTTTTCAAAGACGTACTGGAAGCAGCGCAGCTCGTTTTCGCGGCCCGCCTGCTCGTTGAAGAAGGTGGCGGTGCCGGCCCGGTTGACCTCCTGATGGTTGAAGGCAAAGTGCTTCACCTGGGTCATCAGGCCCTTGGTGTAGCAGCCCTCGCACAGGGCCGCCGTCATCAGGCCGGTGAGGACGGAGTCCTCAGAGTAATACTCGTGGTTCCGGGAGTTGTAGGCGGAGCGGTGCAGGTTGCTGCCCGGGCCGATGATCAGGTTCTCATCCGCCCACAGGGAGTCCTCGCCCATCATGACGCCCTCTGCGTACACCAGCTCCTTGTTCCAGGTGGAGGCCACCACGGGCTCGGTGTTGTAGACGGACATGGAGGTCTCCGCGTTCTCGTCGTCCGCGCTGACGTAGGTGGGTTCATCGGACTCGTAGGCCTGCCAGTTGTAGGCGTAGCCGGGCACCTGGTCATAGGCGAAGCCGGCGGGGCCGTCGTTGGTCACCACCTCGCCCAGCTCGATGGAGTTGATGGCGTCCAGGTTCTGATACTCGTTCTCCAGAGTGTAGCATGCCTCATAGAGGGACATGGTGTTGACCAGATCGTCATAGGTGTAGGTCACGCCGTCCTTGGTGACAGTCTCGTCCAGACCGACGCCGATGAAGTCCATAATGGTCAGACCGGTGTCCACGTCCCAGTCGTAGGTCATGTCGTCGGTCTTGTCGTTGGCGGTGATGGTATACAGCTGGGCAAAGAGGCCGTACTCCATCTCAGAGGTGTAGCTGACGGCGTCCTCGCCGGTGCCGTCCTCGGTGCCCACTGTCTCCCAGCCCTGGGACCAGTCCGCCCGGGAGATGTACTGGAAGCTCTCGTCATAGGTGCTGTAATCCGCCTGCTCGAAGCGGTTCTCCACGTTCTCGTTCACGATGGCCAGGTAGGCGGAGACGTCGCCCAGCTCCACGGCCTGAACGGCCGCAACGGTGGCATTCTCGCTGTCGGTGGAGATGCTCAGGTCCTCTTCGGGGACGCCCTGGCTCAGCAGGATGCTGTTCAGGGCCTCATGGGCGCCGTTGCCCACGGCAAAGTAGTACTCGCCGTCGTCCAGCTCCCACTGCTCGGTGTCCGTGTTGTAGGAGGCGAAGGTCTCCAGGGTGAAGGTCAGCTCCACCGTGGCGGAGGTGCCCGGCTCCAGAACGTCGGTCTTGCCGAAGTCCACCAGCTGCACGGCGGACTTCTCGGTGCCGCCTCTGGTGTAGGGGCACTGGACGTAGAGCTGTACGGCGGACTTGCCCGCCACATCGCCGGTGTTGGTGACGGTGACCACGGCGGTACCGGTGCCGCTGGCGGCGTTGATGGTCAGGCTGTCCAGAGTCTGGGAGAAGGTGGTGTAGCTCAGGCCGTAGCCGAAGCTGTAGCTGACCTGGTCGTTATAATCCCAGTCGGCGGAGGCGTCATAGTCGGAATAGGTCTTGACGTACTCCGTGGCGTTGGCATTGTTCAGGGCTTCCGCGTCTCCGGCGACGGCGTCGGCATAGCGGGTCTCATAGTACTTGTAGCCCACATAGATGCCCTCGTTCTCCACAACGTACCAGTCGCTCTTGCCATAGTCGCTGCTGGTCATCTCGCTGCCGCCGTTGGTGGAGGCGTTGGCCCAGGTATACAGGCCCATGTTGGCGTTGGCAGGGGCGGAGGCCGGGTGGACGGCGTAGGTGTCCACCAGATGGCCGGAGGGGTTGCTCTCGCCGGTCAGCACGTCCGCCACGCCCTCAAAGCCGTAGGCGCCGGGGAGGCCCACCCACAGGATGGCGTCCACGCCGTCGTTCTGCTTCAGGTAGTCGATGCCCATGGCGGAGTCGGAGTTGATGAGGACGATGACGGTGTCGAAGGAGTTCACCGCCAGGTCAATGACCTGCTTTTCATAGGTGCTGAGATCCAGGGGGGAATCGTAGGAGTCCCCGTCGTCGGTGGTGGCGGAGTTGATGTTGTACTCCGCCGCCTCCGAGGCGGCCCGGGTGATGACCACGATGGCAGCGTCGCTGTACTCGCCGATGGTGGCGTCGCTGAGGGTGGTCTCGTCGTCGGCCACGCCGGCGCTGACCATGACGCTGGTGGAGACTTCACCGATCAGGGCGTCCATCAGGCTGTCATACTTGGTGCCGAACATATAGGATGCGTGAAACCGGGTGGCGGGGTTATTGGCGTAGAAGTCCACCATAGTGGGGTTGACCTCGATGCCCACTTCTTCCAGGGCGGCCTGCAGGGTGGTGATGACGGCGGTGCCGCCCTCGGTGGTGGTGGAGCCGACGCTGCCGCCATAGACCGGGTCATAGGAGCCGTAGCCCAGCAGCGTCACCTTGGCGGTGCTGGAGATGGGCAGGGCGCTGGACTCGTTCTTCAGCAGGACGGAACCCTCTGCGGAGATCTCCGCCAGCAGGGCCTCCTTGTCCTCCAGCAGCTCCTCCAGGGATGTGTAGCTGGACTCATAGTAGTAGGTTTTTTCGTCCGAATCGCTGGTCAGGGTCAGGCTTGTGGTGCCCAACTGGCCGTCCAGCCAGGTGGAGTAGGTCGTCCCGATCCAGGTACACCCCACCAGCAGAGCCAGCAGGGCCACTGAGATGCCGGACAACACACGCCAGAGCTTTGCGCGGGTCTTTTTCATAAACACTTCCTCCTTATGCTTGCCTTCCTCGGCAAATTGATGGGATAATTATAGCAGGAAAGCGTTCCAACCGTGCATTTCTGGCAAACTCTGCAATCTGGAGGCAAATTCTGTCATCCTGTTGTCATAATCTGTTTTTATAAACAGAGAGCGGCAGCCGCCCGGCCCTGGGGCCGGTTACGGCTGCCGTTCCTCCTGAGGAGCTTCCAGCAGAATATTCAGATAAAACATCTGGCCTTCCTGGCGGCAGACCAGATTGCCGCCGTATTTTCGCGCCACATACTGCATGCTTTTCATTCCGTAGCCGTGCTGTTCCCGGTCCGGCTTGTCGGTCTGGGGAATCCCGTCCCAGAAGGACACCTGACCGGGGCAGTGGTTCTCCAGATGGATGCTGATATAGTCCCCGCTGCCGGTGACCTTCAGGAAAATGACCCGTTTTTCCTCCTCCGGCTCCTGTTGGACGGCTTCGATGGTGTTGTCAATGGCGTTGCCGAACAGGGAGTACAGGTCGGTGCTTTTCATATGCCCCAGCCGTGCCCCGTCCGCCATACAGGTGAAGTGAATGTGATAGCGCTCACAGCGCAGGCTCTCCTGGGTCAGAATGGAATCCAGCACATCGTTGCCGGTTTTCGCGACCTTGGCGTAGAGGGTCACGGAGTCCGCCAGCTCCTGCAGCGCCTGCCGGGAGATTTCATCGTTCCCGGCCTGCAGCCGTTCCAGCTGATGCTTTAAATCATGACACTTCATGTTGATGGTGTCAATCGTGGTCTGGGAAAAGCGGTGCTTCTCCTCCTCCATCCGCATGACCTGCTCCATCCATCAGCTGCTCCACCCGCATCTCATCGATGGTATTGTTGGAAAACAGCACCCAGAGGGAGACCAGACACCCCATGATCCCATACAGGTCAATGGCCGCCTTCAATATGGGGCTGTAGGCGTCCCCCAGGTTGTCCACCGCGGCCCGCCGCAGAATCATCGTGAAGACCATGGTGGCCGCCGCCACCAGCAGCAGCCGGTTCCCCCGGATGCGGATATCGATCTCCCGGTTGATCTTTCTGGCGAAGCCCAGATAGGCCAGTCCGCACAGCAGCAGATAGAGGGGAATAGTCAGCAGACTGGTCACAGTCGCCTCCGCCTCCGGCAGGCTCCAGCTCAAAAGCAGCTCGGCGGAAATAATACAGATGTGCTGCGTCGCCATTCCCGCCAGACAGACGAACAGCAATTCTTTCAGCGTGACGTCAAACAGGAAGAAGCAGACCGGCAGCAGCACCCAGATCTCAAAGGGAGGCATTTGCAGCCAGACAAGGTGGGCAATCACATCCAACCCGTCCAGCCACCAGCTCAGCACCAGAAAGACCGGCACCGCGCACACCAGGCGCAGCAGGAACCACGGCCGCCGTTTCAGGCTGACGCACTGGATGGCCGTGGCCGCCATCAGCTGCAAACAGAACTGGGTGGCCGACGCAGACTCAGCCGCCAGCGATACAATCCGCGCCATCATTGCAACTCCCCCAGATACCGTGTGAAGGCGTTGACAAATTCTTTCCTGCGGGGCCTGCTGATGGGCACCGTGGCGTCGCCCACCTGGGCGCTGTCCCGGTTGATGCGGGTGACATAGGCCAGATTGACGATGTGGGAATTGTCGCAGCGGACGAAAAGCTCTCCAGGCAGCTGCTGCTCCATCTCCTTCATGGAGGCCCGCACCCGGTATTCCCCGCCCTTTGTGACCAGAAAGACGTAGTGTTTTTCGCTTTTGATGTAACAGATCTCGGACAGCCTGACCCTGATATAGTCGTCCCCCGTTCGGAAGGTCAGGGTGCGGTCCTTTTTCAGAGCGCAGCTCTGCACCGCCTTATCCAGCTTCGCGGCAAACCGGAAATACTCCACCGGTTTGAGCAGAAAGTCCAGCGCGCCGACCTCATACCCCGCAATGGCATACTGCGCCATATTCGTAATGAAAATCAGGCACACCGTCTCATCCGTTTTCCGCAGCCTCCGGGCGGCGCTCATGCCGTCCATGTTCGGCATGGCGATGTCCATCAGGATAATGTCGTAGGACGGCGTATAATCGCTGATAAAGGAAAGCCCGTCGGTGAAAAAGGAGCAGCGTATCTGCTGTTGGCGCTCCTGTTCATAGCGTTTTAAAAACTCCGCCAGACGTTCGCTGTCCTTCGCGTCATCCTCCACAATGGCAACCTGCAACATAATACCCCTCCTTCTGTGCTGCTTTCGTTGTATTTTGCCATATCGTAACATTTAAATGAGTATTTGTCAATACAGTGCGGCGGGGAGTCCCGGCGCTTACCTTGCGCAGATTTTCGAGGGCAGGCTGCGAAGTCCCTCCGCTTGCCCCGTCATCCGTGTTGTCAGCCTCCCGCTTAAGAAACCTCAAATGCCCGTCCCACCGGCATTTTCTTCCCCTGGCCCACATAGGCTGAAACAGCAAGGATGCCGCCGGTCAAGGCGGCGTCTGGGCCATGGGAGTGTTGTCTTTGAAGCAGGATATTGAGGAACGCGCCCTGCGGACGGGCGAATGGGTGGCGGAGCATCGGGCTACGGTGCGGGCGGCGGCGAAGGAGTTTGGGGTCAGCAAGAGTACGGTGCATAAGGACGGTGGTGTCATAATAAGAATAGAATTTCAACGAGCTGAAAAGATGCGGATTCCTGCGGTTTTCAGATAAAGTTGGCCGTATTAACTGAATACAGATTTACATAGAGCGTGTATCGCCCCACTACGGGACAGATATATGCTCTTTCTTTTTGCCCAAGCCAAAATGGAGGAATGTCAAGATGAGGAAAGAACGGGATTACACCCAGGACGGCGAAGCCCAGGTCTGGTACGACAAAAACCGAGACGGGAAGTTCCCGGACTGCCGGTTCTGCCGGTATCACATCCACGGGAGCCGGGGTGTTCGGTGCCGCTACAAGCGCTGCCCCTACCGCAAACACAACCAGGCCAACCGCCGCAAGGGAGACAGGAGATAAAAAATGCCAGTATTTCGCGTTGAGAAAAACACCAACTACACGACCATGAGTAACTACCACCTGAGAGAGACCAAAACCTGTCGCTGAAGGCGAAGGGGCTGCTCTCCCTCTGTCTGAGCCTGCCGGAGACCTGGGA
>JAJQCJ010000109.1 GCA_021202775.1 Clostridiales bacterium | reverse complement strand
TACAGGGAGGTGATGGCGCTGTAGGCGATGCAGCCCCAGGCCCCGTCGGACAGCTCCACCTCCTCGCCGTCGATGGTGACGGTGGTGGAATAGCTGCCGTCCTCGTTCAGGTAGCAGCCCACGGCCCCCACTTCCTCCTGATAGGGATAGAAGTCAGAGTTGTTGGAGGTAGCGGCGAACATGGTGGCGTGGGCGCCGCCGCCGCTGCCGCCGGTGGAGACGAAGTAATCCACGCTGCCGGGGAGGTTGCCCAGCAGGATGTTGTACTTCACGAACCGGGCGGCGGCCTTCTGGTCGGACAGGCAGGAGGGGGCGTCACCGGTGTAATAGGTGTTGCCGTCGGCATCAGTGGCGGTGTCCTGCTTGCCACGGTTGCCGCAGGAGACGTTGATGTAGCCCTCAGAGGCGTAGGTGGTGGCGGCCAGGGTGTTGGTGGAGGAGCTGTAGCCCGCCGCGCCGGTGTTCAGAATCACCGGTGCGGTGGCGGCGGTGTACACCTGGCCGTTGGTGCTGGTGATCTCGGCGTCGTAGTCGATGACCAGGCTGCCATTGACGGCGGCGGTGTAGCTGTCCGCTGTCACGTCGGCGGAGCCGTCCCCGTCGGTGTCAATGCCGGTGACGTAGCCGCCGGGAACGCAGACGGAGACGCCCTCCTCGTCCTCGATCTCCGGATAGGCCACGGCGGAGACGATGGACATGACCCAGGCGTCCGCGCCGGAGTCATAGCTCCAGGTATAGTCGGTGTTGTTGGCCAGGTTCAGGGTGGATTCGATGTACTCCTTGTCGGAGGATACCGCCTGGGTTTCCGAGGCGGCGGCAGAGCTGTCCTCTGACGAGGACGCGGATTCTGTCGTTTCCGAACCGGAGGATGTGCTGCCGCAGGCGGCCAGGCTCAGCACCATGGCCAGCGCACAGAGCAGTGCGGTGAATTTCTTCATGGGATAGACCTCCTTGTCTTGTTTTGGTCATCCTATCATAAAAACCTTGAAAAAAGATTGAAGCCTTCCAGCTTTTTTCAAGGTTTCTGTGGTATAGTAGGAATCAGAATATGGTGCGCCTGCCACGGAAATCAATTTTGAAATCCGCTTTGCATTGGAACCCTTCCACCGGCTGTCGCCGGTCCCCCTCCCCTGAAAGGCAATGTCATCAACTTAGGATGCAATCTATCCTGAGTTGAGAAGCATACCGTAGCCGTACAGTTTAGATTTCCACGACCAATGGGCAACAAAATTGCCGCCCGTTCCGCCGTAAGGCTGGAACGTGGGCGGCAATCCCTGCCAGCCGCCATCGGCGGCAGTCTCACCATCTGAAAGTTACTTCGTCTGTTGCCTGATAGACCACTGACAGGCTGGACAGCGCGAAGCCCCGGGGATTATAGGAGAGGGATTCTTAAGGGGGAGCGAGGCCCCGAGCTTCCCCTTAAGCCGCCTTCTTTTGCTACTTTTCTTGGCGGAGCAAGTTTGCGGCGTTGAGAAAATATGCCAGCGGCATATTTTTAGCCGAAAACTGCAGCCAGCTATGCTGGCAAGGCTCATTGGCCGAGGAGGAGATGCTAAAAGTGATAACGCGGCTGTCAGGCCATGCCCTGGCAAGGGCAAAAGCTGTATTTCATTCCAGTATCCTTCTCTAAGAAACGAATGGCCCCGCAAACGGGAAAGAACGTTGCTCTTACATCAAACATTACTGAATAAGAAAACGTGACCGGGCGGCCAAGGGCCGCCCCTACAAAAAAGCAAGGATTCAGGCTTCGCGCAGTACGACGGAGCAGCGGAAGCTGCGGGGTTTCTTTGACATATTTGACCTAAAACCCGATTTTCATACACACCCACAGAGAGGAGATGACAGCGATGAAGCTGTTGCTGGTAGAGGACGAGCCCCGGATGGCGGACGCCCTGAAAGAGCTGCTGCGGCAGGAGGGCTATGATGTGGACTGCTTCTTCCGCGGCGACGACGGCCTTGCGGCCCTCTGCAGCGGGCAGTACGACGGCGTGATTCTGGACGTGATGCTGCCCGGCCTGTCCGGGACGGAGGTGGCGGCCCGGAGCAGAAGGGCCGGCGTCCGCACCCCCATCCTGATGCTCACCGCCAGAGGGGAGCTGGACGACAAAGTGCTTGGTCTGGACGCGGGGGCTGACGACTATGTGACGAAGCCCTTTCAGCCCCGGGAGCTGCTGGCCCGGGTGCGGGCCCTGTGCCGCCGGGGGATGCCGCTGGTGGACGACCGGCTGTGCGTGGGCGATCTGGCGCTGGATGTCAAGGCCCTGACGCTGCACTGCACCGCCACCGGCCAGAGCGTCCACCTCAGCGAGAAGGAGTGCCGGGTGCTGGAGTATCTGATCGCAAATCAGCGGCAGATTTTGTCCCGGGAGCAGCTGGCCATGAAGATCTGGGGCTATGAGGACGAGGCAGAGTATAACAAGGTGGAGGTCTACATCTCCTTCGCCCGGAAGAAGCTGGCCTTTGTGGGTTCCAGGGTGGAGATCAAGGCGGTGCGCGGGGCCGGCTATGAATTGAGGTGGGACTGTGGATAAAAAGCGGCAGAGCAGCGTCTTTCAGCGCTCCCGGCGGCAGATCGTGACGGTGATCATGGCGGTGTTTCTGCTGCTGTTTGCCATCACCCTGTCCGCCATCTACGTCATCAGCTATCAGGAGCTGTATCAGGAAAATCAGGATATGCTGGAGATGTATGTGGAGCAGTATCACGAGAACGGCAACCCCAGCGAGATGCAGCGCACAGAGGAGTCCCGCCAGGGGGACAGTCCCCCGGCGCAGGACGAACCGCCGGACCGCGATAGCACCCGGTATCTGCTGTCCTCCTTTTATTCCGTGGCCTTTGACGGGGCGGGCGAGCCCTACAGCGTGGACATGGGGGACGGCACGCTGTATACGGAGGCCCAGCTGTCCGAAGCGGCGGAGTACCTGCTGGGGACGGGACGGAGCCAGGGCACCTATGGCAACTTCGTCTACTGTGTGGATACGGAGGAGGACTACACCCTGGTGGTGCTGATGGACAATACCCTGGTCTCCGACAGCTTCACCACCCTGTTCCGGAATGCGCTTCTGCTGGGGGCGGTCATGGTGGCGGTGCTCTTCCTGTGCGCCGTTGCCCTGGCCCGCTGGATCATCCGGCCCCTGGAGGAAAGCGACCGCCGCCAGCGGCAGTTTCTCTCCGACGCGGGGCACGAGCTGAAAACGCCGGTGTCGGTGGTGGAGGCCAACGCGGAGCTGCTGGAACGGGAGATCGGCGAGAATCAATGGCTGCGGAACATCCGCTCCGAGAGCGGCCGGATGGCCGGGCTGGTCAGCGAGCTGCTGACCCTGGTGCGGACAGAACGGGAGACTCCCCAGATGGAGCCGCTGGATTTCAGCCGCTTGGTGCTGGGCGGGGTGCTGCCCTTTGAAAGCGTGGCCTTTGAACAGGGCCGGGAGCTGGAATACCGGATTGATGAGAACATCACCCTGCAGGGGAACCCAGGCCAGCTGAGCCAGCTGGTCTCCATCCTGATGGACAACGCCCTCTCCCACAGCGAAGGGGCGGGGGGCATTGCCGTGACGCTGGGCCGGGAGCGGGAGGAGGCCGTTCTGACGGTGTCCAACCCCGGCTTCATCCCGGAGGAGGACAGGACGGAGATCTTTGTCCGCTTCTTCCGAAGGGATGCCAACCGCAGCGGCACAGACCATTACGGCCTGGGCCTGACCATCGCCCAGACCGTTGTGACCGCCCATCAGGGGGAGATTCAGGTGGATTGCAGCCGCGGGCGGGTGATCTTCACCGTCCGCCTTCCCACCGGGGAGAAAAAGTGCCGCAAAGCGGGGAGGGGCCTCCGTCGCCGGCGGCGTGGGGAGCGTGACAGCAGTTCACCGGTGCAGAGGTAAAGGCTGAAAAGCGAGAGGAGGCATACTGGCAAGATGAATTCGGCAGAAATTAAATGCCCGGTTTGCGGCAAAACCTACGTTGGAGAATATGAGATTTGTGAGGTCTGCGACTGGGAAAATGACCCAATCCAGCTTGCAAAACCGGACACAGTGCGAGGAGCCAACAAAATGACCCTGAAAGAAGCCCGTGAAGCGTGGGCTAACGGTGAACCGGTCAAGTAAATCTGAGTGAAAAGCACGACGCAAACCGCCGTGCTTTTCTCATCCCCAACCCGGAAAGGAGGCCGCCCAAATGAGCCTGACACGATGTAACACCTGAAAGGGGGAACCACATGACCGAGGCGAAAAAAGAAAAAGAACTACCCAAATTCCCAAGAATTCAGGTAGCTCTCTGGTCGGAATGCCGGGATTCGAACCCGGGGCCTCTTGGACCCGAACCAAGCGCGATACCAAACTTCGCCACATCCCGCAACAACCGTTATTATAGCGTTTCCCGACGGGAATGTCAAGGGTGAAAAAAGGGTGCGGGGAAAATTCCTGCGCCGCAGATGGCTGCGCCTCCCTGCGGACAGAACCTGTTTTTTCTCAATCCCTGCTGAGGAAGGCAAATGCGCCCTCCGGCGTCAGCGTTGCCTCCTCGAAGGAGCGCAGATAGCCGTGGCAGCTCTGGCGCATCTCCTCCTCGCTGGCGGCGAACATGGGGTCGTAGACCCCCACCGTCACCATACCGGCCTCCCGGGCCCCGGCGCAGGACAGGGGGGAGTCGTCAAAAAAGACGCAGTCCGCCGGGTCCACCCCCAGCCGGGCCGCAACTATGCGGAATCCCTCCGGGGAACGCTTCTCCACCCCCAGCTCGGAGGCGTACAGCACCGCCTCGAAACAGCGGTCAATGCCGTGATGGGCCAGGGCGGTCTCACAGAGGGGGCGGGCGCAGGAGGTGTAAACGGCCATCCGCTCCCCCCGGTGGGCGCAGCGGGAGAGGAAGGCCCGGACGCCGGGTTTCAGGGGAATCTCCTCCCCGTAGCTCTGCCGCACCATGGCCAGCCACTCCGCGACAATGTCCTCCTCGCTGTCCTCCAGATGGCAGAAT
This sequence comes from Clostridiales bacterium, assembly GCA_021202775.1. GTDB lineage: Bacteria > Bacillota > Clostridia > Oscillospirales > Oscillospiraceae > Onthomonas. The sequence goes on along the minus strand of JAJQCJ010000109.1, from coordinate 80,423 downwards.
TCCTTTGTGAACCTGGCCCCGGCGGGAAGGCTGGCGTGTACCACGCCCTCATGGTAGGCCTGGGACCAGGGCAGCCCCCGTTTGGCCAGAAAGCGGACATCCACCTCCTGCCAAACTTTGTTGGAATCGATCAGCGTTCCGTCCAGGTCAAACAGCAGCATAACGCCCTCCCAATCTCAGTCAATGTAGTACCGCCAGGGGAAGTCCGCCGCTTCCTCCGCGTAGTCAATGCCGATCCGCTTTGTGACGTGGATCTCCCCCACCGGCGGAACGGGGACAGCCAGCCCCGCATCCTCCGGCGCGGCGCAGACGTACAGGTCGTCCCCGGTCAAATCCGCCAGATTGTCCGCCCGGGTGATGGCCAGGGCTTTGCACAGCTTGCCGGGGCCGTTCATCAGGCTGCGGGACTGCGGGGCGGTCAGCTCCTCCGGCGTCTTGCCGTAGCGGAGCCGGGCCATCCGGGCCAGGCCGGCCACCGGCTGAGCGCCCCGGATCAGAACGGCGGCGGGCTCTCCCTCCGGCTCCGTCACCAGGTTCAGACAGTGGTACATCCCATAGATCAGGTAGACGTAGGCGTGGCCCGGCGGGGCAAAGAGCGGCTCCGTCCGGGCGGTGCGGCGGTACTGCCAGGCGTGGCAGGCCTTGTCCATCCGGCCAATGTACGCCTCCGTCTCGGTGATGCGGCAGACCAGCGTTTCCCCCTCCCAGCGGCGCACCAGACAGCAGCCCAGCAGGTCCCGGGCCACCAGCCGGGTGTCCCGGTCATAAAAAGCGGCGTCAAGCCTTGCCATTGGAACCCCTCCGTGGTATGATAACGGTGTTTATGATCGTGTCAGTATCATACCATACGAAGTTTATTTCTGCAAGTGGAAGTGACAGGATATGCCATTGAAGGACTATGATTTGGGCGCCTGGCGGGACGCGCTGCTGCCGCTGGGGGAGGAACCCTGGTGCCAGACCCTGTTTGACCGGGTGGAGGCCGCCTACGCCCAGGGGAGCCCCGCCGTCTACCCGCCTAGGGAGCAGCTCTTCACCGCCCTGCGTCTGACGCCGCCGGAGGCGGTGCGCTGCGTGGTGGTGGGTCAGGACCCGTACCACGAGGCGGGGCAGGCCCACGGGCTGGCCTTCTCGGTGCAGGAGGGGGTCAGGGTGCCCCCCAGCCTGCGGAACATTTATAAGGAGCTGCAAAGCGATTTAGGCGTAGCCCCGCCCTCCTCCGGCACCCTGACCGGCTGGGCGGAGCAGGGGGTTCTCCTGCTGAACAACGTGCTGACCGTCTATGACGGGCAGGCGGGCAGTCATAAGGGCTGGGGCTGGGAGCAGTTTACCACGGAGGTCCTGCGCCAGACCGTCCTGCTGCCCCAGCCGGTGGCCTACCTGCTTTGGGGACGGGCGGCCCAGACCAAGGCCGCGCTGGTGGCTCCGGAGCGCAGCCCCTACCCCCGCCTGGTGCTGCAAAGCAACCACCCCAGCCCGCTGTCTGCCAGCAGAGGCTTCTTTGGGTCGAAACCCTTCAGCCGGGTGAACGCCTTTTTGACCGCAGAGGGCAGCGCGCCCATCGACTGGGGACGGACAAGATAAAAGATTGATTTTTCAGGCAAAAACGACTGCTTTTTCGCCCCCGGAATGGGGCCATAACAGCACAAAAATTCCCGGCAAAATTTTTTCATTTTTCTCTTGACATTTCCGGCCGCCGGTACTATAATAGCGATTGTTGAGGGAACGGGGCAGCGCCAGGGCGCTGAAAGCGCAGATGCATCGGTTGTTCTTCCCGGTTCTTTCAGGAATATAGGGTCATGGCTCATCTGGGGGTATAGCTCAGCTGGGAGAGCGCTTGAATGGCATTCAAGAGGTCAGCGGTTCGATCCCGCTTATCTCCACCAAAGAAAACACGTTGAAACTTAAAGTTTCAGCGTGTTTTTCTTTTGTTTATGCCACTTTTGGCGGTCAATCGTTCAAGAATCGAAAACCGCCCACCTAGCAAATCCTAGCATAACCTAGCAAGGAATAGCAGGATAAATGGGGTAAAAATGGGGTAGAGGGGTGTAGGCGTATACAGGGATAAAACAAGGGGGAGTGCTTTGATATGCTCCCCCCTTCTTTGCTGCTATGCGGTTGTATACGCCGGATTCATGACACGGCCTCCAGCGGGTCAGCAACGGCCTCCGACTGGTAAACGGTGAAGGGGTCAATATCAATGCAGGCGGTAGGGTCGAAGTGGCCGGATACGTCCCACGCGATTGTATCATTCAGGACGGTGAGCCGCTCGGTAAAAAACGTTTCGTCTGCCAGCGGCGCAAACACGCCGCCCCGGTCAATATGGGGCTGCATATCATAGCGCCGGATACTGCCATCGGAGAAATAGGCGTACACCGTCCGGCCTTCGCCGGGAACGGCCTGCACCACAGCGGGAAAGTAAGAATCCATTATAGCACCTCCTAGAGCGGGGAAACAGGATTCAGGGGCTTTTCATCTCTGGCAAGCTCCCAATTCTGCATAAGTTCATCCCTGTGCAGTTCGTTCCATGCAAGCACAAGTTTCAACTGTCGAGCGGGAAGGGAACCCCGTATCACACAGCCGCTCAGAACGTCCACCAACGCCTTGTGTCCTGCATACTCTGCATGAAAATGCGGCGGGTTGTGGTCGTTGTAGTACATGGTTATGCGTATACCGTGAAAAAGAGATATTTCAGGCATGATCTGAGCCTCCTTCCCCGTCCCGCTCCATAGCCTCCGCTATGGCTCGGTTGATATAGGCGTTGACGCTTTCGCCCCGCTCGGTTGCGTGGGCCTTTACTCTGGCAAGCGTCCCCTTCGGCATCCGTATCAGCGTTTTGTCGTATACCTTGCTTTCGTATTTTGCCACAGCTTTCTGCTGTGCCTTCGATACTGGCATTGCTTTCACCTCCACAGGGGGCCGGAAAAATCCCGGCACCTCTTCCATTATGGTTACAGTATAACACAGAAGTCTACCGTTATCAATAGACATAATACACAAAAATATATCGTTATCTTTGTAGGAAATGCCAATAGACATATCGCTAACGATATGCTATACTATCATTGCCAGGAGGGGAAGCCCAGAACCACAGTACGGAGCGGTTGGATACCAGACACCGGGGACAGGAACCGGAAAGCACCAAGCATCGCTTCTGTGGAGACTTACACACCAGCGCCTCCCGGTTGGATACCACACACCGCGTCTCGCCCCGGCAGCACCAAGCACCGGGGGCGCTGGTAGGAAAGGACATCATGGGGAAGTCCAAAACATAACGCAGAAAGGAAGGTAAAACATGAGTACCAACGACATCAACACCACCGCCCGCACCCTGTTGGACATCAAGGCACAGATTGCAGAGCTGGAGGCAGAGGCCGAAGCCTTGACCGACACCCTCAAGGGGGCCATGGTGGAACAGGGAACCGAGGCCCTGACCGGTGACGGATGGAAAGCAAGCTGGAAGAACGTGCAGTCAAGCCGCTTTGATCAGAAGGCTTTCAAGGCTGAGAACCCCGCCATGGCTGCCCGGTACATGAAGGCCAGCGTCTCCACCCGGTTCCTGATCGGGGCAACCGAGGCATGAAAAAGCCCCTTGTGTGTGAGGCCGGCAAGCATACACACAAGGGGGAGTAGAACCACCCACAGGGGCGGTTGCAAATATTCTACCATGCAGCCGCCCCGCCGTCAAGAAAGGAATGTGTTTACTATGAACGAAATTTTGAAGAGCATCTACTACTTAGCCGCCGATGAGGTTGACGACCTGAACCCCCTCTCCAAGTTCTACCAGCGTTCAGAAAGGGCCGACAAAGCCTATGCCATGCTCTCCGATCAGCTCGACAAGCTGGCCAGCTCCAAGGATGAGAACAGCGAACTCAACGATATGCTGTGTGAATTGTCGGAGTCGTTTGCAGAGTGCGGCTTCGTCAACGGCTTCAAGTACGGCACGAAGTTGGCACAGGAGGTCAAGACCTGAGCCACAGGGGGACGGGGAAACCCGCCCCTCTTTTTCGCCCTGGCCTCCCCCTCCCCGTGGGCGGTTGTCGCCCCATCTGTGGGCGTTTGTCGAGCGGCGGGGAGCGTTTGGCGCCCCCTCCCCAGCCGTTTGCCGACCCCGAAACGCCGTTTGTTCTGCAAACGGTACCAAGCCCACAGCAAGGGGAAAAGCCCCCTACAGGCCGCTCAGGAGCCTGTGTGGGCCGTTTCCTGCCCGTTGCAGAGAAGGGAAGGGGTACCGCCCATTTTTGATTCTGAGGCCCAGAACGCCCCGTCCTGCTTGCGTCTGAGCGGAGAAACGCTGCAGGAGGTGTAACTACCACCGAGCCATAAAACCGCCCTGAGGGCCGTGTACGCCGTCACAGGCGGGATAAAACAGATGGTGCAATATCAGGGTCAAAAGGTGCAGAATGACGCACCCCAAAAAGGGTCATTTTTGCACCCGCTCGATGACGGGAAAAGCCCTGATATTCCAGTGAAAAATAAAGCCGTGTTTTTTGGTTTGAGTTGTTTCGTGAAAAAACTTGTCACCGTCTGCACCGCTGTTCGGCATGAAGCCGTAGTTTACATTCCAGCCGCAGGGAGTGTAAAGTACAGTTTTGGTTAGTTGCTATGTGCTAAATATCGACTAACTATTTTCCTACTGGCTGAGGCCGACCACAGCCCCAGAACCTCGCTAATCTCCGACCATGGCATGAAGCGGATGTAACGCAGCCGGATACAAATTGCCGCTCTCTCATCGTCAACCCCAGATATGAATCGCTCCAGCTGCTCCAGCTCCGCCGCTGCCTGAGCCTCCAGCTCTGCAATCTTCTCCTCCATGGCGGCGCACTCCGTAGCAAGGAAGGCCGTCCTATCGGCATGGCCTCCGCTGCCGTGTGGTACGCCATCCAGCACCGGGGAGGCGGGGGACGCTCTGCTCCTGAGGTTCTGCAAAATCTCCGTGTCCCGCTCGACCTGCTTCATGGTGTCATGATATTTGGACAATGTTTTCATATCCATCACCACCACCACCTCACCGCCCATTGTAGCACCTCCACAGACCGAGAATCAACGCCGCTCGATACAAGCCCGTTGCAACGCTCCGAGCGGCGCGAAACACGGCGAAGGTGTGAGAAATTATGCCTTCGCCGTGAAAAGCCGCCCTGAGGGCCGCTGAGCAAGCTCAGATTGGAACGAAGCTCTTCACAGCGATTGAAATGCCCGTATTGAGCAACATGCTTGCGCATCCGTTCGCATCGAAGCGCATCGACTTGAATGCATTTGAATGCAGATGTGTTCAAACGCTGCACAGTCGTTTTTCGCCCCTCTCCTTCTCCCTTTCCTTCTCCCCCATACCCCCTTATCTATTTCTACTACCGTTTCCCTAGGATGGATGGATTACGCATATATTTGTTAAAGACAGTTCTTACTCAACATAGTGCTTAATTCTAGGTAGTTAGGTAGTTCTTATTTATGCTAGATTTACCGACGCCCAAAATTTGGGCAGCCCAAATTTTGGGCGCCCAAATTTTGAGCAACGGTAAACAGGTGATAGCATAGTTTTTGAGTTGGTCGAGCGGGTACAGGGGGTTATTTTGGGTTATGTTGGGTTTCAGTGGGTTCGGTTGGGTTTCTTTGGGTTATTTTGGGTTTCAGTGGGTTTCTCGTTGACCGTCGTTGGAGTTCGTTGAAGTTCGTTGCGCTTCGTTGGCCTTCGTTGGTTTTCGTTGACCTTCGTTGGGCTACTCCGCAGTTACTCGGTAGTTACTCGGTAGTTACTCGGTAGTTACTCCGAAGTAACTTCGAAGTTACTTCCAAGCAAACTGAAAGCAAAAGAAAGCAACCGTATTCATGGGGTGCCATTGGCTTGCCATTGGGGGTGCCATTAGCAGAAATGGCGGTGCCTTTGGGGCGTTATTGGGGTGTTATTGGCCTGCTGCCCGTTTGATCAGCGTTCCTTCTAGCATCTCGAAATCGGTATGGCCCCGAAGCGCATCTTCCCCTCTATCTCGTTTGAGCTGTGACAGTGTGCCGATGAAGTCATGGACAGTATCATTCCCGAAGCGTTTCACTAGTGAATCATAATCGGCTTGTGACAGATTGACGTTGTCAGGCATCTCGAAGGCCCCTACTTCCAGATAGGGCCGCTCGTAGAAAACATAGCTGTACTGGTTTTTGCCGAACTTCCCCTTCTGTTCCTGCTTGACACGATACAGATAACCATGTTCTTGCAGCTCCTGTAGGTATGTTGCGGCGGTTCCTCGTGTTATATGGCACCGCTTTGCAACGCCGCTTTCGCTCCAGTTCCATCCATCCTGCTTCTCAGACACGCAAATGCAGAACAGCGCCTTTGCCCCTAAATGAAGGTTTTCATCATGCAGAACGATGTTGCTGATCTCGGTATAGTTCCCCATCTTCCGGTCGGTTTTAATCACCATTACACCCGCCATGGAAATCAATTTTGAAATCCGTTTCGCATAGGAACCCCTCCACCGGCTGTCGCCGGTCCCCCTCCCCCTTCGGGGGAGGCAAGAAAACTGTGGAAATCACCACGTCATTGGCTCCCCTGAAAGGGGAGCTGGCTGGACGCAAGGCCAGACTGAGGGGTTTCTTTGGCATGTTTGACCTAAAACTTGATTTCCGTGTACACCCGCCCCTTTACCTTGACATTTTTTCACGGAGGGGGTATGATGGTAGTAGAGACCTGTTCATATTTTCCTCCTTTGCTTTGGCCCCGTTCGGTTGCGACTACCGAGCGGGGTTTTTCCTTTGTCAATCCTGTTTCGGCTGTTCCGCCTCTTTGTGAAGCTGCTCCAGCAGTTTTTCCACGTCAATGTAGTACGTTGTCCCGCTCTTAATCGCAGGCACGGTGCCGTTCTGGCATCCCTTACGCAAGAAATGTTCCGACAACCCCGTGATAGCAGCGGCATCTTTGATTTTCGCGAATGGCGTAGCCATGTGAATGCCCCCCTCTATGATGATACTATGATTATACCAAATGTGAGCGGAAAAATCAAGGCACAACAAGAAGAAATAGCTTGCAAGAATCAAAAGGCCGTGCTACAATGCCATCAAGGAGGCGTTGAACATGGCAACTTCAAAAACGAAACGGAGGGCAGACGGGCTTTTTCAGGTTCGGGTTATGGTCATGGAGAACGGCAAGAAAGTTCGGAAATCGTTTTATGGCAAGACGCAACAAGAAGCCAAACGCAAAATGCTCGAATGGCAAGCGAAACAAGATAGCGGTCAACCTTTTCGAGCGGTTGCAACGGCATGGCAAGAGAAGCACTGGAACGAAATCGCAGCCGGCACACAGGTCAGCTATAACCCCGCCTTGCTTCGTGCGCTGGATGAGTTCGGGGACTATCCGATCAGGAACATCACCCCGCTCGACCTACAGAAGTCCATGGAACGCATGGCGGCGCAGATGTACGCTCACCACAGCGTTGCAATCTACCTGTCAGTGCTGAATCAAATTTTTGAGTATGCCATCCTACAGGGGGACAGGCAGGACAACCCGGCGGCAACCCCGAAAGTGCCGAAGGGGCTGAGCAGCCGGACACGGGAATGTCCGGAGGATGAAGCGTTAGAGCTTATCCGGCAGCACGTAGACGATGAGTTCGGCTTATTTGCCTATATGCTGCTATACACCGGTCTGAGACGCGGGTGAGCTGCTGGCCCTACAGTGGCGGGACGTGGATTTCAAGACCAAGACCATCCACGTCACCAAGTCCGTCACTTACGCGGAGACAGGCAATCAGCCGGTCATCAAAAGCCCAAAGACCGAGGCCGGGAACAGGGAAGTGGTGCTGCTGGACAGGCTGGCAAAGAAGCTGTTCCCTCTCCAGCAGAAGGGGGCGGCCTATATCTTCGGCGGGGAGCGGCCCTTGACGCAATCGGTGTACCGCTCGAAGTGGAGGGCCTACTGCCTCAACGCTGGCCTGTGGGAGTGGAAGGAAGTCACCCGCACCGAGGGCCGGAGGAATGTCACCAAGTTGGTGAAGGAACCCTCTGTCACCCCGCATCAGCTCCGCCACGCTTTTGCTACCATGTGCTATGAAGCAGGGATAGCTCCGAAGGACGCACAACAGCTTTTGGGCCATAGTAAAATCGAGGTGACCATGGACACCTACACCCATATCAGGAAGAACCGAAGGGCAGACATAGCCGATAAACTCAACAAAGCGGAATAGCCATTTTGTCCTACCCCACTACACCCCCGATTTTAAAAGATGGTGTAAAAGTGGGGTAGTAGCCTGAGAAAACGCTGATATCTCAGCGTTTTATTGTGAATGGCATTCAAGAGGTCAGCGGTTCGATCCCGCTTATCTCCACCAGGATTCAGGCTATGACATACAAAAACCGCCTTCGAAGGAAGGCGGTTTTTGTTTTGTTATGCCTGCGTATAATTGCCCGGGTACCGGGCGCTTCAACGCGAAATGCGGTCCAAATGAACCGCCCCGTCAAAAAAGCGAAGCGTTAGCGCATCCCTATCTCGATACCGCTGCCGTTCAGGGCCGCCGCCGTCAGCGTGTCACCCTGATACTCCAGCTTCAGGGAGAAAAACGGCGCGTCCGCCGCCAGCAGCTCCAGAAAGAGCCTGTCCCCCTCCCAGTGGGGCAGGGACAGCACCTCCCCCTTGTCCACCCAGCGCAGCACCCCTTCCTCTGTGTCGGTCAGGGTGCCCTCGAAGGCGTCGGCGGTGAACAGGTACATATATTCCGTCTCGTACCGGTCGGAGACGAAGGTAACGATGCCCCGGAGACGGTAGCGCGTCAGGGTCAGGCCGGTTTCCTCCCGCACCTCCCGGAGGAGGCATTCCTCCGGGCTCTCCTTCGGCTCGAACTTCCCGCCGACGCCGATCCATTTCCCCTGATTTTCGTCCTGGGCCTTCTTGACGCGGTGGAGCATCAGGTAGTTTCCGTCCTGCTCGATATAGCATAAGGTGGTGTTTTTCATACGTTCCTCCTCCGGGCGGAGGGTCACTCCGCCTCGTCCCGGCTGTGCTTTTTCAGCTTTTCAAAGCTCTCCGCGCTGATGGCGTGTTCCATCTGGCAGGCCTCCCGTTCCGCCACCGCCGGGTCCACCCCGGCGCTGACCAGCTGGGCCTTAAAATACAGGTGCCGTTCGTAGATCTGCTCGGCGATGGCCTGGCCCGACTCCGTCAGGTGCAGCAGGGCCCGGTCGTCCACCCACAGGTACCCGCCCTTCTCCAGCGCCGCCACCGCATGGCTGATGCTGGGCTTGGAAAACCCCATATGCCGCGCCACGTCCACCGAGCGCACCTCGCCCTTCCGGCGCTGGAGCACAAGGATGGCTTCCAGATAATCCTCGCCTGACATATGCAATGCCATCGCTGCATCTTCCTTCCCTTTGCCGGTTCCCCCGCGCCCCAGAGACCGCTGCACGAGAGTTAGTACATTCTAACTATAACATCCTTATCTTACCACGTCCCGGCTGTGGCTGTCAAGGCGCATCCGATGCAAAATTTCGGTGCTGACTGACGGGAAGGCGCTCTGCCGGGCAATGTCCTTCCCGTAAGAAAAAACGGGGCCGGGCGCACAGTATGCACCCGGCCCCGTTCCGCTCCGTCTCCAGGGAGGGCTGTCCCGCTGAGCGGACGACAGTTCCCTTGTACGGGAGATTTTCTCACTTCCGGTAAACCTTCACCTCGTAGGGCCGGAGGGTGACAGTCCCCTCCACCGTCTCCACCGTCTCCCCTGTCTCCGTGTCCGTCAGCGGGACGTGGAGGGTGACGGTCTGTGGGGCGGCGGCGTAGTTCAGGACGAAGAACCATCTCGTCTCCCCCTTCCTGCGGACGCACAGCTCGCAGTCCCGGGAGAGGGACAGCACGTCTCCCCAGGGCTCGGACAGGTTCAGGTAGTCCAGGAAGGCCCGGACGGTGTCCCGGGTGAAGGTGCCGCCGAAGTGGAGGATGCGGCCCTTCCCCAGCCGCCGTTCCGCCAGGGCAGGCGCCCCGGCGTAGTAGTTGCCGGTGTACCGGGCCAGGACGGTTGCCTCCGGCCCGGTGAGTGCCAGGACCTCATTGTAAACCCCGGTGTCCAGGCTCTGCCCCGCCCAGTCCATGCAGACAGTGCCGTCCGCCGGGCCGACGAAGGTGCCCTCGGTCACGTCGGTCTGGGTGGCCTCCGCCAGCAGGCCGGGCATGGGGGCCATGACGCACTGGCCGGTGGCGTTCTTCTGGCCGGTGCGGGCTCCGATGACCAGGGTGCCCCCCTGCTCCACATAGGCCCGGAGCAGGGCCGCGCGCTCCTCCGTCAGAATCAGGCCGTGGGGGTAGAACTGGACAGGGTACCGGAGCAGCTCCGCCGTCTCGGTGCTGTCCAACAGATAGAGGATGTCCATGGGGGTGTGGGCCAGCTGGGCGGCGATGAAGATCTCCTCCTGGCTCTTCCAGGTCAGGCGGCTGTGCCAGGCGTCCAGCTCCGCGTCCCAGTCGTTGTCGTAGTCCCGCACCAGGGCGAAGGACGCCTCATAGTCCGCTCCAGCCATCTCCTGCAGAGGCTGGAGCTTCTGCACAAACGACTTCAGCTCCCGGAGCTTCCGGTTGTCCCGGTTGTCATAGTCCAGAATCCCATGCCAGTACATCTCGGTGCCCATGACGGAGGTGCGCCAGCGGAAGAAGCTGACATAGTCCGCCCCGTGGGCCACGCTCTGCATGGCCCAGAGGGTCATCTGCCCCGGCTTGGGGGCGGGGGACTCCATCCGGGTGTTCCAACCCAGGGCGCCGGACTGCTGCTCCATAATGCCGAAGTGGGGGCAGACGGAGCGCACCTCGATGAGGTGATGGCTCCACCGCCGGTCGTTCAGATTGCGGGACTGGAGGGGATGCTCGTTCATGCAGAATGCGAAGTTGGGGTAGGAATCGTAGGTGTACACGTCCAGGGCCTCGTCCATCATCCGGTGGTTGTCCAGGTGGCCGAACAGGCCGTTGGTGGTGATGAAGTCCCCCGGCTTGCAGTGCTTGCGCACAATATCGCTCTGCATTTTACAGAAGCGGATGGCGCTGTCCGAGACGAAGCGGAGATAGTCCAGCACCTGATGGGGGTTGGTGGAGTTGTGAATGGTGGTGCGGGGAACGTAGATTTCCTCCCAGGCGGTGTAGGTCTGATTCCAGAACACGGTGCCCCAGGCCCGGTTCAGGGCATCCAGTGTGCCGTACTTCTCCTGGAGGAAGGTCCGGAAGGCGTCGGTGTCGCTTTCGGAGTAGAAATCGCCGGTCTCGCAGTTGATCTCGTTGTCGATCTGCCAGCCCACCACGGCGGGGTGAGGGGCGTAGTGGGAGGCGAAGGCCTCCACGATCCGGGCGGAGAGCAGCCGGTACACCGGGGAGTTGTAGTTATAGTGCCGCCGCATCCCGTGGCGGTAGGGAACGCCGTCCTGACGGCAGTTCAGCACCTCCGGGTATCCCTCGGTGAGCCAGGCGGGGGGCGTGGCGGTGGGGGTGCCGAAGATCACCTTCATGTCGGCCTCCTCCGCCACATCCAGGAACCGGGAGAAGAAGTCGAAGGTGAACTTGCCTTCCTCCGGCTCCACCTTGTTCCAGGCGAACTCCCCAATGCGGATGCAGCGAATGCCCGCCTCCCGCATCCGGTGCAGATCCTCACGCCACAGGGATTCGTCCCACTGCTCCGGGTAGTAACAAACGCCCACCGTCAGTTGTGGCCATTGATAGGTTTGCTGTTTTCTCATAGGGTTTCGTCCTCCTGAACATACTCCCGCCGGGCGGCGGTTGTTGCTATTATAAGGGAATTGGTGGGAGAAAGCAATATGAATTTTTTTCGCAGGCGTAAAAAATGGTTGCGGAACCTGCCGGATTGTGGGACAATAATACCAATCCATCCCCCGGAGGTGCTTCTATGACGCCGCAACAGCTTTGCCGCCACATCATCTGCCTGCTTCACGCCCCCGTCTGCGTCTACGACCGGGCGGGCAATTCCATCGCCGTCTATGAGGACTACGGCGAGCAGCCCAATCTGCTGCAGGCCGACCCCGCCTTTTGCCGCCAGCTGCTGGATATGGCCAGGGCGGACGCCCCCCTGCTCTACGCCGAGGGGGACACCATTCTGTACGGCATCGTACAGGGCGGGACGGAGATTTACTTGGTGGGGCCGTGCTGCCTGTCCCCGGACACCGCCCAGGCCGCCCGGCAGTTGCAGCGCAGCCACGGGCTGGACCCGGCGCGTCCCTACCACGTCAGCGCCGTACCCCTGACGCTGCTGGCCCACATGGTGCTGATGCTCTCCGAGACGGTCAGCGGCGTCAGCATGGACATGAATCAACTCCTGCGTCTCAGCTTCTGTGATGAACAGATGCTGGCGGATATAAACCGGCGCATCCAGCAGGCCATGTATGACAACCAGGAGCAGTCCACCCTCCACAACCCCTATCAGCAGGAGCTGCGGGAGCAGGGCAGCATCCGCGCCGGCGACCTGGAGCTGCTGAGGGCCAGCCTGCAGGAGGTCTATGTGGGGAAGGTGGGCAGGATGTCCGCCGACCCCCTGCACCAGGCCAAGTACAACGCGGTGGTCGTCATCACGCTGGCCAGCCGCTCCGCCATAGAGGGCGGGCTCCAACCGGAGCTGGCCTTCTCCATGTCCGATGTGTTCATCCGCCAGGTGGATGAGGTGAGGAACGAAGCCGCGGTTATCGCCTGTATGCGCCAGGCGGAGATGGAATACTGCGAGGCAGTACACGCACTCTCCGCCGCAACGGCGGGGCATCCTCTGGTGGCCGCCTGCAAGTCGCTGGTGATGCAGCGGCTCCACGCCAAGCTGGAGGTGCAGGAGCTGGCCCGGGCGCTGGGGGTCACCCCCAAGCACCTGTCGGCCACCTTTTCCCGGCAGACGGGGATAAAGCTCAAGGACTATATCATCCGGGAGAAGCTCCACGCCGCCAAGCTCCGGCTGATCTACTCCGACGACTCCTATGACGACATCGCCTACGCCTACGGCTTCTCCTCCCAGAGCCACTTCGGACGGGAGTTTAAAAAATGGGAGGGCATGACGCCGGGCCAGTTCCGGAGGCAGTACGGGCAGAAGGAGTCCTGACCGCCGGGACGGGCAAATTGCACAAGCTCCGGAAATTTTCCAGAAGAAAATTGTAATTTTTTTCAGATGGATGTTCTGAATGTGACATGGCACCGGATTTTGTGATATATTCCGGTGTCCCTTTTTCGTTATAATAGACACGAATGAAGTAAAAACTGTTTTTGAACAAGATTGGGCAAAAGACAGGAGGCATCCCCCATGAAACAATATTCCTTCAACACCGGCTGGACCTGCCGCCGGGCGGACGGGTCAGGAAGCGCCGTCCCCGTCACCCTGCCCCACGACGCCCAGTGCCGGGAGCCACGGGGGGCGGACAGCCCCGGCCAGCACAACATCGGCTGGTTCCGGTGCTATGACTACGAATACCGCAGATGCTTCCCCACGCCGGAGGGCTGGAAGGGGAAGCGGGTGGTGTTTGAGTTTGAAGGCGTCTACCGCGATGCGGAGGTGCTGCTGAACGGGGACAAAATCGCCGCCTGGCCCTACGGCTACACGAATTTTTACGCCGACGCCACCGACGCCCTCCGCAGCGACGGGGAGAATGAGCTGGTGGTGCTGGTCCGCAACGCCCAACAGCCCAACAGCCGCTGGTATTCCGGGGCGGGAATCTACCGCCCCGCGTCCGTCTGGGTGGGGGACGAGGTCCATATCCCGGTGAACGGCGTCAAAGTCCGCACCACCGCCCTGATGCCTCCCACCGTGGAGGTGACGGTGAACACCTCCCGCCCCGGCCCGGTGACGGTGGCGCTGCTGGACGGGGAAACTGTGCTGGCCTCTGCCGCTGCGGAAAGCGACGGAACGGCGGCCCTCACCCTGTCGGCGCCGGGGGCGGAGCTTTGGAGCTGTGAGCACCCCAAATGCTACACTTGCCGGGCCTCCTTCGCCGGGGATACGGCGGAGACCGCCTTCGGCTTCCGCCTGCTGGCCTGGGATACGAAAAAGGGGCTGACCGTCAACGGTCAGCGGGTCATCCTCCGGGGGGCCTGCATCCACCACGACAACGGCCCTCTGGGTGCGGTGTGCGACCCACAGGCGGAGGAGCGGAAGGTGCGCCTCCTCCGGGAAAACGGCTACAACGCCCTCCGCTCCGCCCACAACCCCTGCTCCAAGGCCCTGCTGGACGCCTGCGACCGGCTGGGAATGCTGGTGATGGATGAGTTTGTGGACTGCTGGTACATCCACAAGACCAAATATGACTATGTGAACGACTTCCCCGACTGGTGGCAGCGGGACCTCCGGGCCATGGTGGACAAGGACTATAACCACCCCTCCGTCATCCTCTACTCCACGGGGAACGAGGTGTCGGAGACCGCCCAGCCCAAGGGCATCGCCCTCACCGGTGAGATGACGGAGTACCTCCACAGTCTGGATTCCACCCGCCCGGTGACCTGCGGGGTGAACATCTTCTTCAACTTCCTCAGCTCCATCGGCTTCGGCGTGTACAGCGACGACAAGGCAGATAAAGCTGTTGCTGAGCAAAAGAAGGAGCCAGAGAAGAAGAAAAAGCCGGTGGGCAGTGAGTTTTACAACACCCTGGCCACCGTCCTGGGGGACAAGACCATGAAGTTCGGCGCAACCCTCCCCCCCTGCGACTGGAAAACACGGGATGCCTTTGCCAACATGGATATTGCCGGGTACAACTACGGCATTTGGCGTTACCGCCACGACCTGAAAAAGTACCCGAACCGCCTGATTCTGGGCAGCGAGACCTTCTGTGCCGACGCCTACGCCTTCTGGGAGCTGGCGAAAACGGAGCCGCGGCTCATTGGCGACTTCGTCTGGGCGGGGATGGATTACATTGGCGAGACCGGCACAGGTCGGTGGGGCTACCTGGACTATCCCAGCCAGCCCCCCTCGGACGACCCCGGATGGCTGACCTCCGGAGCCGGACGGGTGAACATTCTGGGGGACGCCACGGCGGAGGCTGCCTATACCCGCGTGGCCTTTGGGCTGGAACGTGGCCCCATCCTGGCGGTGCGGCCTGTGGCCCCGGTGAAGAAGCCCCCTGTGGGGGCCTGGAGCCTGACGGACGCCCTGATGAGCTGGTCCTGGCGGGGCTGCGCAGGCAATCCGGCGGAGGTGGAGGTCTACGCCCGGGGCGCTTCGGTGGAGCTGCTGCTGAACGGTGAAACCCTGGGCCGGAAAAAGCTGACCAAAGACTGCCGGGCCGTGTTCCGCACCACCTATCAGGACGGCACCCTCACCGCCCGCAGCTATGACGAAACCGGCAACCTGATCGCCGCCCAGACCCTGGAGACGGCGGGGGAGGATACCGTCCTACAGCTGACGCCGGAGGAGCCCACCGTACAGCCCGGCGGCCTCAGCTACATCCACCTCCGCTACACCGACGGCCGGGGCATCTGGAAGCCCATGGAGCGGCACACACTACAGGCCGCCGTCACCGGCGGGGAACTGGCGGGCTTCGGCAGCGCCGCCAGCTACAACCCGGAGGGCTATTGGGGGGACACCATCCACACCTATTGGGGGGAGGCCCTGGCCGTACTCCGGGCCGACGGGAGCGGGCCGGTAACGCTGACCGTCACCGATGAAGTAACCCACTGGCAGGTGACAGTGCCCTGCCGGAGCAAATAATTTAAGAACAGGAGAAAGAACAATGGAAGCAATCAGAGGTACAAACCTGGGGAACTGGCTCGTCCTGGAGGAGTGGATGGATGTCGGCATGTTCGAGGGAACCGGCGCAAAGGACGAGGTCTGGCTGAACCGCCTGATGGACAAAGACGCCTTGGCCCAGCGGATGAAGGAACACCGAGATACCTATGTGACGGAGCAGGACTTCAAGGACCTGAGCACCCACGGCGTCAACCTGGTGCGCATCCCGGTGCCCTACTTCATCTTCGGGGATCGGCCTCCCTTCAACGGCTGCATCGAATACCTGGACATGGCCTTTCAGTGGGCGGAAAAGTATGGCATCAAGGTGCTGATCGACCTCCACACCGTACCGGACAGCCAGAACGGCTATGACAACGGTGGCATCACCGGCGTGTGCAAGTGGTGCCAGGAGCCGGAGGAGGTGGAGTTCGCCCTGACGGTGCTGGAGCGGCTGGCCCGGCGGTACAAGGACCACCCCGCCCTCTTCGGCATTGAGATCGTCAACGAGCCCATCAGCCTGACGGTGTGGCTGTCCTCCCCCTCCGGCCCCATCCGGGGCAAGCCGGTGGACAAGGAGGAGGCCAAGGGTTCCTCCTACGTCCCCATGAAGTTCCTGAAGCCCTTCTACCGGGAGGCGTACCGCCGCCTGCGGGCCATCCTGTCGGAGGACACGGCCATCGTGTTCCATGACGGCTTCCGCCTCACCGGCTGGAACAAGTTCTTTGACGAGAGCGGGATGAAGAACGTCTATTTGGACACCCACATCTACATTTTCGCCATGGAGTCCTTCATACCCCTGCACCAGCTGTGGTGGTATCGCATCTATGTGGGCTTCAACAAGTGGAAGCTCTCCAACGTGGCGAAGCACGTCCCCGTCATCGTGGGCGAGTGGTGCATCTGCAACAAGTACGCCCAGCGGGGCGGCTCGGCGGAGGAGAACCGGCGGCGCTACCGTGAGGTGGCCGCCCTGGAGATGGACGCCTGGTCGGTCAGTGCGGGATACATCTATTGGAACTACCAGCTCTGGCGCAACCGGGACGCCCAGATGGACGAGAGCTGGAAGGAGAGCTGGGACCTGGCCCGGTGCTGGAAGTATGGCTGGATGCCCCAGCGGCTGGACGCCCCTTCGGAAAACTGAACTATTTTCCCCAAATAGAAGGCACTCCGCTGAAAGCAGGTTGTGCAGAGAAACCGACTGTTTGTGCAAAAAGACTTGAAAAGCATTTTTATATTTGTTATAATGTAGCCGCATGATTGATGGAAGTCATTTCATAAGGCGGAAAGGGCAAGACCTTATCATGACGCTTAGGAAAATCGGAAAGGTTCTTTCGATTGTACTTCTGACTTTGATTGTGGTGGCGGCGGTGCTGTGCCTGACCCATCTGAACGCGGTGAAGGCCGTCTGGGACAACCTGACCGCCCCCACCATCGAGCTGGACACGTCAGAGTGGACTGGGGGCGCCTCCTATGAGGGGGTGCAGTACGCCGATGTGTCGGAGAGCGATTATCTCCACCTCTATGTCCCCGATTCTGAGGAGCCCATGCCCCTGATTATCATAGTCCACGGCGGCGGCTTTGTTTGCAACGACTGCGAGTCCCGCCAGGCCCAGTTCATCTACCGGTATTTCCGCCAGCAGGGCTACGCCTGCGCCACGGTGAACTACCGCCTGGCCCAGGAGGACGGGTTCCCCGCCGCGCTGGAGGACGTGAAGGCGGCTGTCCGCTACCTTCGTGCCAATGCGGAGACCTATGGCTATGACCCGGATTGCTTCATCATCTGGGGCGAGTCCGCCGGAGGGTACCTGGCCACCATGGCGGCTGTCACCAATGACGACGAGTTCACCGGCGTCTCCTTCATCGGGGAGGACGAGCTGGCCGAACCCGTGTCCGCCCAGGTCTCCTGCCTGATCGACTTCTACGGCATCATCGACTTCCCCTTTGCCGACAGCGACTTCCGGAGTCAAGGCATCCCCACAGTCGTCACAGGCATCGCCAACAGCTGGGCGTTTTCCGCCCTCAGCGGCACCGGGTATGACAGCTGGGAGGATTATTGGCTCCGGGCTGTGGTGGCGGACTTTACGGAGGAGGACTATGCCCTGTACTCCGCCCGCTACTACATCGCGGAGAACTGGGATTATGTGCAGAACATGGACGTGGTGATCTGGCACGGTCTGTCGGACATCACCGTGGCGGAGCCACAGTCGGAGCGGCTCTATCAGGCGTTCCTCTCCGGCACCTACCAGGCGGACGGCAGCTGGAGCGAAGGGGAGGCGCGGGACAACGTGACCTTCCAGACCTTTGAGGGCTATATGCACGCCGACGAGCGGCTCTTTACCGACGAATCCCTGTCCACCCTCCTGGCGCATCTGAATGCCCGCTTTGGTTGAGGGGGAGGACAGCCCCATCTGACGGTACAGGTTGGTCTCCCCGTCGGCCGTGAATCAAAAACCATTTTGCCGGATGCGGTGGAACGAAAGGGAGTTGAAACGCAATGGGAAAAAAGATTTTGACGGTCATCCTCATCGTTCTCCTGGTGGTGGTGCTGGTGGTGGCGGTGTATTGCCTGACCCACCGGAGCGCGGCAAAGGTCATGTGGCAGAATCTGACCGCCCCCACCCTGGAGATGGACACCTCGGAGTGGACAGGGGGCACCACCTATGAGAATGTGCAGTATTCCGACGTGTCGGAGAGCGATTATCTCCACCTCTATGTCCCTGATTCCGACGAGCCCATGCCCCTGATCATTCTGGTCCACGGCGGCGGCTTTGTGGCCAATGACCTGGAATCCCGTCAGGCCCAGTTCATGTACCGCTACTTCCGCCAGCAGGGCTACGCCTGCGCCACGGTGAACTACCGCCTGGCTGCGGAGGACGGGTTCCCCGCGGCGCTGGAGGATGTGAAGGCGGCTGTCCGCTTCCTCCGGGCCAACGCGGAGACCTACGGCTACGACCCGGACTGCTTCGTCATCTGGGGCGAGTCCGCCGGAGGGTACCTGGCCACCATGGCGGCGGTGACCAATGACGACGAGTTCAACGGCGTCTCCTTTATTGGTGAGGAGGATTTGTCTGAGCCGGTGTCCGCCCAGGTGTCCTGCCTGATGGACTTCTACGGCATCATCGACTTCCCCTTTGCGGAAGACGACTTCCAGAGCCAGGGGATTCCTTCGATAGTGCGGTGGGTGGCGAACCTGTGGGCTTCCGCCTCCCTCAGCGGCACCGGGTATGACACCGTGGAGGAGTACTGGCTCCGAACCGCCCTTGCCGACTGCACCCAAGAGGAACTGGCCCAGTACTCCGCCCGGTACTACATTGAGGAGAACTGGGCGGATGTGCAGAACCTGAACGTGCTGATCTGGCACAGCCCGGCGGACATCACCGTGTCGGAGCAGCAGTCCATCCGCCTCTATCAGGCCTTTGTCAACGGCAGCTATGTGGCGGACGGCACCATCAGCGACGACAATGAGGACCGCGACGGCGTCACCTACCAGTCCTTTGCCGGATACAAGCACGCGGACGACCGGTACTATACCGACGAATCGCTGGCGAACATCGTCCAGTACCTTGACGCGCTCTTTGACTGAGCGCATCACCATAACGACAAACGGCGGGCAGCCTGGTCAGCTGCACCGACGGTCGTAATACAGCGGGCCCGCGCTGCGGAGTTGGCGCCCACGGCGCCGGGCCGGAAACAACCCATATTAAGGAGGAAACTTAATGAAGAACAAAAAAGCAAGATTGTGGCGCGGCCTGACTGCCATCACCGCCGCGCTGCTGGCGTTGCTGATCCCTGCGACCACCATTGTCAACGCCAACCTGTCCTATCTGAACGGTCAGTTCGGAACCTCTTCCACTGCGATGGTGGACTCCACCGGCGCCAGCGTTGCGGACGCCATCTATTACGAATCCGAGTTCACCTCTGTGGCCGACCTGGTGGCCGCCAAGAATGAACTGGCAGAGCAGATCTCCGAGGAAGGCAGCGTCCTTCTGAAGAACAACAACGACGCCCTGCCCATCGACAAGGACACCGAGACCGTCACCCTCTGGGGCATGAACTCCCATACCCCCACCCTGGGCGGCATGATCGGCTCCTCCACTGACGTGGATTCTGACCAGACCGCCTATGGCATCGAGGAAGCGCTGGCCGCCAAGGGCTTCACCGTGAATCAGGACATGATCGCCCTGTATTCCAGCGATGCCGCCATGGCCTATGCCCGCAGAGGCTTCGGCGCCACCGGCCACGGCCTGACCCCCTCCTTCACCGCCACCTATGAGAGCCCCTCCTCCTATCAGGTAGGCGAGATTCCCGCCTCCCTGTACACCGACGATGTGCTGGCCTCCGCCGACGACACCGTCGCCGTGGTGGTCATCTCCCGCGACAGCTCCGAGGCTGCCGACTACGAGGTGGATATGGTCAACGGCACCGAGGGTGACAGCTTTGAGCGTCCCCTGGCCCTGTCCGACTACGAGCGGGACATGATTGCCCTGGCCAAGGAGCACAGCACCCGGGTCATCGTCCTCATCAACTCCGACTGCGCCATGGAAATTGACGAGCTGAAGCAGGACGACGAGATCGACGCCATCCTCTGGGTGGGCCTCCCCGGCGTCAACGGCTTCCTGGGCGTGGCTGACGTCCTCAGCGGTGACGAGAACCCCTCCGGCCACTTGTCTGACACCTATGCCACCAACAGCGCCTCCTCCCCCGCCATGCAGAACTTCGGCGTGTACACCTACACCAACAGCTCCCAGTCCAGCGAGGGCGACCTGACCAGCGACAACAAGGGCGACTGGTACATCGTGGAGACCGAGGGCATCTACGTTGGCTACAAGTATTATGAGACCCGGTATGAGGACAGCGTGCTTGGCCAGGGCAACGCCACCTCCACCGAAGGCTCCAGCACCGGAGAAGCCTGGAGCTACGAAGACGAAATGACCTATCCCTTCGGCTATGGCCTCTCCTACACCACCTTTGAGCAGACCCTGGACGATGTGACGCTGGAGATCGGCGGCACCGGCACCGCCACCGTGACCGTGACCAACACCGGTGATGTGGCCGGCAAGTCCGTGGTTCAGCTGTACGTCCAGACCCCCTACACCGATGGCGGCGTGGAGAAGTCCTCCATCCAGCTCATCGGCTTCACCAAGACCGACACTCTGGAGCCCAACGAATCCGTCACCGTGACGGTGGAGTTCGACCCCGAGTATATGTGCAGCTATGACGAGGATATGGTCAAGGCCGACGGCACCACCGGCGCGTGGGTGCTGGATGCCGGCGACTACTACTTCGCCATCGGCAACGGCGCCCATGAGGCCCTGAACAACGTCCTGGCCAACAAGCTGGGCACCACCAGCGGCCTGACCACCATCACCGATGAGGAAGTCATCAACGCCGACAACGCCATCCTCTGGACCCTGGACACCCAGGACATCGAGACCTATTCTGAGAACGTGGAGAACGCCCTCCAGGATATGGACATCAACAGCTACTATGACGAGGACGTGGTGGAGTACTTCACCCGCTCCGACTGGAGCACCGGCTGGGGCACCGTCACCGACCTGACCGCCACCGACGAGATGCTGGTTGGCCTGACCAACAGCAACTATACCCTGAACGAGAACGGCGACGGCGTCACCTGGGGCGCGGATAACGGCCTGACGCTGTTTGACATGGTGATTATCAACGACGACGGCACCACCTCCGCTGTGGACTTCGACGATGAGCAGTGGGATCTCCTGCTGGATCAGATCACCCTGGACGAGGCCATTCAGTTCATCGCCAACGCCGGCGACGACTTTGAGAACATTGACTCCATCGTCCTTCCCCGCCTCTATGCGAACGACGGCCCGCTGGGCTTCACCTATGACCAGGTGGGCGGCTACGCCACCCGTTGGACCGAGAGCGACTCCGAGTATCCCACCTACGTCTCCACCAGCGATGAGTACGCCACCGAGTCCATGAACACCATGCCCACCGAGCCTGTGGTGGCCGCCACCTTTAACACCGAACTGGTGGAGCGGGAAGGCGAGCTGTTCGGTGAGGACGGCCTATGGGCCAACGAGTGCAGCCTCTTCGCCCCCGGCCTGAACCTGCACCGCACCCCCTACAACGCCCGGAACCATGAGTACTATTCTGAGGACTCCATGCTGACCAACCTGATGGGCATCGCCGTCTGCACCGGCGGCCAGTCCAAGGGCCTGATGATGGAGCCCAAGCACCTGGCCTTCAACGAGCAGGAGACCAACCGCTCCGGCGTCTCCACCTTCATGACCGAGCAGGCCGCCCGTGAGAACAACCTGCGTGCCTTCCAGGGCGTCATGTCCACCAACGTGGCCGACGGCGTCATGACCTCCTTCAACCGTGTGGGCACCGTTTACTCCAGCGCCCACTCCGGCCTGATGACCCAGATCGTCCGGAACGAATGGGGCTACACCGGCTGGCTGGTCACCGATATGATCAACGGCGCGGACTACATGAACTGGAGAGACATCGTTGCGGCCGGCGGCGGCGCCTGCCTGACCTCCTCCGCTTACGCCACCTCCAACATCGGCGATATGTCCGCCTCCAAGACCGCTATCTCCCAGGATACCTACTTCCAGGAGCAGATGAAGCTGATCATCAAGTACTATCTCTACAACATCGTGGAGAGCAACGCCATGAACGGCCTGACCGAGAATACTGAGATCGTCACCCAGCTGACCTGGTTCCAGATCGCGTGCTATGCCGCCATCGCCGTCGCTGCCGTCCTGACCCTGGCCTGCGCGGTCATGTGGGTGCTGAGCCTGCGCAAGTCCAAGAGCCAGCAGGATTCCTGAAGAAAAGGAGGATGAAACTATGGCTATCTTTGCAAACAAGTCAGGCGGCTTTTACCTGACCGCCCTGGCCGCCATCCTGACCCTGGTGGCGCTGATTACCTACAACAGCGTCATGTACACCCTCACGCTGACCACCGTTCTGCTGGTGGTGGCTCTGGTGCTGGAGCTTGTGCCCCTGTTCCTGAACATCCCCCTCCTGACCGGGGTGGCCCCGGTGGTCAACACCGTCCTGAACGGCGCCGCCGCCATGGCCAGCGCCTCCGTCATGGTCAACCAGATCGCTTATGTGATCTCCGGTCTGGACCAGATGAGCACCATCGTCTCCTACATCGTGTTCGCCTCTGTGGCCATCGTCGCCATGCTGGTCAACATCGTTGCAGCCTTCCTCAAGTGGGAGAAGTAACACCTTAAACCAACCCAACCACTGCCCCCGGGCCGCCTGTCGGCCCGGGGGTTGTGAAACCGTAAATCTTTCCGTTCCGTATTGTGCAGCTCCCAAACAATCTGTTTCTGGGGGCTTGCCTATACATATGGCGAGCCGCAAGGCAGCGCTGAAAAAATCTTACAAAGGGGAGACCACATGAAAAAGTTTGATTTGAACCGGGGCTGGCTGGTGAAGCATGAGGGCACAGAGGAGCCGGGCAAACCGGTGACGCTGCCCCACGACGCCATGCTGGGGGAGCCCCGCACCGCCCAAAGCCCCGGCGGCACCAACACCGGCTGGTTCGAAGGTCATGACTACCGCTATACCCGCACTCTGGACGTGCCGGAGGACTGGCGGGGGAAGGCCGCCGTGCTGGAGCTGGAAGGGGTCTACCACAACGGCACCGTGTTCCTGAACGGGGAGCAGGTGGGCTTCCGCCCCTACGGCTAC
The DNA here is from genome assembly GCA_021202775.1 of Clostridiales bacterium. GTDB lineage: Bacteria > Bacillota > Clostridia > Oscillospirales > Oscillospiraceae > Onthomonas. The sequence continues at coordinate 57,087 of JAJQCJ010000109.1, read as the reverse complement.
AGCAACTTCTACGTGGACCTGACGGAGAAGCTCCGCTGCGGCCAGGCCAACACCCTGGAGGTGGTGGCCCGGAACGCCGACCAGCCCAACAGCCGGTGGTACTCCGGCTCTGGGCTGTACCGGCCCGTGTGGCTCTACCTGTCCGAAGGGGCGGACTACCTGCCCCCCAACGCCATCCGGGTGAAAACCCTGGGCATCGACCCCGCCCAGGTGGAGATCACCGTAAACACCAAAGGCACCGGCACCGTCTCGGTGCAGATTCTGGAGGGTGGGCGGCAGGTGGCTGCCTTTGAGGGCCCGTCCAATGGCAAGGCAGTGTTCCGCGCCACCCTGCGGGGGGCCAAGCTGTGGAGCCCGGAGAACCCCAACCTCTACACCTGCCGGGCCACCTTCGCCGGGGATACGGCGGAGACCAGCTTCGGCATCCGCACCCTGGCCTGGGGGCCAAAGGACGGCTTCACCCTGAACGGGCAGCGGGTCATCCTCCGGGGGGCCTGCATCCACCACGACAACGGCGTTCTGGGGGCCTGCGCCTACCCGGAGGCGGAGGAGCGGAAGATTCGCCTCCTCCAGGAGAACGGGTACAACGCCATCCGCTCCGCCCACAACCCCTGCTCCAAGGCCCTGCTGGACGCCTGCGACCGGCTGGGAATGCTGGTGATGGACGAGTTCGTGGACTGCTGGTACATCCACAAGACGAAGCACGACTATGTGACCTACTTTGAGGAGTGGTGGCAGCAGGACCTGACAGCCATGGTGGAGAAGGACTATAACCACCCCTCCGTGATTCTGTACTCCACCGGCAACGAGGTCTCCGAGACCGCCCAAAAGAAGGGCATCGCCCTGACCCGGCAGATGACTGACTTCCTGCACGATCTGGACGGCACCCGTCCGGTGACCTGCGGCATCAACATTTTCTTCAACTTCCTCAGCTCCATGGGCTTCGGCGTGTACAGCGACGACAAGGCCGAGAAGCAGGCCGATGTGGAGAAACCCAAAGCGGTGGGCAGCCAGTTCTTCAATGACCTGGCGGGCCTCCTGGGCAGCGGCACCATGAAAACCGGCGCCACCCTCCACGGCTGCGACGTCAAGACCCGGGACGCCTTCGCCGCCATGGACATGGCGGGCTACAACTACGGCATCAAGCGCTACAAACACGACCTGAAAAAGTATCCCAACCGGCTGATTCTGGGCAGCGAGACCTTCTGCTCCGACGCCTATCAGTTCTGGGAGCTGGCCAAGGATGAGCCCCGGCTCATCGGCGACTTCGTCTGGGCCGGCATGGATTACCTGGGCGAGGTGGGCATCGGCGCCTGGGAGTATCAGGACTATGCCCCCAGTTTCGACCACGGCGTGGAATGGCTGGCCGCAGGCAGCGGACGCATCGACCTGATCGGCACCCCTCTGGGGGAGGCCGATTATACCAAGGTGGCCTTTGGCCTGGAGGACGGGCCGGTGATTGCCGTCCGTCCGGTAAACCACACTGGGGAGAAGCACTCCCCCTCCTCCTGGAAGATGACCGACACCATGTCCTCCTGGAACTGGCAGGGCTGTGAAGGCAAGGAGGCCAACGTGGAGGTATACACCCGGGCCGCCGCAGTGGAGCTGCTGCTGAACGGGGAAAGCTTGGGCAGGAAGGCCCGGAAAAACGACAGCCGCGTGCAGTTCCGCATCACCTATCAGCCCGGCACCCTGACCGCCGTAGCCTACAATCGGTCGGGCCGGGAGATCGGCCGCAGCGCCCTGACCACCGGCTCGTCGGAGACGCAGCTCCGGCTGACCCCGGAGCGGGAGACGGTGCGGCCTGAGGGACTGGCCTTCCTGAACCTGTGCTACACCGACACCGAGGGCAACGTGAAACCTCTGGAGCGCCATCGCATCCGGGTGCAGGTCACCGGCGGCAGGCTGCTGGGCCTGGGCCACGCCTGCCCCTACAATCCTGACGGATTCCTGAAAGAGGACACCGACACCTACTACGGCCGGGCGCTGGCCGTGGTGCAGGCGGACGGAACCGGCCCGGTGACGGTGACGGCCTCCGACGGTGTACGGCAGGCGGCGGCAGAGCTGCCGTTGGCAGCCGCCGAATAAGTACGGCGTAAGAAACGGGGCAGGCCCCCTGCCTGCCCCGTCAGGAGCTGGGCGCAGGCGGCGGAACGCCCTCCGCCTGCGCCGGCCCCAAACGGAAATGGAAAGGAATTGTTGTCACATGAGCAAACAAACCGAAAAAGGCGGTTTCTGGAGCACCCCTCTGGCCGCCTCTGCCATCAAGACCGATGACGTAAAAATGCCGGAAATGCTGATGGGCTATCTGATCGGCCCCTTCGGCGCACTGCTGTCCTCCGGTATCTTCACCAGCTTCCTGAACAAGTACTTCACCGACGTGCTGCTGCTGGACACCAGCTTCCTGTCCGCCCTGCAGCTGGTATCCACCATCCTCATCGTGGCGGCCAACCTGATCGTGGGCCAGCTCATCGAGCGCACCCGCTGCCTGGCCGGCAAGGCCCGTCCCTGGGTGCTGCTGTCCGCCCTGACCCTGTCGGTGGCCAGCCTGCTGATGTTCGTCGTCCCCTTCCAGAATGAGACGGCGAAGATGGTGTGGATCGCCATCGCCTACAACCTCTATTACGCGGTAGCCTATCCCATCTACAACACCGCCAATTCCACCCTGGTGCCTGTCTCCACCCGGAACAGCCAGCAGCGCGGTTCTCTGGCCTCCTTCACCAACATCGCCGGTCTGGGCGTCATGGGCGTTGGCTCCATGATCTTCCCCATCCTGGTGTCCAACGTCATGGGCAACAGCCAGCCCATGTGGTTCCTGGTGATGCTGGCCATCGCCATCTTCTCCGCCCTGACCATCTTCCTCCAGTATAAGTTCACCCGTGAGCGTGTCACCGAGGAAAATATGACCTCCGGGGACACCCAGGAGAACGCCGCGCCCCCGCTGGGCCAGCAGCTGAAGGCCGTCACCAGCGAGAAATGGTGGTGGGTCACCATCCTGTTCTACATGGTGTTCCAGTGGGCCGGTGCCATGAAGAACGGCTCCATGAGCTACTTCTGCCAGTGGGTTATCGACGCCACCCCCCTGGGCGGCGACTGGGGCGTAGCCCAGACCCTGCTCAGCGTCATGGGCGCCATTCCCATGGCGGTGGCCGCCCTGTTTGTGGTGCCCCTGGCCAACAAGTTTGGCAAGCGGAACCTCTGCTTCGCCGGCATGGTGCTGGGCGTTGTAGGCGGCGTCATCGCCGGCATGGGCGGCGGCAACATCGTGCCGGTGGCCATCGGCGTGGCGCTGAAGTGCCTGGGCTCCTCCCCCGCCTGCTACCTGATTTTGGCCATGCTGGCCGACGTCATCGACCATATCGAGTTCAAGAACGGCATCCGCACCGACGGCCTGACCATGAGCATTTACAGCTCCCTGATGGTGGCCTCCACCCCCATCATGAACGCCGTGTTCATGGCCATGCTGGGCTCCGGCTATGACGCCGCCGCAGCCGCACAGACCGCTGCCGTTCAGTCCACCATCAGCATCAGCTACATCTGGGTGGAAACCATCGCCTTCGCCGCGGACGCCCTCCTGGTACTCCTGTTCACCGTGGAGAAGAACCTGCCCGCCGAGCAGGCCGCCATCGCGGAGCGGAAGAAGCAGGCGTAAACTGCTCCGTCCTTCTGAAAAACCTGATACGCTTCCCATGCGTTCGAGCGCACTCTCCCGGCCGCCGCTTTGCCGGCGTCGGGGGAGCATGCGCCGTTCCGGAGCGTCCGAGTCTGTACAATGAAACCGAGAAACGCAGAAGGAGAGGTGCAACGTATGAAGATAACAGCAAGATGGCGCGCCGCGCTGCTCTGTGACCGCATCACCGCCCTGGCACTGGCGGCAATTTCGCTGGTGGGGTGCGTCCAGGTGGTGCGGTATGCCCTTTTGGGGAAGGCCCTGCCCCTGGTCACCATGTGCATCGTAGAGGCGCTGCTGATTCTGGTGGCCTGCATCGCCTGGAAAAGCCGGGCCCCCTGGCTGCTGCTGGCGGACGTGGTGGGCTGTATCGTCCTCTTTTCCCTGACCAATTATCTGGAGACCACCCTGTTCAACTTCGGCTTCGCCATTCAGGCCGCCGCCGCCCTGCTGGGGGCCGTCCTGGGGACGGTGTTCGCCATCCGGCAGCATCAGGGGCTGCGGAAAGGGGGGCTCGCCCCCGCCGTGGCCCTGGCCGTCATCGTCGTGGCCGTTCTGGCCTACTGGATGGTGAACGTGGCCATCGACAAGAACACCCAGGGCGCCGCTCAGACGGAGCTGTGGGCGGTGCCTTCCGCCTATGACAGCGTGGACTGCGACCAGCCCGGCACGGTGGAGGCGTTCACCTATCAGACAAAGGCCTACGCCACCGACCAGCGGGACGTGGAAAAAACCGCCTACGTCTACCTGCCCTACGGCTATGACGAAAGCCAGCAGTACAACATCCTCTACCTGATGCACGGCACCGGGGACGATGAAGCCTACTGGCTGGTGACCCACGCCTATAACAAGACTATGATCGACAACATGATCGCAAATGGGGACATCGAGCCGCTGATCATCGTGACCCCCACCTTCTACGTGGAGGACGACTGCGCCGACGGTCTGGACGCCCTGACCTACTCCTTCCGGGAGGAACTGCGCAACGACCTGATGCCCGCCATTGAATCCACCTATTCCACCTATGCGGAGAGCTGTGACGAGGAGGGCTTCACCGCCAGCCGGGACCACCGGGCCTTCGCCGGTCTGTCCCGGGGGGCTGTGACCACCTATCACTCCGCCTTCTGCGGCAGTCTGGATTACTTCTCCTGGTTCGGCACCTTCAGCGGCAGCCGCACCACGGCGGAGTACTTCCAGGAGACGCTGCAGTCGGAGGAATTTGCGGACTATTCCATCCATTACCTCTATGTCACCAGCGGCAACTTCGACTTCGCCCTGCCCGGACAGATCGAGGATTACGCGGATCTGCTGGAGGTGGAGCCGCGGCTGACCGAGGGGGTCAACACCTCCTTTGACATCCTCCCCATGCGGTATCACTCCATCGGTTCCTGGCATCTGGCACTGTACAACTGCCTGCAAAAGATGTTCGTGGGCCTCAGCTAAGTCAGGTTTATCCAAGACGCAAAAATCCCGCACATCCGGATGTTTTCACCGGACGTGCGGGCATTTTTGCGTTAATCTACGGAATTTGCGGAAGGCTGAGAAACTTTTTACCCCATGTACTCCTTCATGAAGGCTTCGATCTTGTCGAAGGGGATCACGTCCATCCGGTCATACAGGTCGGTGTGCACCGCGCCGGGGATGATCAGCAGCTCCTTGTTGTCGCCGGTGAGCTTTTGGAAGGCGTCCCGGCTGAAATAGCAGGAGTGGGCCTTCTCCCCGTGGATGACGAGGACGGCGTTCCTGATTTCCTGGCTGTACTGTAAAATGGGCATATTCATAAAGGACTGGCAGCCCGTCACGTTCCAGCCGCCGTTGGAGTTCAGGCTGCGGGGGTGATAGCCCCGTTTCGTCTTGTAATAATCGTAATAGTCCTTCACGAAGAAGGGCGCATCCTCCGGCAGGGGGTCCACCACGCCGCCGCCCAGGGCGTAGCTGCCGCTCTTGTAGTCGGCAATGCGCTGGGCGCAGAGGGCCTTGCGCTTCTCATACCGGACCTCCTCGCTGTCCTCGCTGTCAAAGTAGCCGTTGGCGTTGACGCGGGTCATGTCGTACATGGTGGAGGCGACGGTGACCTTGATGCGGGTGTCCAGGGCCGCAGCGTTCAACGCCATGCCGCCCCAGCCGCAAATGCCGATGATGCCGATCTTCTCCGGGTCCACGTTGTCCTGAACCGAGAGGAAGTCCACCGCCGCCATGAAGTCCTCAGTGTTGATGTCCGGGGAGGCCATGTAGCGGGGGGTGCCGCCACTCTCTCCGGTGTAGGAGGGGTCAAAGGCCACCGTCAGGAAGCCCCGCTCCGCCATGGTCTGGGCGTACAGGCCGGAGGACTGCTCCTTCACCGCGCCGAAGGGGCCGCAGACGGCGATGGCGGGGAGGGGCCCCGCCGCCTCCTTCGGCTCGTAGAGGTCAGCGGCCAGGGTGATGCCGTAACGGTTGTGGAAGGTGACTTTGCGGTGGTTCACCTTGTCGCTTTTGGGGAACACCTTATCCCATTCTGTCGTCAGATTCAGTTTTTCTTCCATGCTGATTGCCTCGCTTTCCATACTCAGTTCAAGGCGCCGTACTGGCTGTCGTCCACAGCCTCCAGCCACTCATTAAAGCTGTTCTCCCCCGGCACCTCCACCGCCAGGTGGGAGAACCAGCTGTCCGGGGCGGCTCCGTGCCAATGCTTCACGCCGACGGGGATGTTGATGCAGTCGCCGGGTTTCATCTCCACGGCCTCCTTGCCCCACTCCTGGTAGTAGCCCCGGCCGGCCACGCAGATCAGAATCTGCCCGCCGCCGTTGTCGGCGTGGTGGATGTGCCAGTTATTGCGGCAGCCCGGCTCAAAGGTCACGTTGAAGATACCCACCTGCTCCGTGGACACGGGGGCAAGGTAGCTCTGGCCGATGAAGTACTGTGCAAAGGCGTCGTTGGGTGCGCCGATGGGGAACACCATCTGGGCGGCGTGGGCGGCCTTCGGGTCCGCCGGGGCCTCGTCCTCCGCCCAGACCTCTTTCGCCATGTAAAACACCGCCCAGCCCTTGGGCCAGCCGACGTAAAACGCAACGTGGGTGATGATGGCCGCAATCTCTTGCTTTGTCACACCGGCCTTTTTCGCGTTCTCCAGGTGATATTTCAGGGAGGAATCGGTGATGCCGGAGGCCATCAGGGCCACCACGGTGATGATACAGCGGGTCTTGTGGTCGATGTCCGGGTTGTTCCAATTCTCACCGAACAACACATCGTCGTTGAAATGGGCGAAGTCCGGGGCGAAGTCGCCCAGGGTATTGCGTCCTGCGGTCTGTACAATTTTTTCCATTGTGAACCTCCGTTCTATGGTCTGATCGTCTGTTTCGTCTGGGGGAAACGCCCCCTCACACCGTCCGGAGCCATTTTTTCAGGCTCCCTTCGGACTCCCTGCCGGACAGGAGCTTGCCGGTCACGATGACCGTATCCGGCGCAACGGACGGTTTCAGCGCCTCCGCCGTCCGGCCAAAGCCGCTGCCGCCGGAGGTGGCGAAGAGGACGATTTTCTTTCCGGAAAAGTCATAGCTCTCCAGGAAGGTGTTGACGACGGTGGGGGCCACGCCCCACCAGATGGGGAATCCCAGAAAGACGGTGTCATACCCGGCGATGTTGGCGTCCCGGTCTGCCAGCGCCGGACGGCTGGACAGGTCGTTCATCTCCACAGAGCTGCGGGAGTGAGGATTCCTCCAGTCCAGGTCGGCATCGGTGTAGGGCGTTTCCGGCCTGATCTCGTACAGGTCCGCCCCCGCCGCCTGGGCCAGACGCTTCGCCGCCCCTGCGGTGACGCCGCTGGCCGAAAAATAAGCCACTAACGTTTGATGGTTCATATCCGTGTCCTCCTTGTCTTTTTCGTTGGCGGTTGCAGCATATAAATCAGGTAATCCACGTGATCCACCATCAGCTGCCTGTCGTGAACCTCCGCCATCAGCGTGGCCCGGACCTTCTGCAGCAGGCGCAGCTTTTCTTCTGTGGTCTTTTCCCCTGCTGCCAGCATTGCTTCAATCTCCGGCATGGTCATGGACATCCCTCCTGTCAGACGTAAGTTGATGAGAGGCCGGTTCCCAGTTTTCTTCTGTCCTTATTATAACGCCATATCGTCTGAATATCAAATGCCTATTTTCATGAGCCGGTTATACCTGAAAGGCATTTTAGCTGTGCTACAAATCGTTCCATTGCTGGGGACATTGGCTGGCCCCGCTTCCATGCAATTACGCTGTCAGAGTAAATCTCAGGGGAAAGCGGACGCTTCACAATTTTTGTCTCATCCCAAAAAGGCATCACTCCTTCAATGAGAATAGAATACCCGAGCCCCGCCTGCACCATCAGCGCACCATTGGTCGCCAGGTTACTTGTAAACAGCACTTGCGCTTCTGAAAACTGGGCTCCAAACCAGTTAAACACTTCGTTGCGGACCGTAGCTCGCATCGGCATGATTAACGGTTTTCCATTTAAATCCCCGGGTGAAACTGCCTCCTTTTCCGCAAGCGGGTCGTCCGGGCGCATCAGCACTACCCAATGTTCTTTGTGTTCCAGCCGCAGAAAATCAAACTTCTCCATATCGATTGGCTCCAGCAGGATACCAATATCGACAATGCCTTTTTCCATCTGGTCTTTCACAACGTCTGCATTTGCTGTAAGAATATCGTAGCTGACCAGGGGATATTTCTCATGAAATGAGGTAATTATCTCCGGCAGAAGCCCAACCGCCGACATTTCTCCGCAGCCGATGACGATTCTTCCCTCAATCAGTCCATCCTGCCGAACCAACTCCTGCTGCGTCCTGTCCACAAGGGAGAGGATTTCCTCCGCTCTGCGGCGGAGCAGCATCCCCTCACTGGTCAGAGCAATTTTTCTGCCACCTCGCTCAAACAATTTAACACCCACCTCTTCCTCCAGCGCCGCAAGCTGCCTGCTTAACGTTGGCTGCGTGAGATGCAGGATTTCTGCCGCCCGGCTGATGCCGCCTTCCCGAGCGACAGTAAGAAAATAGCGAAGTACACGAATCTCCATAGGATACCTCCTCCTGGGTTGACAATCTATGTGAACATCATTCAAATTCTGTCACTGGCCACCCGCCGGGCGACCTTTCGATACTCCTCCGCCTCCTTCCGGAAAATCATGTGGAAGGTGACGTTGGCCTCCCTGTCCGAAACGGGCACCACCGTCCGTCCCTTCACAAAGTCCTCCTCCAGGGCCAGGTTCGTGACGAAATAGGGCAGCGTGGAGGTGCGGGCCAGCTCCCGGAACTCAAACTCCGCCGTCTGCACCAGAAAGCGGGAGGCGGGCATCTTCTCCCGGCACAGGTCGCTCCAAAAACCGATGTCCGACTTCAGCAGGCAGTTATAGCCGTTCAGCTGTTCCAGCGTGACGGAGGGGCAGCCCGCCAGGGCGTGGTCCGGGGGCAGGCAGACGGACAGCTCCTCCCGGACAAAGGGAAGGCAGGCCACCGCCTCGTCCGCAACGGGATAGGGCAGAATCCCGATTTCACAGGTTCTGTCCCTGACCCGGCCCAGAATCAGGGGCAGCTCTGTCAGCCGGGAGGAGATGGTTCTGTCGGGAAACAGCTCCGAAAGGGCGGGGAGCAGGCTCCAGAGGGGGGCCGGGGCGCAGGATTCCACCAGAATGGTGCGCAGGCGGGCGTCAAACTGGCGCACCTGCAGAACGGCCCGCTCCGCCTCCGACAGGAGGGCGTTGGCGCAGTCCACCGCCTTTCTGCCGGTATCGTTCAGGGCGAGGCGGTTCTTCCCATGCACGAACAGGGGGACGCCGAATGCCTCCTCCAGGTGCTGCATGGTGCGGGTCAGCGTGGGCTGGGAGATGTGCAGCTCCTCCGCCGTCCTGGACAGCGTCCCGCAGCGGGCGAATGTGGCCAGCTGCTCCAGCTCGTACAGATTCAACATCGTTTCCGCCTCCTGTTTTTGCTATTCGTCTGGTGAATAGCAGGTTCCGATATTACTATTGTACATCTAATTTCCTTTGTTGTAAACTGTAAATGGTAAAGCAACCACATCCCATCAGACAGGAGGAACCCTTATGAACTATGTGACCCTGAATAACGGCGTAAAAATGCCCCAGCTGGGGTACGGCGTCTACCAGACCCCGCCGGAGGACACGGAGCGCTGCGTGCTGGACGCCATTTCCGTGGGCTACCGCTCCATTGACACGGCCCAGGCCTACTACAACGAGGAGGGCGTAGGCGCGGCAATCCAAAAGTGCGGCCTTCCCCGGGAGGAGCTGTTTCTCACCACAAAGGTGTGGATCAGCAACGCGGGCTACGAAAAGGCGAAAAGCTCCATCGAATCGTCCCTGAAAAAACTGAATACTGACTACATTGACCTGCTGCTGATTCACCAGCCCTTTGGCGACTACTACGGCACCTATCGGGCCATGGAGGAGGCCTATCAGGCAGGCAGGGTGCGGGCCATCGGCGTCTCCAACTTCTACCCAGACCGCTTCATTGACATCGCCAACTTCTGCGAAGTGGTTCCGGCGGTGAATCAGGTGGAGACCCACCTGTTCCAGCAGCAGAGAACCGCCAAAGCCGTGATGCAGCGCTACGGGACGCAGATCGAATCCTGGGGCCCCTTTGCGGAGGGCAGGAACGATTATTTTCGCAACCCGGTGCTGTGCGCCGTTGCGGCGGGCTATGGCAAGACCCCGGCCCAGACGGCCCTCCGCTTCCTGCTCCAGAGCGGCGTGGTGGTGATTCCCAAGTCCACCCACCGGGAGCGCATGGTGGAGAACTTCAACGTCTTTGACTTCACGCTGAGCCCGGAGGACATGGCCCGGCTGGAAGGGCTGGACACGGCCCAGAGCCTGTTTTTCTCCCACTACGACCCCCAGACGGTGGAATGGTTCATGACCGTCGCAAAGTAAAAAAAGCAGGTCGGCACGGCTTTTGCCTGCCAGACGCAAAGAAACCAGACGAACGGTCTCCCGTCCGTCTGGTGTTCTTTTGCTGAGGGGTTACGCTGCGTGCTGCCCGGGGGCAGCGGGGAAGGGGTTAATACTGCTCCTCGTCCTGGAGGGCGCTGATGCCCTCCTCGCCGGTACGAATCTTGACCACGTTCTCCACGTCGTAGACGAAGATCTTGCCGTCGCCGTAGTGACCGGTGTACAGCACCTTCTTGGCGGTGTCGATGATGGTCTCCACCGGGATGGTGCTGACCACCACTTCCACCTGCATCCGGGGCAGCAGGGTGGCCTCATGCACAACGCCGCGGTAGTACTCGGGGCGGCCCTTCTGGACGCCGCAGCCCAGGACGTTGGTGACGGTCATACCGGTGACACCGGCCTCCATCAGGGCGTCCTTCAGAGCGGGGAACCGCTCCTGCTTCACCACGATCTCCAGCTTGGTGATCTTCTCGCCGGCGGGGACAGGCTCCGACGCCGCGGCCGGGGCGCTCCTGACCTCCACGGGTACGGCGGCCTCCACAGGCACTGCGCCGGTGACCGCCGCAGGCAGGCCGCTGCCGGAATAGTGGGGCATGGGAGCGAAGTCCGCATAGGCGCTGGTCAGGCCGTGCTCGGTGGGGTCCAGGCCCTGGACTTCCTCCTCGGCGGAGACGCGGAGGCCCACAGTCTTTTCGATGATGAAGAAGGTCAGCGTGATGGTGACGGCGGTCCATGCGGCCACAGAAATCAGGCCCAGCAGCTGGGTCCCCAGCAGGCCGAAGCCGCCGCCGTAGAACAGGCCAACCAGCGTGTCATTGCCAGGGGCAGAGGTGGTGGCGAACAGCCCCACGGCGATGGTACCCCACATGCCGTTTAGACAGTGGACGGCCACAGCGCCTACGGGGTCGTCAATGCGGAGCTTGTAGTCCAGCAGCCACACGCCGAAGCAGACCAGCAGGCCGGACACAATGCCGATGATGGCAGCGCCCAGACAATCAGTGACATCGCAGGGGGCGGTGATGCCCACCAGGCCGGCCAGGGAGGCGTTCAGGCACATGGAGACGTCAGGCTTGCCGTACTTCAGCCAGGTGAAGATCATGCAGGTGACGGTGGCCACGGCGGGGGCCACCGTGGTGGTCAGGAAGATGGAGCCCAGCTGCTCCACGCTGGTGGCGGCGGCGCCGTTGAAGCCGTACCAGCCCAGCCACAGGATGAACACGCCCAGGGCGCCCAGGGGCAGATTATGTCCGGGGAAGCTGCCCACCTGGATGGAGCCGTCTTTCTGCTTGGTGAACTTGCCGATACGGGGACCCAGCATCTTTGCGCCGATGAGGGCGGAGATGCCGCCTACCATGTGGATGGCGCAGGAACCGGCGAAGTCATGGAAGCCCAGCTGCGCCAGCCAGCCGCCGCCCCAAATCCAGTGAGCCTCGATGGGGTAGATCAGCGCGGAGATCACCGCGGAGTAAATGCAATAGGACAGGAACTTGGTGCGCTCCGCCATGGCGCCGGAGACGATGGTGGCGGTGGTGGCACAGAACACCAGGTTGAACACGAACTCCGAGAAGTTGAACCCCTCGTAAGCGGTGAAGATGTCAAAGCCGGGCTTACCGATGAGGCCGGCCACATCCTCCCCCAGCAGCAGGCTGAACCCGATGAGAATGAACACCACGGTACCAATGCAGAAGTCCATCAGGTTCTTCATGATGATGTTGCCGGAGTTCTTGGCCCGGGTGAAGCCTGCCTCCACCATGGCAAAGCCGGCCTGCATCCAGAACACCAGTGCGGCGCCGATCAGGTACCATACGTTAAATACTGCATCCATAAAAACTCTCCCTTTCATGAAAAGCGTAGTCTTTGCACACACTGCCCCGCAGTATCTGGAACAATGTGGCTGCCAAACCTTGCGGAAACCCGCAAAAAAGAGAAAGACAAGGACGATTCAGAGGTTTCTGACGTCCTTGTCTTTCTGATGGTGACAGTATACTCCGTGCAAGCTTGTCCTGTCAAGCCTGCATTTTTGCCCGGTGAGAACTTCGTTTAAACTGCTCTTTTCCGATAAAAATGCAAGTCGAATTTTGAAAAGATTCACGAACGGTTCTCAAAGGGAGATTTTTGATTCTCCGCAAGGGAAGGGGCCGTCGGCCCTGCCTCCCGGCCCAGAGGCCGCCAGACGGTGACCAGCATGGTGGTGAAGGAGGCCAGCCCGCCAATGACATTGGAGATGGGCTCCGCCACAAACACCCCATACACCCCCATCCACCGGGGCAGCAGCAGGGTCAGCGGCACCACCAGGATCACCTTCCGGAAAATGGAGAAGAACACGGCGGATTTCGCCCTTCCCAGGGACACAAAGGTGGACTGGGCGGAAAATTGCAGCGACATGAACACGAAGGCGAAGAAGTAAATCCGGATGGCCTCTGCCCCGCTGTCCAGCAGGGCGCTGTCCGTGGTGAAGAGCCCCACAAAGGTGCGGGGCAGCAGCAGAATCGCCAGCCAGGCCACCAGGGTATAGGCAAAGCCCAGGGCCGTCATGAAGGCGATGCCCTGCCGCACCCGGCCGTGGTCCTTCGCGCCGTAGTTGTAGCCCAGCACCGGCTGCGCCCCGGAGGTCAGTCCCTGCACCGGCAGGGTGAACAGCTCCCGCACAGAGTTCAGAACGGTCATCACGCTGATGTACAGGTCGCCGCCGTAGGCGCCCAGCATCTGGTTGCAGACGATCTGCACCAGCGAGTTGGTGGCGGACATCATGAACCCGGTGAGGCCCAGGGTGGTGATTTCTCTGGCCAGCTTGGGCTGCACCGCCAGGTCGGCCCGGCGGACGCGGAGCCGGGATTTTTTGCTCAGGAAAAATTGCAGCACCCACAGGGCGGACACCGTCTGAGCCAGCACCGTGGCTGTCGCCGCGCCGGTGATGCCCAGGTTCAGCCCGAAGATGAAGATCGGGTCCAGCACCAGGTTGATGACCGCCCCCAGCACCGTGGTCAGCATGCCGATGCGGGGATAGCCCTGCAAATTGATGAAGCCGTTCATGCCGGTGCTGAACATGACGCAAACCGTCCCCAGAATGTAGACGGAAAAATACTGGTGGGCGTAGGCGTAGGTCTCCTCGCTGGCCCCGAACAGGAACAGAATCCGCCGCTCAAAGATCAGGCAGACCGCCAGCACCACCGCCGAAGTCCCCAGCAGCAGGGAGAGGGTGTTGCCGAAGATGCGCTGTGCCCGGTCCTGATTCCCGGCCCCCTCCGCAATGGCGCAGAGAGGTGCGCCGCCCTGACCGAACAGCAGGGTGAAGGCGCTGATGAGGGTCACGATGGGGGCGGAAATGCCAATGCCGGTGAGGGCCAGCTCCCCTTCCCCCGGCAGGTGGCCGATATAAATGCGGTCCACAATGTTGTAGAGTACCTGCACCAGCTGGGCCACCGTCAGCGGCACCGCCTGGGCCAGAATGTTCCGCCACATCTTCCCCTGGGTAAAATCACCTTTCATAGTGTCCTCATCACGCCCCAATACACGTTAAAAATTCATGATACTGTCCGTTTTATTTATGATGCTGTTCTGATTTTCGGAGGCATTCTGCCCTCTCCGGCTGTCCAGTCCGGCGGCGTCTGCCCCCGCCGGTTGGGCCGGTCACAGCGGTCAAATGCCGCAGAACACAGCCGAAAAAGGGAGGTTCTTCGCCCTCAATATCAGAGAAATTTCAAAATACCGCCCGATTATAGCAGTATAATGATTTATTTTTCGGAGGAGCGCCGCTCCTTCCGGTTGTCCAAAACAACAACATCCGTCCCAATACAAAGGGCCAGGTACGCCAGCCAGCACAGGCAGTAGCTCAGAAGGGAATTGCTCAGCTCCGGAATCGGCATCAGCTGCCAGGAAAAGCCACCCAGCACCCCGTCTATCATGTTGAACACACAGGAAATCGGCATCAGGGTCAGCGACCACACGTTCAGCAGTGCAAAAAGTTCCTTTGCCTCCTGCTTCTGCACACCAACATACTGCCCCACGGCAAAGACGGCGCAGCCGATGGCCATGAGGACAAAGCCCACCGCCACAGACGCCACCGTCTGCCAGGCGACCCAGATGCAGATTGCGATCACCAGCCCCACAAGGTTGCAGGCCGTGGCGACGACGGTGAAGATGCGGGCGTCTGTCCGATGCTCCGGCTGCTCCGGTGCGGCGGGGACGGGCTCCGTCCCCTTTAAGAGATAGTCGGTGGTGACGCCGAAGCAGTCGCTGAGCAAAATGAGCTTCTCCAGCTCCGGGGTGCTCTGGCCGCTCTCCCATTTCGAGACGGCCTGCCGGGATACCCCGGCCTGCTCCGCCAGCTCTTCCTGGGAAATCCCCTTTGCCTTCCGTAACGCCTGAATTCTGTCTGCCAGGTTCATAATGAACGCCTCCTTAAAGTGATGGCGTTATGATAGCAGATGGGGCGGTTGCGCCGCCACCATCCCGGCCTTGCACTTTGTCAACCGACGGTTGCGCCTAGGGAAAAATTTTCCGTTCCGCTCCGGGCCGCGTTGCAGATAGAACAATATCATGCTTGTTTCATGCATGATATTGTTCTATTTTCTCCAGGGAGCAGGGCAGTCCAGGCCGATCTCCCGGTTGGCGTAGCCGTTCAGGCTGCTGTCCCCAAGATTGCCCGCCAAAAACTCATAGTAGCCCTGACAGCCGATCATGGCCCCGTTGTCCCCGCAGAGGGACAGCTTCGGCAGGTACAGCCGGTCCCCCCGCCGGGCGCAGGCCTCCTCCAGCCGGGCGCGAATGGTGGAGTTGGCGGCCACCCCGCCGGCGCAGGCCACCTTGCCATAGCCCAGCTCCTCTGAGGCCAGCATGGCCCGGGGCACCAGCTCGTCCGCAACGGCGGCGGCGAAGCTGGCGGCGAAGTCGGGCAGGTTCAGCTCTTCCCCCTTCTGCCGGGCGTTGTGAATCAGGTTCAGCGCCGCCGTTTTCAGCCCGGAGAAGGACATATCCAAAGGCGCGCCGCCCACCTTTGACCGGGGCAGGCGGTACCGGTTGGGGTCGCCCCCCTGGCTCAGCCGATCCATGGGGCCGCCGCCTGGGTAGCCAATGCCCAGCACCCGGGCCACCTTGTCAAAGCACTCCCCCGCCGCATCGTCCCGGGTGGCCCCCAGGAGGCGCATTTTGGTGTAGTCCTGGACGTCCACCAGCAGGGTGTTGCCGCCGGAGACGCAGAGGCACAGGAAGGGGGGCTCCAGGTCCGGGTGGGTGATGTAGTTGGCGGCGATGTGGCCCCGGACGTGGTGTACCGGCACCAGGGGCACCCCCAGGCCGTAGGCCGCGCTTTTGGCGAAGTTCACCCCCACCAGCACCGCCCCGATGAGGCCGGGGGCATAGGTGCAGGCCACGGCGTCGATATCCCGCCGGGTGACGCCTGCATCCCGGAGGGCCTGGTCCGCCAGCGGATAGATGGCCTCCAGGTGCTTGCGGGAGGCGATCTCCGGCACCACGCCGCCGTAAATCGTGTGCATATCCACCTGAGAGGCGATGGCGTCGGACCGCACTTTGCGCCCGTCCTCCACCACCGCTACGGCGGTCTCGTCGCAGGAGGATTCCACGGCCAGCAGTATCATACCGTTCCCTCCCCTTCCGTCCGGAAGTCCAGCGTCATGATCAGAGCGTCCTCTTTGGGGTCGTCATAGTAGTCCTTCCGGCGGCCCACCTGGGCAAATCCGTGCTTCATATAAAGGTTTTTGGCCGCAATATTGGACGGACGCACCTCCAGCGTCAGGAAGGACAGGTTCTGCGCCCGGCCAAACTTCAAAAACACCTCCAGCAGCGCCGAGGCCACCCCCTGCTTCCGGTACTCCTGCCGGACGGCGATGTTATTGATATAGCCCTCGCCGGCCACCACCGTCAGCCCGGCATAGCCCAGCACCACGCCGTTGCTGCCGTAGGCCACGATGAAGGAGGACAGGGGGTTCTCCAGCTCCTCCTCCAGCATCTCCAGCGTCCAGGGGTGGGAGAAATTCTGGGCCTCGATTTGGGCCACCTGCTCCGCAGTGTCCCTGTCCATGGGGAGCAGGCGGTAGCCCACCGGCTCCCGTTTGGCAATGCTGGCATTATATGGTACAAAATTCATGGCGATTCCTCACAATTCTGCCTTTTCAGGCCCATCAATGGGCGTCCGCCCAGCTGTGGCCCACCTTGGCCTCGGCCACCAGGGGCACCTTCAGGGTGATGACCTGTTCCATTTCTTCCTCCAGCAGCCGGGCCACCTGCGCTCCCTCCGCCTCCGGGCACTCCACAATCAGCTCATCGTGGACCTGCAGCACCAGCCGGCCCCGCAGGCCCTCCGCCTTCAGCCGGTTCTGCACCCGGATCATGGCCAGCTTGATGATGTCCGCCGCCGTACCCTGGATGGGCATATTCAGCGCCACCCGCTCCCCGAAGGAGCGGAGGTTATAGTTGCTGCTCTTCAGCTCCGGCAGCCAGCGCCGCCGCCCCGCCAGGGTGGAGACGTAGCCGTCCGCCTTCGCCTGCTCCACCACCGCCTTCTGATAGGCCCGGACGCCGGAATAAGTGGCGAAGTATCGCTCCATATAGTCCTTGGCCTCCGCCACGGTGACGTGGAGGTCCTGAGACAGGGAGTAGGCGGAGATGCCGTAGACAATGCCGAAATTCACCGCCTTGGCGGCGGAGCGCATCTCCCGGGTGACCTCCTCCACCGGTACGCCGAATACCTGGGCGGCGGTGGCGGTGTGGATGTCCACCCCAAGGCTGTTGAAGCCCTCCTGCATGGCCTTGTCGTCCGCGATGTGGGCCAGCAGCCGCAGCTCGATCTGGGAGTAGTCCGCATCCACCAGCACGTTGCCGGGGGCGGCGATGAACATCTTCCGCATCTCCGCCCCCAGGGGGGTGCGGACGGGGATGTTCTGCAAATTCGGCTCCACCGAGGACAGCCGCCCTGTGGCGGTGACGGTGTTCTGGAAGGAGGTGCGGATGCGGCCGTCCGGTTCGATGACCTTGGTCAGACCGTCCACATAGGTGGATTTCAGTTTGGTCAGCTGGCGGTATTCCAGAATCTCCCCGATGATGGGGTGATGGCCCTGCAATTTCTCCAGCACCTCGGCGGAGGTGGAGTAACCCCGCCGGGTCTTTTTGTAGGCAGGCAGCTGGAGCTTATCAAACAGAATATGCCCCAGCTGCTGCGGGGAGTTGATGTTAAACTCCTCCCCCGCATAGCCGTAGATGGCGGACTGTGCGGCGGCGATGCCGGTTTGCAGCATCTCCCCAAAGGACACCAGCGCCTGCCGGTCCACCAGCACACCGGCCCGCTCCATCTCCGCCAGCACCGGGCAGAGGGGCATCTCAATGTCAGTCAGGACGGGCGTTAAACGGTACTCCTCCAGCTTCTCCCCCTCCGCCTGACAGAGGGCGGCGATGAGAGCATTGTCCTCATACCATGCGGTCTGATCTTTCAGGTCGCCGGACAGCGTTTGGAAGCCGTCGTCAGCCTGTTTCTGCGCGCCGGACTCCATATCCCGCTTGAAATAGGTCATAGCCAGGCGGTGCAGGTCGTAGCTCCCCGCCGTGGGCTCCAGCAGGTAGGCCCCCAGGGCCGTGTCAAAGACGAAGCCCTCCGCCGGCAGCCCCTGCCCCAGCAGCCGGTTGCACAGCTCCTTGACGCAGTGGGCCGCCTTAGGTACCTCTTTGGAGAACAGCGCCCGGAGCAGGGCGTTGTAGTCCCCCTGATAGCGGCTCCAGCGGATGTCGCAGAGACAGGACCGGGCTGTGCTCTCCTCCCAGCTGACCGTTATTTCATCCAGGCCATCTCTGGGCAGCACCACCACATAGTCCGCCCCCTGCCATTTGGGGAGGATGGCCCGGAACTGCTCCTCCGTCAGCACCTCCACCACTTCCGCGTGAACCTCCGGCTCCTCCTGAGCCTCCACCGGAGACGCCTCCGGCGGGGTCAGCCCGAACCGGGCGATCAGCTTGGAGAACTCCAAATCCAAAAACAGGGCGTAGAGCCTGTCGTTGTCATAGCCGCGGCGCAGCGTCTGCTCCGGCGCGAAGTCGATGGGGGCGTCGGTGCGGATGGTGGCCAGGTCGTAGCTCAATTTCGCGTCCTCCCGGCCCTCGTCCAGCCGCCTGCGCTGGGCGGGTTTCAGGGGAATCTCGTCAAAGCGGGCATAAAGCTCCTCCACGCTGCCGTACTGCTGCACCAGCCCCATGGCGGTCTTTTCCCCAATGCCCTTCACGCCAGGGTAGTTGTCCGAGGAATCCCCCATCAGGGCTTTCAGGTCGATCATGTGGATGGGGTCGAAGCCGTACTGCGCCCGAAACACCTCCGGGGTCATGTTGGTGGTGGTGGTCTGGCCCATGCGGGAGGTGACCAGCTTCACCGTGGTGTGGTCTGTCACCAGCTGGAGGGAATCCTTGTCGCCGGTGGAGATGACGCAGTCCCACCCCGCCGCCTCGCTCCGCCGGGAGATGGTGCCCAGCAGGTCGTCTGCCTCCCAGCCGTCCAGCTCGTACATGGGGATGTTCATGGCCGCCAGCACCTCTTTCAGCACCGGCATCTGCTGGGCCAGCTCCTCCGGCATGGGGTGTCGGTTGGCCTTGTACCCCTCATAGGCCGTGTGCCGGAAGGTGGGGGCCTTCCGGTCAAAGGTGACGCACAGCCCCTCCGGCTGCTCCTCGTCCAGGAGCTTCAACAAAATGGTCAGGAATCCGTAAATGGCGTTGGTATACCGCCCGTCCCGGGTGGAGAGCGGTTTCACGCCGTAAAAGGCGCGGTTCACAATGGAGTTGCCGTCGATTGCCATCAGTTTCATAGGTTCACATCCCAACATCAAAAAATCGTAGACAGCAGTAGTATAGCACACTTTTGGGCGGTTTACAACGCGGGGTTTGGCAACCGGCGTCACGAATCACCGGGCCTTGGCCGATAAAAACTGCCTGCACCGGAGCAATGCGCTCCGATGCAGGCAAGCCTTGCCGGGCAGGCAGACCGGCTCACTGCTCGATCTCCTGCATTTCGTAACACTCCAGGATGTCGCCCACCTTGACGTCGCTGAACTTCTCCAGGGTGATGCCGCACTCGTACCCGGCGGCCACCTCCCGGACGGAGTCCTTGAAGCGCTGGAGGGAGGCGATCTCGCCCTCGTAGATCACGACGCCGTCCCGCACCAGCCGCACCTTGGCGGAGCGGGTGGCCTTGCCTTCCAGCACATAGGAGCCGGCCACCATACCAACGTTGGTGATCTTGTAGACCTGGCGGACCTCCACCCGGCCCAGCTCCACTTCCCTGTACTTGGGGGCCAGCAGGCCCTTCATGGCGGCCTCGATCTCCTCGATGCACTCGTAGATGACCCGGTACATCCGCATATCCACCTTGTTCCGCTCGGCCATGCTCTTGGCCACCGGCTCCGGGCGGACGTTGAAGCCCACGATGATAGCGTTGGAGGTGGAGGCCAGCATGACGTCGCTCTCGTTGATGGCGCCCACGCCGCCGTGGATGACACGGACCCGCACCTCGTCGTTGGAAATCTTCTCCAGATTCTCCTTCACCGCTTCCACACTGCCCTGGACGTCCGCCTTGACGATGATGTTCAAATCCTTCACATCGCCGGCGCTGATCTGGCTGAACAGATCGTCCAGGCTGACCTTCTTAGCCACAGGGGCAGCGGCGGCAGCCTTCTGCTCCTGCTTGCGCTGCTCGGCCAGCTCACGGGCCATGCGCTCATCGGCCACGGCGTAGAAGTCGTCGCCAGCACCGGGCACCTCGGACATACCGGTGATCTCCACCGGCACGGAGGGGCCTGCGGTTTTCAGCCGGCGGCCACGGTAGTCGGTCATGGCCCGGACGCGGCCCACAGCCGTCCCGGCGATGATGACATCGCCCACCTTCAAAGTGCCGTTCTGCACCAGCAGGGTGGCGATGGGGCCGCGGCCCTTATCCAGCCGGGCCTCGATGACGCTGCCCTTGGCGGCCCGGTTGGGGTTGGCCTTCAGCTCCCGCATCTCGGCCACCAGCAGCACGTTCTCCAGCAGCTCGTCAATGCCCTGGCCGGTCTTGGCGGAGATGGGCACCACAATGGTGTCGCCGCCCCAGTCCTCGGCCAGCAGGTCGTACTTGGTCAGCTCCTGCTTCACCTTTTCCGCGTCGGCGCCGGGGAGGTCCATCTTGTTGACGGCCACCACAATGGGAATCTCCGCCGCCTTGGCGTGGTTGATGGCCTCGATGGTCTGGGGCATGATGCCGTCGTTGCCGGCCACCGCCAGGATGGCGATGTCCGTCACCATGGCGCCCCGGGCACGCATGGCGGTGAACGCCTCATGGCCCGGTGTGTCCAGGAAGGTGACCATCTTATCCTGCACCTTCACCTGATAGGCGCCGATGGCCTGGGTGATGCCGCCCGCCTCGCCGGAGGCCACGCTGGAGGAACGGATATAGTCCAGCAGGGAGGTCTTGCCGTGGTCTACGTGGCCCATGACCACGATGACCGGGGCCCGGGGCACCAGATCGGCCTCGGCGTCCTCCGTGGTGTCGATGAGCCGCTCCTCAATGGTGACCACCACCTCATGCTCCACCTTGCAGCCCAGTTCTTCGGCCACGATGGCGGCGGTGTCGAAATCAATCGTATCGCTGACGGAGGCCATGACCCCCTCGGAGATCAGCTTCTTCACCACCTCGGCGGCGGACTTCTTCATCCGGAGGGCCAGCTCACCCACGGTGATCTCATCGGGGATCTGCACCTTCACGGGGGCCTTCCGGGCGGCCTCCTGCTGCATCCTGCGCAGGCGCTGCTGCTGCTCCTCCTGGCGGCGCTTGGCGGACTGCTTGCCCGTGCGCTGCTGCTGGGAGCGCTTGGAGGAGATCTTCTGCTTGCCGCTGACCATCCGGTCCGCATGGTCCGGGGCCAGCTCATCCAGGTGGGCATCGTAGCGGCCCAGGTTCACATCCACGTTGTTGCGGGTGTTGACCACCTTCTTCTGGGGCACACGGCTGGCGGTCTGCTGGGCTTTGCTCTCCTTGGCCTCCTTGCCCTCCTGGGGCTTCGGAGCCTCCGGCTGCTTGGCCGGGGTCTGGGGCTGGGGCCTGGCAGCGCCTTTGGCAGGCGCCTTCGCCGCCTTGGGCTGCTGCTCCGCAGGGGCGCTCCTGGTTCCCTCCTGCTTGCCGCCCTTGGCGGGGGCGGGCTTCTTCGGCTTCTTCTGAGCCTGCTCCTCCTGGGCAGGCTTGGCCGGGGCCGCCTCCGCGAACACCTCCGCCAAATCGTCAATTTGATTGTTCAGCGTCAGGTAGTCAAAAAGGATGGCAAGCTCGCTCTCGCTCAGCACCGCCTGGGTGCTGCTGGGGGCGGAGGCGTATTTGGTCAAAATATCCTTCACCGCGTTGTTGCCGATTGCCTTCCCGTTCAGGGTGAAATCCTTCGCTACCTCGCGAACCCTATACTTGTTATCCATACTAAAATCAGCCACCTCCTACAATCCATACCGCCCGACGCCGCCCCCGGTCCGGCGGCAGCGCCTGCGATATTGCGTGAACTCCCAAAGGGAGTGGTACGTTCAGGAACGCCTGGAAGTGCGGCGTTACCGCTTCTTCCGGGGCTTCTCTTTTTTTCTGCGGAGCAGCTTCTCCTGCCGGACGGCTACCGCCTCCGCCAGGGGCGCGTACTCCGGCTGGGCCTGGGCCACGAGAGCGGCCAGACGGGCGGCGAAGCCCCCGTCCTCCACGGCCACAGCCGCGCAGGCCTCCCAGCCCAGGGCGCTGCCCAGGGCGGCCCGGCTGAGAGCCACCTGCATCAGGGGAATCCGGTCGCCGCAGGCATTGGTCAGCTTCCGCAGGGAGCGGGGGGAACAGTCCTCCGTCACCAGCACCAGCCGGGCCTTGTGGGCCTCGATGGCCTCCAGCACCAGCGTCTCCCCGGCGGCCAGCTTCCCCGCCCGTTTGCACAGCCCCAACAGGGACAGAAACCGGCTATCCATCCCCGTCCCTCTGGGCCATCTGCGCTTCCAGCGCGTCATAGACCTCCGCGGGGATGGCCACCTCAAAGGCGCGGCCCAGTGCGTTGGACTTTTTCGCCTTTTTCAGGCAGGCGGGGTTGGGGCAGACGTAAGCGCCCCGTCCGGGCTTCTTGCCCCGGAAATCCAGGGACAGCTCCCCCTCCGGGCTTTTCACCACCCGGATCAGTTCCCGCTTGGGCTTCATCTCCCGGCAGCCGACACATTGCCGCATGGGGATTTTTTTGGCATGAGGCTTCCCTCCTCCCGTTGGGCGCAGCGGGCTGCGCGTTATTCCTCAACGAACAGGTCGTCGTCCTGTTCCGCGGCGGCCTCGGCCTCATCGGCCAGCAGGGCCTCCGCCTCGTCCTCCGTCGGTTCCTCCTCCGGCAGGGCGTCGGCCCGGGCGTCCTCCTCCTGGGCGGCGGAGAGGCTCTTGATGTCGATCTTGCAGCCGGTGAGCCGGGCAGCCAGGCGGGCGTTCTGGCCCTCCTTACCGATGGCCAGGCTCAGCTGGTCGTCGGGCACCACCACGCGGTAGCTCTTCTCCTCCACCATGGTCACGCTGAGCACCGACGCAGGGGCCAGGGCTGCGGCGATGTAGGTGCTCATATCCTCGCTGTATTTGATGATATCCACCTTTTCGCCGTGAAGCTCCTCCACAATGGCGTTGACACGGGCGCCCCGGGTGCCCACGCAGGCGCCGATGGGGTCCACCTCCGGGTCGTTGGACCAGACGGCCATCTTGGTGCGGCTGCCGGCCTCCCGGGCGATGGATTTGATCTCCACCACGCCGTCAAAGATTTCCGGCACCTCCAGCTCAAAGAGCCGCTTCACCAGCCCCGCATGGGTGCGGGAGATCACCACCTGGGTGCCCCGGGTGGTGCGGCGCACCTCCACCACATAGACGCGGATGCGGTCCCCCTCGCTGTAATACTCGCCCTTGACCTGCTCGCTGGCGGACAGCAGGGCGTCGGTCTTTTCCTTCCCCGCCGTCAGCCTCACATACAGTGCCCCGGTGCGGGGGTCGGTGCGGGACACGGTGCCGGAGAGCATCTCTTTCGTCTTTTCGTTGAAGGCGTCAAAGACCATATTCCGCTCCGCCTCCCGGATTCCCTGGACGATGACCTGGCGGGCGGTCTGGGCCGCCACCCGGCCGAAGTTCTTGATTTTGATCTTCTTCTTCACCACGTCCCCCAGCTGGACGTCGGGCAGACTCTGGCGGGCTTCCTCCAGAGAGATCTCGGTGTCCGGATTGTCCACTTCCTCCACCACGTCCCGGCGCACCACCATGCGGATGTCCGCCTTTTCCTCGTTGAAGATCACGGAGACGTTATCCGTGATTTTGTCGTGGTCATGCTTATAAGCGGTGATCAGGGCCTGCTCGATCTTCTCCAGCATATAGGACTTGGGGATGCCCCGTTCCTCTTCGATCTGATCCAGCGCCGCAAAGAACTCCTTTGCGTCCTCTTCCGGCGTGGGGCCCTTTTTTACTGCACGTTTTGCCATGTCACAGCTACACTCCTATCTGAATTCAATTCTTTAAAAGTCAACATAGAGGCGCACCAGCGCCAGCTCCTTTTTGGCAAAGCGCACCGCCTCGCCCTCAGAGGTCTCGATGGTCACATCCCCCTGGTCGTAACCGGTCAGGGTGCCCCGGTACTCCTTGCTGCCGTTCAGGGGGCGATAGAGGCGCACCTCCACCTCCTGCCCCATGCAGGCGGCGAAGTGCTCCGGCTTTTTCAGCGCCCGGTCGCACCCGGCGGAGCAGACCTCCAGAATATAGCTTCCCTCGATGGGGTCCGCCTCATCCAGGGCATCCCCCAGGGGCCGGTGTACCTGCTCGCACTGGTCGATGTTCACGCCGCCCTCGCAGTCGATATACACCCGCAGGTACCAGGCGCCCCCCTCCCGGACATATTCCACGTCCCACAGGGTACAGCCTGCCGCCTCAATGAAGGGGGCCGCCAGCTCCGCGGTCAGTTCCGTCACTTTTTTCATCTTATCCTACCCTTCGACGCCGCAGGCCCACAACGGAAAGAACCCCCACTGCCTGCGGAAAAATCTCAAAAGAAAGAGCGGAGCCGAAACTCCACTCTTATCATTGACGCTACCTTAACAATCCTATTCTAACACAACCCCCGCCGTAATGCAAGGGATTTCTTTCCGCAGTATAAATTTCGTCTCTTTTCAGGGAAAAGAACGGATTTTTACCCCCGCTTTGGCAGTTTTGCCCAGCCGTCAGCCGTTTTCTCCCCCGGTTTCCGTGGGAAACACCGCCTGGGCCAGCCGCTGCGCCGCCTGCCCGTCCTCCAGAGGATTGAATCGGCGGGTGAAGCGGGCATACCGCTGGTCATAGCTGCGGTCCGTCCAGGCCCTGCGGATGGCAGCAATCAGTTCCTCCTCCGTCTGCACGATGGGGCCGGGCAGCTCCTCCAGACCCAGGTAGAAGCCCCGGATGGTGTCCCGGTAGTCCTCCAGGTCGTACATATAGAAGATCTCCGGACGGCCCAGGATGGCGTAGTCAAAGAACACGGAAGAGTAGTCAGTGATCAGCGCGTCCGCCACCAGATACAGGTCGTTGATGTCGGGATAGTCCGACACGTTGCGGATGAAGCCGCCATACGCCGAGAAGTCGAAGGCGCTGGCCACCAGATAGTGGGCCCGGAAGAGCAGCACATAGTCCTCCCCCAGTTCTCTCCGCAGTCGCTGAAAGTCCACCTGAGGGGTGTAGCGGTAGCCGCCCCCCTGATGCTGGTTGTCCCGGAAGGTGGGGGCGTAGAGCAGCACCTTCCGCCCGTGGAGCTGCTCCTCCGTCAGCCCCAGACGGCTGCGGATGGCGTCCAGCTCCGCCGGGGTGCAGTTCTTCAAAAAGTCGTTCCGGGGATAGCCCAGCTCCAGAATCGCCCCCTCCCTGCCCCTGGCCTTGAGATTCCAGGCGGAGGTGAACACCTCCGTGGCGAAGGGGGACGGGGACAGGAGCCAGGTCAGCTTGGCGGCGTCCAGGTCGTACTTCTGGCGAATCTCCGCCAGGCTGTTCATGCTGTTGGCGTTGCTCTCCTCCCGGATGTCGTAGCCCAGCCGCTTCAGGGGCGTGCCGTGCCAACACTGGACGTACACCTGTCCCTCCTTCGGCCAGATGTGGTCCGCCACCCGGAAGTTCAGCACCCAGTATTTGGCCTCCGCCATCTTCCGGTTGTATGCCTGGCTGCCGTAGGCCACCACCTCCGTCCGGGGCATGGCCGCCACCTGGGGGAACCGCTCCGGCTGCTGAAAGGCCCAGACAAAGCGGTAGCCGTCATACCGGTGGTCGGCCAGCATGGCCTGATACACCGCCCTGGGGCTGTCCGAGTAGCCCTTCCCGCCGAAGGTGCAGAACAGCACCAAATCCTCCTGCATCACGCAGTTCCGGGTCTGCTGCCAGAATTGAAGGCGGCGCAGGGCCGTCACAGCGTCCCGGGCGGCCCTGCGCACCGGCGTCCAGTGCTCCACCAAATCGTAGAGGGTGTTTTTCAGTCCGCTCAAGGCCTTCCCTCCCTGTTTCCCTTCCGTTCCCCTGCCGCCAGCAGGGCGTCGATGACCCGGTCGGCGGCGTGGCCGTCCTCCAGCGGGGCGAATTTGGCACAGAAGGCGCGGTATTTCTCATCGTAGGCGGCGGAGGCCATGGTTTCCCGGATGGCGGGCACCAAATCCTCCTCCCGCTCCACAATGGCGCCGGGCAGCTCCTCCAGACCCATATAGAAGCCCCGAATCTCGTCCCGGTAGGCCGCCAGATCGTACATATAGAACAGCATGGGCTTGTGGAGGATGGCGTAGTCAAAGAACACGGAGGAGTAGTCGGTGATCAGCAGATCCGCCGTCAGATACAGATGGTTGATGTCCGGATAACCGGAGACGTCGTAGACGAAGCCCGCAAAGCTGGCAAAGTCAAACTGATTGGCCACCAGATAGTGGGCCCGGAACAGGACGACGTACTCCTCCCCCAATGCCTGGCGCAGCTTCTGAAAGTCCAGCCCCAGCTCGTAGGTGAAGCCGCCCTCCTCTGTGCTGCGCTGGTTATCCCGCCAGGTGGGGGCGTAAAGGATGACTTTTTTGCCCCCCGGCCTGTCCAGCCCCAGCCTGGCCCTGATGGCGGCCACGTCCTCTGGGGTGGCGTTCACCAGGAAGTCGTTCCTGGGATAGCCCACCTCCAGCAGGGCGGACTCCCGGTGGTGCTTCTGCAAATCCCAGGCGGATGAGAATTTCTCCGAGGCGAAGGGGGAGGGGGACAGGAGGTAGGTCATCTTCTCCCGGTCCAAATCGAACTTCCGAAAGACCTCCTCCAGAGAGTTGTACACGTTCCCCCCCAGGGAGAGGTCATGGCCCAGCCGCTTCAAGGGCGTGCCGTGCCAGCACTCGATGTAGACCTGGTCGGCCCGGGGATAGATATACTCGTTCACCCGGTAGTTGAACACCCAGTATTTCGCCGTCCCCAGGGCGGCTTCATAGGCCGGGGTGAAGTATTCCACCACCCTGGTGCGCCTGTCTTCCACTGGGAAGCCCACGGACACGCCGTACTCCCCCCGGTACCGCTCCGCACCCTTGAACACCCAGATAAATTCCCAGTCCTGAAACCGGGGGTCGGTGCGCATCCGCTCATAGATGGCCTTGGGGCTGTCCGAATAGCTCTGTCCGGAAAAGGTGCAGAACACCGCCTGCTTCGGGTTGGTCTTTGCCCCCGCCGTCCGCAGGCGATAGGTCAGCCTCGTCCCCTGGAACACCGCGGCCCGCAGCAGCCGCCGTGTGGCCGGGAACCGGCCCGTCACCTGGCGGTACGCCTGCTGCAAGGCCCCTCTGACGCTCTTTTTCACCGTTTTATCACACTCCTGCTTCTCTCAAACGCCTGTCGGCTGCTTCGGGCGGCCAGAGGCCGCCCCTACAGCTTTTCTTACACGCCCGCCGGCGTCTGCCGCAGCGATGCGGGAATCTGCTCCAGCAGGAAGGCCGTCACCTGCCGGGTGTTGTTGTCTCCCGCCGTCTCGATGTACTTTTCCCGGAAGCGCCGGAGGGCCTCCCAGGGATAGCTGTCCCCCTTAGCCAGGGCCAGAACCCCCTCCGCCGTGACAGAGCAGGCGTCCGACAGCTCATAGAGGGGGTCTACGTTCAGCCCCTGATTCTCCAGATAGCTGTCATGGTCAAAGAGGTAGAAATAGATCTCCTTGTCCAGCAGACTGGCCTCCAGGGAGGAGGCGGAGTAGTCGGTGATGACGCTGTCGCACACCTTCATCAGGTCGTAGGTGCCCCAGCCCGCCGGGGTTTGCAGTTCCTCCGGCAGCCGGAGGTTGGACAGGGGGTGGGGCTTCACCAGGAGGGCCATCTCCGGGTCCCCGGCGGCGGCCCGCACCAGGGCGTCCACCCCTTCCTCCAGCCCGTCCCGGAAGGTGGGCAGGTACAGCAGCACCTTCTTCCCCGCCAGGTCGGGCCGCGGGGCCTCCAGCTTTTCCCGGAGGCCCCGCTGGGGGCGCTGGATATAGTCCACCCTGGGCATCCCCTTCACCAGAATCCGCTCCTGGGGGACGTGGAACCCCTGGGCGTAAATGGCCCGGGTGGCCTCGCTGGCGCAGAGAATATAATCATAGTTTTTGTGCATGCACATGGCCTTCGCCGTGGCGGCGCTGTGGCCGTAGGGGGTGTCCAGGCACTGATAGCTGAATTTCTTCACCGCCCCCAGGGCGTGCCAGATCTGAATCACCGTCAGCCCCTTCTTTTTGGGTAGGACGCTGAGCTGGATGCAGTAGGTGTCGGTGATGGCCACGCTGGCCGTGGCGATGTGGTACAGCGACCGGAGGATCAGCAGACAGTAGGAAAAAATCGACACCGATTTTGTCATTTTTTTGCAAAAATAGACCACCTCCGTCTCCGGCGACTGACGGTTCAGCTCTTTTTCAATCAGCCGGAAATCCAGCGGCGGCGTGTCCGCCTCCCGGGAAAGCATGACCACCTTGTTGCGGGGCTTCAGCGGAAGGAGCGGTATGTAAAGAAGGCGCAGGCCCCAGCGTGCGAGAAACAGAAAAAAACGCAAGTCATATTCCTCATTTCATGTCGATTGATGTTATTATGACCCCGGGCGGTCTGTTTTGTCAACAGAAAATGTGTGGAAACGCCGAAAATCTAACTTGATTTTCCATCACGACTGTAGTAAACTGGTAAGGAATCTGTAAAAAGTGGGCGAAAGGCGTCTCGCTTGAGAAAGGATACCGGGCTATGGCAAAGAAAAACTACCCACAGCGAAAGAGCGTCCTGAAACGGGTGCTGCTAATCCTGCTGGCGCTGATTCTGGTTCTTGTGATCGGCGCGGCGATCTTTGTAAACTATGAGCTGAGCAAAATCGGTCAGCTGAACGCGGAGTCATATGTGGAGGCAGAGGCGGCCGAGGAGAGCGAAACGGATGAGGCCACCGAATCGGACACCATCAGCGAGGAGATCCTGGACTGGGGCAAGGCCAACGTGGTCACCCAGGTGGACGGCGTGTGCAATATCCTGCTGATCGGCGTGGACTCCCGCTCTGACGACGACGCCGGCCGCTCCGACAGCATAATCCTCCTGAGCATTAACACCATTACGGAGCAGATTTCCATGGTCTCCCTCCTGCGGGACACCTATGTACAGATTCCGGATTACCTGAACAACCGCATCAACGCCGCCTATCGGTTCGGCGGCACGGAGCTGCTGGACGCCACCATCGAGCTGAACTACGGGATTCAGATCGATTACAATGTGCAGATCGACTTTAACGGCTTCATCGATGTCATTGACACCCTGGGGGGTGTGGACATTGAGCTGACCGAGGCGGAGGTCAATTACCTCAGCGGCGGGGAGGACGGCGAGTATGAGGTCTATCTACAGGGCGGGCCTTCCACCGACCTGGTGGTGGGGATGAACCACCTGGACGGCGTCACCGCGCTGGACTATGCCCGTATCCGCAAGATCGACAGCGACTTCAGCCGCACCGCCCGCCAGCGCAAGCTGATCACCGCCGTCTTTGAGGAGTTGAAGGGGGAGAGCATTTTCGCCCTGCTCCAGGTGTACGACGCCATTGCAGATGACCTGGCCACCGACATGACCAACACCCAGATCATCAGCATCGCCGCCTCCGCCTATGCCATCTTCGATGCCGGTCTGGCCTCCTACAGCCTGCCCCAGAACGGGATGTATGCCAACCACATCATCCGCGGCATGGACGTGCTGGTGATGAACGACTGGGACGAGGTGCGCAGCACCCTCTATGGCTGGCTTTACGGCGACACGGACGAGGAGGACGGCAGCGCCTCCTCCGGCGACCTGCCCGCAGAAAGCTCCGCCATAACCGCGGAAAGCTCCGCCGTAACCGCAGAGTAGCGGTTCCATTTCCATACAGACTGCCGGCAGCGCAGTCCGCTTCTCCTGTCAGAGAAGCGGGCTGCGCTGCGGTTTTTTTGGAAGGATATGGGAGGGCGCCGTTTTCCTCCCCGCGCCCCGGGGCGATACGTCCCGTGTCTCAGCGCTGGCAGCGGGTGCCATGCCAAAGGTGTCTGAGTTTCCCAACCCCGGCGCCGCTTATTTTCCCGGATTCCAGCCATATTAAACACGGACGCGATGCGGAATGGAGGAATCGTATGAGAAAAAAACAGAAAAAATTGCGTTGGCACACGCTGGCGGCGGCCCTGATCGGGGCGGCGCTGCTGGTCGGTATGGGGACATGGGGCATCACCGGGCCAAATCAAAGGGCCGCCGCCTGCGCAGTGTCGGCTGAGCGGCGCTGCCTGGTGCCGGTGGGGAGAACGGTGGGCATCAAGCTGTTCTCCCATGGCGTATTGGTGGTGGGCTTTTCAGCGGTGGAAGGGGAGGCCGGCGCCGTCTCCCCCGCTGAGGACTGCGGTTTGAAGGTTGGCGATATTATAACCGAAATCGGGGATGAATATGTCAACAGCATCGCGGATGTGACGGAGGCGCTGCAAACCATCGGGGATGAGGCCGTCACCATCTGCGCCCTCCGGGACGGCAGGCGGCTGTCGCTGACGGCGGACTCCGTCCCCTGCCTGTCGGACGGCACCTACCGCCTGGGGGTTTGGGTGCGGGACTCCATGGCGGGCATCGGCACCGTCACCTACTACGAGCCGGAAACCGGGACCTTCGCCGCCCTGGGCCACGGCGTCACCGATGTGGACACGGATGTTCTGATGCCCCTGCGCAGCGGCTCCATCATGCCGTCCACCGTCACCGGCGTGGTGAAGGGGGCGCAGGGCTCCCCCGGGCAGCTCCACGGCAGCTTTGACCTGGAGCAGACCCTGGGCAGCCTGTCCGCCAACACGGACTGCGGCGTCTTTGGCACGGTGGACGGGGAGGTCTTCGACGGTACGGCGCTGCCGGTGGCCAGCCGCGGCGAGGTCTCCACCGGAAGGGCCACCATTCTCAGCAACATCAGCGGGGATGAGGTGCGGGAGTACACGGTGGAGATTCTGCGGGTCTACCCGGAAAGCCTGTCCGCCACCCGGAACCTGATGATCCGCGTGGTGGACCCGGTCCTGCTGGAGGAGACAAGGGGCATTGTGCAGGGGATGAGCGGGTCGCCCATCCTGCAAAACGGGATGCTGGTGGGGGCGGTGACACACGTTCTGGTCAATGACCCCACCTGCGGATACGGGATACTGGCCGAGACCATGCTGGAGGCGGCCGGGTAAGCTGCGGCGGCGGGCTGCCATGCTCCTCTGGGGCGGCGGGCCGCCGCCGGAACGAGTTTGACCTCTCATTCTCCCTCTGGGGAGGATGAGAGGTTTTTCACTGTCGCAACGGAAAGAAAGGCAGAAGGTACCTGACGTACTGCTCCATAGGGGGCCTCCTTTCTGGCATTATTATAGTTGCAGTTCAGCGCAGCGTCAACGGTGCGAACCGCTCCAAATTATGTAATATGCCGCAGTCGATGCTGCGGCATAAGTTTTACTCCTGCTTGGGAGTTTTTTCTTTTTCGGTATTCCTTCTCTTGTAGGAGTTGGTGATGATCTGGCTGATGTGCTCCAAATTTTCCTGGAAAGCGCCAACAAAAAATTCATCGTGAATCCGAACGGTGGCCGCCTCGGTCTGCAGTTCTGCGATAATCATAGCGTGTCCTTTCTTCTGGATGATTTTGGCTTAGTATTTCCTTTTCTCTAAACGCTTATACGCTGCCAGGCTCACCTGTCTGATGGGCGCAGCTTCTTACGCACTGGCAGGAAGTCAGTTTGTGTTCCGCATCCAGTCCCAGCTCCACTTCCAGACATCGGTTGATTTCCGCCATATGCTTGTCCGACAGATGCGCCATATAGCGGATAATGTCCGACTTGTTGATGGTGTCCGGCTGCTCTGCCAAAACCTGCGAGGGATACGGGATACCCCTCACATTTTTCAGCATATAGTGGGTCGGCTGATTGGGCTTCTTCTTCACCTTTGAGGTCAGCTTCACCACGCAGAGCGTGGGGCTGTGCCGGTTCCCTGTATCGTTCTGCATGACCACAACAGGGCGAATGCCGCCCTGTATGGAGCCATGCCATTCGCCGCAGTCAGCGAGGTACACGTCGCCACGGCGATATTTCCAATCCTTCCTCATAGCTGTCCTCCCATTAGAACTTCAGGGGCAGCGCCGACTTCTTGCTGGAGCCGTTGTAGATGCAAAAGACCTGATACAGATACTTCTTGTACCCGGCCATGTTGACACCCATCGCCTGTCCCTTGCGGTAGATCGTCAGGGGATCGACCATCTGGAGCTTAGCCACCAGCCGGTCACGGCTGAACTCGCCCTTATAGAGATCGACGAACTCGATCATGGCCCGGACAGTCTCGCCCCGCAGGGAGTGAGGTTCCCCATGCCATGCCTCCGTGAGAATGCTGAGCGCTTCGGTGTAGCTCTCTCTGCCGACCCGCTGGAATGCCCGGAATGCCGTGCTGATGCAGCCAATCCGGTTTTCACCGAGGTTCTCACCGAGGTTCTGGGTGTAATCCAGGTGCAGACCGACGCTTTCTGTTGCCTCCAGAAAGGCCAAGGCTTCCGGGTCTCTGCCGTAGATCAGCGCCCGCATTTTGGCACCGGCAGTCAGCACATCGGAGAATCCAAACTGCTGTGCGAACAGGAGCGCCTCGTCCTGCTCCGTGAGGCCGTAATAAACCTTGCAGGCGACAGGCAAGTCTTCGCCGTTGTTGCGGAGACGCCGGGCTGCGATGGTGTGCTGTCCGTCAAAGACATAGAACTTGCCGTCCCGATAGCTGACCTTCGGCTTGTTGGCGATGCGCTCGTCAAAGTTCTGGGCGATTCGTCTCACACGAGCCACACTCAGGCTCCTCTGGTAGCTGGCGTGGGGAACCCGGAGGTCTGCCGTGCTGATCTCCATTTCCTCATAAAACAAGCCTTTATCTGTCATTCTGGTACTCCTCCTGTTTCCAGAGTTATAATATAAGTTTTGGGCTCCTGCATGATTGCAATGACCTGTTCCCGATAAGCGCTCTCTGTAAGCAAGGATGGGAACATTTCAAAGCATCGGTTGCAGCCTCGTATCATTGTGGCGGTCACTCCGTGGAGGGTAGCAAGCATAGAAGAACCAGACACTTGCCCTCCTGGATCGTCCATGTCATCCGCAATCTTCCTCATGATTCTGTCCTCATCAGACTCTGGACGTTTCCTTCCCCGCCGCTGCACCTCCGGGTCACGGAGATGATTGGCGAACGCCTCCCGTTCTTCAGGCGGAGCCTGGGCGACAGCCTGCACAGCCGAATCAACAGGGCAGATTTTGCCGGAGAGGATTTCATGGCGGGTGCCTGGGACAACATCTTCGGCAGCGTCAACACCATCTGCATAGTGGTTGGCACGAATCACATAGTTCTTACTCACATGGTTCTCCCTGGCAACTTTCTCGCAGGTTTTTTGGTTGTTCCCATTTTGGGAACAACCACTTTCACAGGATAAAGTGTATTGATTTCCTCTGAAAGGCCCTTGTTTTTCTGCACCATACTGTTTGCCAATAAGATATTTTCGCTGTTCCGGGGTCAGGTTACGTCGTCCAAGCTGGTTTTTGCAAATCCAGGCTACCACCTCGCTGCGGTCTGAGAACTTCTTTTCGAAGGTTCTGTACGGAATCTCCGGATGCTGTTCCAGAATGCGGAAGCGGTTATGCCCGTCCACAATCACACCATTCCAGATGATGATGGGATTGATTACCTCACCATCGCTCAGAATGTTGGCCTCCAGTTGCTGAAACTCCTCCTCCGTCAAGGGCGGGATCTGGTCAGCAAATTCTGGGTCGATCTTCAACATTTTTATCACCTTCAATTTGTGTATGATTCATCGTTCCCGATGTAAAAGAGGACTGTCAGGCCGTCACCGATACCGCAGTCCTCCCGAATTTTATGACAAACTCTCATTTGTCCACGACACCCCAGAGCTTAGTGGGAATACACAGGCGGCTGTTCGCACAGCGCCATAGGCGTCTAACCTCCCCGTGGGTCTCACGGAGCTGTCCCCATTGCGTGTTCCCGGCTGTTGACCGGGGCTGTGGCTGGACAGAAGTATCATTATCCCCGCTATGGGTCGTGGCCGAATCGGTTGCGAAGCGACTGTCACAGACGGTAGAAATCGCTGCCGGCCTGGAGGCTGGGTCACGGCGTACCGCTGATATGG
This sequence comes from Clostridiales bacterium, assembly GCA_021202775.1. Lineage (GTDB taxonomy): Bacteria > Bacillota > Clostridia > Oscillospirales > Oscillospiraceae > Onthomonas. The sequence continues at coordinate 22,876 of JAJQCJ010000109.1, read as the reverse complement.
CTCACCACAACAGGAACGTACCTGTGTACTGTATATTCAGTTTTCAAAGTACAGGTTGGGCCTTTTTATTGGCTGTAAGTACATTGTAGCAGGATGGATTGGCTTTGTAGTGGCACTCGTAGTGTTACCTGGTAACACTCGTAGTGTTACTTTTCGGCTTATATTGCATTTGCTATAGCGGCTAGACGGCCAACTACAGAAAGCAGGTCATCTTTTATATGTTCACATCCCGACTCTTTTCCCATCAGCAAATAATCAGCACTAATATGAAGTGCGCAGACCAATTCCACAAGGAGATCAATAGAGCAGGCACACTCACCCCGTTCAATCCTGCTGATATATTGCTTGCTGGATAATCTCAAACGATCTGCCAACTCCTCTTGGGTGAGTCCGCGTTCGCGCCTTACCTCCTGAATCCGCTTGCCAAATTTGACAGCATCAAAATACATAAAAACCTCCATTCATGTTGCGGAAAAGCAACTCTGAATGGAGGCAGTAAATTGGCGAACATACTGGCGGAGTGGACTTAGAGACAAAAAAAGAGTCCGGCAGATGGCGCAATTCTCCTGTGGAATTGCATTTCCGTCTGCCGAACTCGTCCGGCTCACTGACCGGTACAGCTCTATCTAACAAACTTTTGACTCCTGATTTACGTCCTTGAGGGTGCCGGCCCAATTCGACGGCGCTCACAGTATGTCTCAATATATTCAGTTTTGTTTTGCGATATATAACTACAAGGCAAGCATCCTGCGGTAATCCCTAGATGCCTCCTTAACATGAACATCGCCTTCGCTTATCTCAATTACCCAGTATCTTTTACATTTGGTGCATTGATGTAGCCCTCGTTTCACGGTTTCTCCGCATATCAATCGAGAACAGCATACCGGGCAACATGAGGTAAGCAACTGAACTGGTGGCTTCTCATCCTGCATTGGTCTGACCTCCCTGTTTTTTCTATGGGAGCCTGCCCTTTGCTGCACAGCGGTTTTCCCATGTCACAACCTATTATACAGGAGCTGTTTTGGAAAATCCACAAACTTTCCACAAACTTTCAACATCTTTTCAGCATACTTTTTGCATACTTTCTGCATACTCGCCCATTTTCTCATGTTTTGGCCAAAATTCTGCACTTTATAGCATTGATTTGCGTTTCAGATAAGTAATCACTGTTTTCCTCCAGCAATTCTCTGGCCTGCTGGTGCTGTCCCATATCGATATACATCATAGCGTTCCAATACGCCAGTTCTCCGTCCATTGTCCGCGAAACAGAGAGCGTTCGGATATACTCTGCCATCCTGGTGTAGTCGCCCAGCTCGAACATCAGCGAAAGACATTCGTTTTGCGCCCGCCTTCTGGCGCTTTCATATTTTTCAGTAACAAGCTTGATTGCCTGGTGATCCTGCGGTGGCAATACGATCCCTGAAAAGTCATCCAATGCCTTCAAATATCGCTCCAACCGCGCTTCTGGGTTTGTAACTCCCTCTGCATCTCGAATCATATAGGAAAATCGGTCCAGGTCCGTCGTGATTTTATATTTCTGGCTGATCATGTAACTTTTCTTTTTGATTTCCAGGAAGTCACCCCTGGGAAAAAGCTGCTTTAATTTCTTGTTGACGCGATAACTCAAATTTTTCAGTGTCCGCTCCGGCTCGGAGAGAGCCTCCGGGTCCTCCCAAAGCATATGAAGGAGCGTTGTTGCAGGAATCATTCCTTCGTCCTGCTTCATCAGCAGCACAGTCAGAAAGATGATCTCCTGGTTGCGGATATCCTCCTCTGTAAGCGTTCCCTTCCTTGTATGCAGTTCAAAGGCGTTTAGCAACCTGACATAGACTTCATTCTTCGCAAGTTTCCCTGCGCCAAACGAAAATCCTTCTCCCATATTCGGCTGTCCCAATCTGTCGATCTCGGAATCTACCACACGGGCCAGCAAACGAAGGATGTCACCCTCTTTTCCGTATTTGCGGGGATTGATGACTGCTATGAACTGGTGTTCATTTTTTTCGTATTTGACCCTCATGATGGATTCCAGCCCGATTTGCTCCATCCTCTTGTACTCTCTTGAGCCGTTTGGCAGCATGGGGAGGATATTCTGCGCGGAAATAAAGCCTTTCGCCTCCACTGCCATCAGCAGCGCCCGCATCAGAACTTTTAACAGCGCCGGATATTCATCCATATACATGGGGCCGGTGCCGCAAAGCGGTGAAAAATCGATCCGGTGCGTCTCAAAGATACACTCCGCAGCCGACAATTCGTTGTCTATGGTGATGAAAATGACGCTGTCGGCGTCGTGGTACTCCATGGCAATCCCCGCTGTAAGAGAAATCAATTCCTCTATCGTAAAATCTCCAGTGGTTCGCTCCATGATAGTGGACAGCACAGCGCTGGTATCCAGGCCAAATGCAACTTGGGAGCAGAGTTTCTCCGATACCTGACTATTTTTTAATACTTGTAAAACTTCTTTTTCTTCTTTCTTCTCCATCGCTCTTTCTCCTCAAAACTGCATAACAATGATACGGATTACTGAAATAGTCCTTCTACGATAAATGAATTTGACATTTTAGTCATCGTTGCCATCGCAGCTCAACCGTGTTGCAACATCAATTAGCAATTCTAAATCCTCCTTTTTCATATGTTTGGACAATTCGTAGATTTGATTTACCAGTGACGGATAGGAAATCGAATCGTCGAAGAACTCCAGCGGTGTTACCTCCAGATATTCACATATATATAGAAATTCCGACAAGGAAGGCAGGGATTTTCCAGATGAAATACTTTGAATATAACTTTTGCTATGTCCTAAATCCGTGCTCATTTTGTATTCTGAGACACCTTTTTGATTTCGCAAGGCTGTAATTCGATCTCTGATATACTGTGTATCCATAATAGCCACCTCCTATTTATAAGTTTATACAAATAAGAGCAATAGTTATCACGATTTAAGTATCTGTTTTTGCTGATTTATACCGCTATAAGCGGTATAATATGAAGCAAAGAGAAGATTCTCTTTGCTTCTTTTTTAACCTTTTCTATGTAAGCAAAAAGTCGTAGAGTGTTTTACTCTACGACATGAAGCAAATGGAAATTTCGCCCGAGATTTCCTAGGATTTAAGAATATTGTAACACACTATTCAGGATTGTTCAACAAGTTTTTTCATGTAAATTATAAAAATTTGCGATATATTTAAGAACAACTATCAAAATTCGACAAAAATTGCTGTTGATTCCTTATTTTATAGCTATTCGCAGTCAATCAGCAGTCAAAATATTATAACCAGAAAATGGAAACGGCTAAATTAGGAAAGGGAGACTTACATCATATGAGAACTGGCGAGAACATTTTTAAAAGAAAAGATGGCCGTTGGGAGGCCCGCTATCGCAAAGGTCGAGATTCCTCAGGTAAAATTATATATGGGTATTGCTATGGAAAGACATATGCAGAAGCAAAAAAGAATGCAGAATCTGCAAGGATATGCTGTCTGCAAGGTGAGCCATATTCCGTGAAAAAGGAAAAGATATCTTTTGAAGTTTGTTGCTATACTTGGATACAACAGAAAAAAATTTGCTTGCGAACTTCGACATATATCAAATATCAGGGTTTTCTCCGTAACCATATTATCCCTTATTTTGGAAATCTGCTGCCGTTTGAAGTAAGTTCCATGGTGGTATCGTCATTCAGTGAACTTCTTCTAAAGGAAAAGAAACTTGCGCCTAAAACAGTAAAAGACATTTTGGTTGTTTTAAATGCTGTTCTGCAATATGTAGCAAGCCAGCACGCGGGGCAGATGTGCAAAATTGATGTCATATACCCTTGTGATCAAGAGACAGAAATTCGTGTTTTATCCATTGAAGAGCAAAAAACATTAGCAGATTTCCTATTGAGGGAACTTGACCTGCGTAAATTGGGAATTTTATTAGCACTTACAACAGGCATTCGACTAGGTGAACTGTGTGCGTTGCAATGGGACCACATATTTCTAGAGAAAAAATTGTTGCGAATTGACGCAAGTATGCAGCGGATCAGTAATCTTGAAGCAAATACTGAAAATAAGACAATTATTGTAATAGGGCCACCCAAAAGCCGCTCTTCAGTCCGCACTATCCCTATTCCGGATGGTATGGTTGCTCTTTGCAAGCAATTTCGTCCTGCAAGCGGCACTGGTTTTGTTTTGACTGGGACAGAGCAATATATGGAGCCGCGAACCGTGCAAAGGTCATTTGCCAAATATGCCGCAGCCTGTGGTCTGGAAAACGTTACAGTACATACCTGCCGACATACCTTTGCTACACGCTGTATAGAAGCTGGTTTTGAAATGAAGTCTCTCAGCGAAATTATGGGTCATGCAAATGTATCCATTACAATGAATCGCTATGTGCATTGCTCGATGGCGTTGAAACAGAAAAATATGGAGAAAGTGAATTGGCCCGGAATCCCATAAGCAGTCAAAATACTTGTCACTAAGACACAATAGCCTGCAATTTCAATGTTTTCTCTACAGTGTCGTAGAGTAAAACACTCTACGACACGAAGAATAGAATTACCCAACCACCTCCCCCTAATGTGAAGCAGGAGTTAACTTAAAACATCCGTTATGATCATATTATATAAATTCTCTGCTTTTATCAGCCTATGGAACCAATGCGCCCCTCATTATGTAACACTGATTTAGAAGAAGGCGACACACTTGAAAATTAAAATCGCTCTATTAACAAGTGATACCCAATATACAGATAAATTACTCGCGGCCATCACTTTACAATATGCAGATAAGGTAGACCTTTCCATTTTCACACAAAAACAGGTAGCGGAAACCGTTCTTGTAGAACAGCGCCCCAACATTTTCCTTGTGGGGGATGAATTTGGGGCTGTTGATTTCAAACTACCCCCAAGCGTAGAATTGGTATACTTCGTAGCGCAAAAAGGAATTCATCTCATCAATCAGCATAGAGCGATTTGCAAATATCAGACCATCTCCGAAATTTACCGTGAACTTCTGGATGTATATGCAGAAAGCGCGGGCTCCTCTGTGATTTTGCAGGGAGACTTAAATCGTGTCTGTCAGATTATCACTTTTTGCTCCGCTGCCGGAGGTACTGGTACCTCGGTGGCTGCTGCCGCCTTTGCGCGTCGGTTAGCCTCACAGGGTCAAAAAGTTTTATACTTAAATCTGGAACCCTGTGGAAATGCCGACTTGTATTTTTCCGGCGGAGGAGACAGCGGTTTCAGCGATGTCCTCTACAGTCTGGCTATGGCAAATGGAATGCTTTCCATGCGCCTGGAAAGTGCGGCAAAGCAGGATGCCTGCGGTGTGTTCTATTATTCTGAATGTGCATCTGCTTTGGATCTGTTGGAGTTGGATGCGGAGAAGATGCGACAGCTTTTTGAGGAGTTGGAAAAGGCGAGGCTTTACGAATGGATCGTAGTGGATACTGCGTTTTGCTTTTCCTCTCAAATGTACCAGCAGATAGAACGCTCCTACAGAACTGTTTTTGTCTCCGACGGTAGCGAACGGGCTAATCTCAAGCTTAATCGCTGCCTGGATGCACTGACCATCCTGAACGAACAGGGAACAGAGTTGCCGATGGATCGGATCGTTCTCTTTTATAACAGGTTCAGTAGTAAAACGGGAAAACGGTTACGTTCTCTGCCTTATACAGAGGCCGGAGGTGTCAACCGCATTGAAAATGCGACGACACAGGAACTGCTTCAGCTCTTAGCAGACAACAGTGAGCTTGATGCCATTCTTCAGCCGGTTTCCGGCGGGGGCACGATATGATGACACGGGAAGCGGAACAACAGTTTACTGAAGAACTGCGGCAGTATGCGAAGGAGGCAATGCCTCTGAGCAGCCTTTCGGATAAAGAATTAGAAATCCGTCTGGAACATCTGGTCACCCAGCGCCTGAACGGAACCTACTGTTCATCCCGGCAAAAGGCAAATATTGTACAAAATGTTTATAGCTCCATCCGTGGCCTTGGGGTTTTGGACACAATCCTGAAAGACGATTCCATTACCGAGGTGATGATCAATGGTCCTCAGAACATTTTCATCGAACGTGCCGGCAAGGTTCAACGGCTGAACGCCTCTTTTGACAGTGAAAAGCGTCTGGAGGACGTGATCCAGCGCATTGTCGGTGCAGCGGGCAGAGAGGTCAGTCAGGCATCCCCCATCGTAGACACCAGACTGGAAGACGGATCCCGTGTCAATGTCGTTCTACCGCCCATCTCACTGGTGGGACCGGTTGTGACCATCCGAAAGTTTTCTAAAACACCCATGACCATTGAACAGTTGATTCGTTATGGATCTATCACCGAGGAAATTGCTGACGTCCTGAAAACGCTGGTCGAGGCCAAATACAATATTTTCATCTCCGGTGGCACAGGCTCCGGAAAGACTACCTTCCTGAATGCCTTGTCCAATTACATCCCCAAGGAAGAACGTATCATTACCATTGAGGATTCCGCAGAACTTCAACTGGCCAACATTGACAACCTGGTCAGTCTTGAAAGCCGCAATGCCAATAATGCCGGCGCAGGTGAGATTACCATCCGTGATCTGATCAAGTCTTCGCTGCGAATGAGGCCAGAACGCATTGTTGTAGGCGAGGTGCGCGGCGGAGAGGCGCTGGATATGCTTCAGGCTATGAATACCGGTCATGACGGTTCTCTGTCCACCGGTCATGCCAACTCCACTAGCGATATGCTCTCCCGTCTGGAAACAATGGTACTGCAGGGTGCGCCCGGAATGCCTTTGCCTGCAATTCGTATGCAGATCGCCTCCGCCCTGGACATTATCATCCATTTGTCCCGTTTGCGGGATCATTCCCGTAAAACGATGGCAATCACGGAAGTGTTAGATGTGAAAGAGGGGGTGATTCAATTGAACCCGCTCTATGAGTTCAGAGAGGATGAAAACTCCACCCTGGAACGTGTTTCTGGCCGGTTGGAACGAACAGAAAATCCAATGGTCAACATCCAAAAGCTACAGTTGGCGGGAAAAAAGATTGTGATTTGAAGGAGAAACTATGGGAAAAAAAGCAAGAGAACCGCAGTATATCCCATCCGCGCTCAATACTCCCATGCTTAACTATCGGGTATACTATATGTCTGCGGCCGAGAAACTTTTAACCTTCCTCCTTGCCGCTGTTGTCGGCGGCGGCGTTGGACTGATTTTTTACGGGGGACAGTTCAAGGACGAGGACGGTTTGGCAACCACTGCAACATATATCGGAAATATAGTCATCTTTCTGGTAGTTGGTGTGATTGTTGGTAGTGTGTTCCTATCCGTGCGGAGCAGGAAGCTCCGGGATAAACGAAAAACGCAGATCACCCATCAGTTTCGTGAGTTGCTGTCTGCGCTGGCAGCATCGCTTTCCAGCGGTATGAATATGCAGGAATCACTGGAAAGTGCCTGCAATGACCTTACACTGGAGTATTCCGAAGACGCTTATATCGTGCAGGAAGTCAAGGAAATGTTAAATGGCATCAAAAACAACGTTCCGCTGGAGGAGACCATCGCCTTCTTTGGTGAGCGGAGCGAGATCGACGACATTAAGAGCTTTGGCATCGTGTTTTCCATGTGCTACCGCACAGGCGGCAACTTGAAAGACATTGTCCGCCGCACCAACAACATCATCAGTGAGAAAATCGAAATCAGCGAGGAAATTGAAACCACCATATCCTCCAACAAGTCGCAGTTTAATGTGATGATCGTGTTTCCGGTTGTACTGGTGCTGATGCTGCGGTATATGAGCAGTTCCTTTGCCGCCAGCTTCTCAACTGTGCCTGGAATAATAGCCATAACAGTGGCGATTGTCATTTTTGCTGTTGCCTACTTTACGGCGCAGTCGATCATGGACATAAAGGGGTAAGTTATGGCACGAGTAATCTTACTTACGGTAGGCACGGTTTTGGCTGTTTTGTTCCTGATTCAACTAAAACGAGGCAAAAACTATGACGAAGCTGTCAGCGTTCTTGATGGAATGGAGTATCCCCTGTGTAGTCTGTATGTTGCAGGGTTTGCCTGGTCGTCCAGAGGTCCCCTCCGCTTTCGCGGAAAGTTAGCCGCCAAACTCAAACGAGAGGCTGCAATTCTCTTTAAGGAACAATTTGCGGATTATTATGCCAATATTGCTTGGGTACAGGCAATTACATTGGTACATTTGACACTGACGCTGGCCTTCCTGCTGGCGGGGCTGTTTTTCAGTACAGCAGGCTTTATAATGGCCGTTGGTATTTTTATTGCCGTATTTATGGGAGTTTACAGCCTGACAAATATGTCGAACACCTTGTCCAAGCGGACTGAGGAGTGCGATGCGAAACTGCCGGATGTGGTTTCTTCCATGGCCGTTCTGCTAAACTCCGGCATGGTGTTGCGGGACGTGTGGCGCCTGGTCAGCGAGAGCGGTGACAGTACCATTTATCAGCTGATGCGCAAAGCCAGTGACGACATGAACAACGGCGTCCCGGAAGTAGACGCGATGTATCAGTTTGGCCTCCTCTCTGGCTCTCTTGAGGTGAAAAAATTCACCAGCGCCATGTTGCAAAGCCTGGAAAAGGGAGGCTCTGAACTGACGCTGTTTATGGAACGGCAATCCAGTGAGCTTTGGGCTATGAAGCGCCAGAAAATGCTCCAAAGCGGCGAAAAGGCGGCCACCAAACTGCTGGTGCCTACCATGCTGGTATTTGTCGGCATCTTGATTATTGTCATTACTGCGGCCTTCGCGGGTGCGCTGTTTTGAAATTTAAAAAAGGAGGGACACATTATGAAACAGTTGAATCAAATGATGCTTGGCCTGTACCTTGCGGTGACAAATGGGTGGAATGAGTTCAAATCGTCTGACCGTGGCGACACGAACTTTGTCTCCATACTGCTAATCATTGCCATCGTCGTTGTGCTGGCCGGATTGTTCCTGACGCTTGGCAAAACAGTCATGGAGACAGTATCCGGCTATGTGACAAATTTCCTCGACGGTCTTGGTCTCTGAGAAAAGGTTGCCCACATTTACACCACAGGGGAGGGGATTTTGTGTCTGTTCTCTGGAGTCTGGCCTGGGGCTGTGTCTCCTTCGTGACACTGGCCGCATGGTACAGGTGGCAGCTACCAAAGCTGCTCCGGCAACAGGAGCATGCCGAACCCGTTCCCACCGACGAATCCGCAACCGAACCCGTTACCGAAGTACTGCCGCAGCCAGCGGCCACGCAGCCTAAAAGGGGATTGCTCCTTGCAGCCCTCGGCTGCGTACCGCTGGCCTGTCTGTGCGGGTACCAGGCGGCTCAGTGCGCGAATTCACCGATAAGTATATTGAAGCTGCTGCTGGCGTATTGCGTCCTGGCGTGTGCCGCATTGGCGGATGTGAAATTTTTTAGGATCCCCCATCCGTATGTTCTCACTCTTTTGGTTGGACGCGTGCTTTTCCTTGTGCCAGAGCTGATTTTTACATATGAAGGAACACTGTCTCGTCTGCTCAGCAGTGTTGTGGGCGGATTGGGTTGTATGCTGTTTTTGATGCTGGTATCCAAAATCTCTCACGGGGGACTGGGATATGGGGATGTCAAGCTGTTTGGCGGTTTGGGATTCCTCTGTGGACTTTATGGAGCGGCATATACATTGCTGTTCTCCTGCATTCTCTGCGCGCTGGCATCTGCGAGCCTGTTGTTGTTCCGAAAGAAGACCTTGAAAGACACGCTGCCGATGGGCCCCTTTGTACTGCTTGGCTTTGTGGTCACTGTCCTGCTGGCAATGTATTAAACCGAGGAGAGGAAAAATGAGAGCATCCAAAGGAATTGTTACCGTCTTGCTGATTCTCCTGATTGCTTTCGGCTGGGCCGCTTGTGCATTAGGCATAGGCACCGGAGCAGTTGAGGAGGGCGATGCCAATACCACGGGGAATTACAACCAGTGCATCGCCTTGGCGGAGGATTATATGGAGCGGGGATTGTATCAAAAGGCCGCTGTCGAATACACCACCGCCGTCTCGTTAAAGAACAATGAGGAGGACTGGGCCGCACTGCTGGAAGCATACCGTTGCCGGTACGAGGAGGACGATGATATTTTCAGCGTCTATCTTTCCGCCGCAAAAAAGGCGACAAAGGCATATCCAAAAAATACTGATTTCTGCAAAATTGCGGTGAATCTGTGCTTGGAGAACGATGACTACAGCTCCGCCTATCAGTATCTGACGCTGAACAGGGACACTGGTGTGGCGGATGAGGAACTGGAGCAACTCTACCTGGAGGTCAAGTACAGCTATACCATCGGATCTTCCTCTTGGTCGCAGCGGCTTCTCCTGTGCAATGAATACTATGCTGCTTACAGTGGCAACGGCTGGGGAATCGTCTCCAGTGCGGGAAAGAAACTGGTTTCCTATACGCTGGAAAGCTGTTATTCCATAGGAGAAAACGGCATATATGTTTGCTCTGAAGATGGCCAAGGCAAACTGTGCGACCTGGATGGCATTGTTCAGGGAAAGCTCTCTTTTGTTCCAACGGATGCAGGAGTCTATACAGAAGGATTGGTAGCCATTCAAAATGGGGATACCTGGTCCTATTATGATGAACTTGGCGACTTGCAATTTGGCGAGTACCTGAACGCCAGCTCTTTTCAGGATGGTACTGCCGCAGTAGAAACCGAAGACGGTTGGATACTGATTGATACTGCCGGAAATGAAGTATCCTCCGCTGTCTACGAGGATATTAAGTTGAACGCAGATGGCTCCTGGCTAAAAAACGGTGTCATGCTGGCAAAGTTGGATGGCGCATACCACCTCTATGACGAAAATGGTGAGCAACTCGGCTCTCTCACCTGTGATGATATTGACTGTGTGACAGACAATGGCTCCATGATTGCATTTGAACGGGATGGCTTATGGGGATTTGCTGATTTGGAGGGTAATGAGGTCATAGAACCGACCTATGCAAATGCGAAAAGCTTCTCAAATGGTCTGGCTGCAGTCCAAGGCGAAATCTACTGGGGATTTATCAACACCGAGAATATTTTGGTCATTGATTATACGTTTTTGGACGCGGACTATTTTGACGACGATGGAATTTGCATGGTGGCAACGGCATCCGATACCTATCAGTTGCTGACGCGAAACATCACCGACTAAAATTGCAACCTGATGAGATGAAAGGATTATTTCGTAATGAGCACGAATGAATATACGATCAGCGAGATCTTTCTCATGGGGCTTCGCAACTGGCGGTCGGGCATTCCTGTCGTAGTTTTGATCTTGTCCTATGTCCTGATTTTCGTTTTCACGCGGAAGCGTGGCATCAGCATCGACAGCGAAGAAAAAGCGCGCAGGCGTGCGAAAGAAACAGGAAGATATGCCATTGCTGAACTGCGCAACAGCAGCTTTGCCTGGACAAAAGACAATAAGCGACGCTACTGTGGAAATTATGAGTTTGAGGTAAATGGACGTCGCTACCGTAAAAGCACCTGGTTTTGGCATAACCCACCTCAACATCTCGTGTTCTATTGGAAACGAACTCCTGCTCGTGCAAAGCCAGAAAGCGCGATGGGAAAAGGAAACCTTTGGGTCTATGCACTTCCGTGGGTGCTGGCAGTCATCGTTTACAGCTTAATTACAAAATGAAAGGATATGATGAAAAATTATGAAGCCTATAAAAATGAAGCGTTTTTTCTCGTTGCTGTTGGCCACAATGGTTACTGACGCTCTGTGCCTGCGGAGGGAGCAGCAATACAGCCTCAGAAGCGACAACTGGAGACGATGACGCATCCAATGCCTCCGTTGCTAACGAAGATTATTTCGAGTGGGATATCTACGGTTCCAATGAGAATTACATCAGTGGTCTGACCGAAACCGGAGCAAAACAGACTACACTGGTAATCCCGGAGCGCTGCGAGGGTTTTTCCGGTTCGCCCTTCTCCGGCGAGGACATCTGTGTGGAAACAGTTACTTTTGAGGGAAACCACGACCTCGTTTTGGGGGCTGGCTTTGCCAGCTCCAGCAGCCTGAAAACCGTGGTGCTTCCGGAAGGACTAACCGAAATTGAAAGTCAGGCGTTCTATGGGTCCTCAGTGGAAAGCGTCACCATCCCGTCTACTGTCACAGTGATTGGTGCAAATGCATTTCAATCCTGTTCTTCCTTGCGTGAGGTGATCATTGAGGGGACGAGTTTGCTCGAGGTTGGCGACGGCGCATTCAATTATTGCATCAGCCTGGAGAGCATCAACCTGCCGGACAGCGTCACAACCATTGGTGAACAGGCGTTTGAACGGTGTTCCGCACTGACAGAAATCACATTACCGGAGTCTCTGACAATTTTAGGGGCAGGTGCGTTTCTGACTGCCGGATTAACGGACATCTACATGCCGGAGGGCATGATACTGGAGGAGTATGACGCGACTTCTTCCCTGAACACAGATGCAACCACCACAATACATGTGGTAGACGGTTCTTGGGCCAGTGAACAGCAGTCCGTTTGGGAGGAAATGGGACATACTGTCTCCGTGGAATGAGGAACTCCAAATGAAAAAAATAGCATCTGATAAGCAGAACTTAAAGTCGGATAGCGGTACGATTATACTGGAATCAACTTTCTGCATTTTAGTTTGCATGGTGGTTCTTCTTTTGCTGCTAAGTGTGGGTTTCTATCTCTATCAGGTGGTATTGATCCAGGTTGTGGCAAACGAGACGGCGGAAAACATTGCTACCACTTACAAGTATGCAGATCTAGCAGACAGTGCAGACCTGACTGCGGATGACATCGCGAATATTGGGTTGTATCGGTACTGGTTTTCCAACGGTACCAATTTGGAGGAGGCCAGCATGTCTACCGGTGCGAGTTATGCCAATGGCCGCCTGTCTAAAACGTCACTGGCGCAGTCTAACGGTTCGGCGACTGTGACAGTGGAGTCCGTCACAGATGACATTGGTCGAATGCATTACGAGGTTACGGTAACCCAGACCTACACCTTTTTACTGGGCGATATTTTGAATATGATCGGACTGAATGGGACGCAGCAGATGTCCGCTACCGCATATGCACAAGGTGTAGATGTTTCGTATTATATAAACAGCATAAAAACTTGGAAATCTGTCACACAAACGGTGACTGGCCTCAGTGGTGAGGCAGGGGTAATCAACAGCGTCCTTGGTATGCTTAGCAGCGCAATCAAATTGATCAAAGACATCACCAATTTTAATTAGGGAACGCGACTGCGAGTCTTTACGTCATAAAGAGGGAGAGCAAGAATGAAAGAGAAGCTGCAAGAAGCCTTTCGGTGTTGGAACCAGTGGAGTCACCGCTATGTCAACGGTACAAAAGGCGCAGTTTCCATTTTTTTGGCGATCTGCATGATCCCGTTGCTCTCAATCTCCGCGCTGTTAGTGGAGTCCGTCCGTTATCAAAATGCGGTGGAATTGCTTCAGGAGATATTAGACAGTGCAGGGTTATCTACTATCGCCAACTATGACTCCTATTTGGAAGAACGTTTCGGATTATTGGCTGTGGCACAGGACACCGATATTACTGCGACGATGTCAGAATATATCAACCTGAACACCAACGCCCTGGGCAGCTCTGCCACCGTGGATTCCGTCAGTGCCAACGGCGCTTACGCCCTTTCAGATGTAGATATTTTCGAACAGCAGATTTTGGAATATGCTGAGGTCAGCGCACCGGTGAAAAGCCTGACTGAAAATTTGAACATCAGCGAAGCACTGACGGAATTGCAAAATAAAATTCTGGGCGAAGATACAGCGAAGCAGCTCAGAAATATTGAAGCTATGGCAAGTGGGACCGCTTCAGCAACTGAGGCTGTTACAGATATGCTGGATGCTGTTGTAACGCTAAAAGATAAGGCGGAAACGTATCAAGATTCACTGGCTGACTACCAATCAAAATATAGCACTTTTCAGGAAAAGATTCAAGCGCTTGTCGAAGCAATCAAAACAGCAGAGGAGAAGGTTGCAACCTCTGCAGAAGAAGGAGACGCCGAAACAACATCTGATACGGCAGAGGTCTACGATACCGCAGAGGTGAAAGAGGCGTTGGAAGCAGTCAACAGCGCACAAAAATCCTATAAAAGCGCAGCCAGCACGTTGAAGTCTGACTTTAGCAGTTATTCCTCCGCGATCACCACATCATGGACAAAAATTCAATCTGCTTCCAACAGTGTTTCAAAAGTGAATTCTACCGGTGTTTCGGGAACATCTGCCACAGTCAGTTCGTCTACCGTTGACTGGATTTCCGAAACAGTTGATGATATTGTAAGCGTATTTGAAACTTTGTTTGGCTCCGATTACGAATCGAAGGCAGCTGAAATCGACAGTGCGCTGAATACGCAGATCAATTTACTGTCAAACAGCTTTGTTGCGACCTGGGTGGATTCTTCCTGGAGTGACACAGAACTCACTTCCTGGCTAAAGGAAGCGGGATATTGGCCCATTGACACATCCTTTACTTCCTCAAGTAGTGGTGTTGTTGAACGCTTAGGAGAACTGGCATCCACGCTTGCAGCAAAAACAACGTTGGATTCTACGACGAGCCTTAGTCTAAGCAGCTATATCAGCTTAGCAAAGAATCTGTGCGGACTGAGCGGTGTCTATGACAGCAGCTTGAATGCAGAGGTTAGCAGCAATTACAACTCCGGTGCGGAACTATATGCCTCGCTTGCCACCGCAAGCATTAACAGCATTTTGGATGCAGGGCAGAATCTGATTGATGCAGCAGAGAGTCTGGCAACTGTAAGCGGATTTAAGCAAATTATAGAAGCCATTAAAAGTGTTGTGACCGCCCTTTACAACCTGATCAAAGGATTGGTGGAACTGATTGCTGGGATCATCACATTCCTGGCAGATATGATTGTACAACTGGTGGCTTTAGTTGAAATGTTGGCGTCCGGTGACCTGGGGCGTTATTACCTGCTGGCTGCCTACTCTACTTACAATCTGCCGAACCGAACCAACGCGACCAGTGGGAGTTCCCTGTCTGGTTACAGTTACAAAAAAGTTGCCCAGTTGAATGGAGACGGCATTCCCAGTGCTACCATAGCAGGGTCTCTGCTCTCCTACGCCTCTGGAGAATCGCAATCTGTCAGTAAATCGACATTCTACGGTGCAGAGCTGGAGTACCTGCTGGGGGGAACAAATAGCGAAATAGGCAACCAGACCGCTGTTTTCATGGCTCTTTATATCGAGCGTTTTATTCTCAACATCGGCACAGTCTTTTCAGATGGGGATGTGCAGCTGCAAGCGTCTTTAGCGGGTCCGGCATCTTGGGTTGTCTATGTTGTTCTGATGATTGCAGAGCCGTTGGTCGATACGCTTCTGTTGGTCAATGGTGGCAACATTTATCTGATCAAAAACTTCGTTTATATGACGCCCACCGGAATGTACCAGATGTTACAGGATCTCCTCAGCTGCGCTGATATTACTACCCAACAGGAGACTCAGCTCAGGGACAACATTAACAAAGCTGCGAATTCTAAACTACTTGACTATAAAGATATGAGTTTTGATGGCATTATGAAAATGAAATATGAAGAACACGCCATGCTACTTCTGATGTTGACAGTGGACAAGGATACTTTGTTGAAACGATTGCAAAACATCGTGCAAATGGAATCTGCTGCCTATTATAGTGGAATAGGGTTTGCACTAACTCAGGCATACACCACCGTTTACGCCGACGTGACCTTTACGTTAAATCCCATGTTGAACTTGGATACATTGACAGCAAATGGACTTTTCCGATTCCATCAGACTGGCTACTTCGGCTATTGACAAAAGGGGACAGAGCATGAATGTGAAGCGAGAAGAACGCGGGAGTATCCTCTTGGAAACCAGCATTGTTTTGCCGTTTTTTATCTTGGTGATCGTATTTATCTATAGCATCTTTGTAATTGTAAACGCACAAAACACGATCACGCACGCCTTGATTCAGGCCACTGACAGTCTGGCGATGGATGCTTATCTAACAGAAAACGTGTCGTCCTATGATACGTCTGATATCACAACGTTCTGGAACAGTCTGACCGATATGGTGCTGGACATTGCTCGGATGGACAACAGCGAATATTTTTCCTCTACGACTGCGGCAACAAGCAGCACAGTGAAAAAACGCTTCATTGGTTATCTGACCGGAGGCGATGAAGATGCTGCCGCTAAGAAGTTAAAATCGCTCAGTATTGTAGATGGTTTGGACGGCATCTCCTTCCAGGTAACTGAAAGCGATGGAAACATAACTGTGACAATTTCGTACAAAATCCAGTACCCAATCGATGTTTTAGGGCTGGGTAAAATATCAATGAACCAATCCATAACGGCAAAAAAATGGGCATAAGGTGGGTTTATTATGGCAAAAAGCGAAAACCAAAACGGGTACGGTTTCAATATCCCAGGACAAACCGGGCATCAGAACAACTCCGGCAGCTATTCGAATACACCTGCAGACGATTCGGAAGGGTCTTATAAGCGGCTGTTGGGCGATAAGCCGATTACCCTGTTCTGGCTGCTGCAACACTACAGCAAGGAGAATGCCGCAGCATACAAGGCCCAGAAAGAGGCAAGGAAACAGACCAAAAGCGTTTCCTCTTTTACTCAGTCCTCTCCTCAACCACAGCCGCAACCGCAACCTCAACCACAGCTACAGCCTCTGCAAAAGGATCAGCCTGATTTGGAAGGCAACTTTGGAGGAACGGTGTTCGTCAACCATGATGATGTCTTTATTCCGCGAGCGACGTTGGACTGCATCAGCTATGGCCGTCAGGTAGAAATCAATAAGCCAGTCTTTCGTATCGGACGCGACTCGCCCCAAGCAGATTTGAAATTGGTTGACGCCCCTACGGTATCTGGTCTGCACGCAGAAATCACCTTTGAGAACGGCGCATTCTATATCAAAGACATCCATTCGACAAACGGTGTGTACCTGAATGACAGACCAATTCAGCGGAATGAAAAAGCCCTGCTAAAAGATAACACTGCCATCACACTTGGCGTAGAGCAATTTGTTTTCCACTGCGCGAAGCAGTAGCGCCTGAAACGTGGTGAGCATAGACAGGAGGGAATGTTTTGAGAACTTTCGAGGAAAAGACGATTGGTAGATCTCAGTTCCTGATTTGCGGATTGCAGCCGGATGAGACAGTAGATACTGTTTCATTAGGTATGATGGCGAATAACCGCATCTCTGGCTTGCTGCCTATGATAATGCAGCAGGTAGATGGTATCCCCAGGTTTCAGTTTGATATTACAGGAAAACAGCCGTTTGTTCAATACCTGTCGGAGCCGGGCAATGGGGGGAATCCGTTGGAGTTGTTGGGACAGATTGCATCCATTGTCGACACTCTGCAAGAATATATGATTGAGGAAGGTCAACTTGTCTTTGATGACAGGTATATCTATGTAGATCAGGAAAAACGGGTTTTTCTGATCTGTGTACCTTGCGGGGGCCAAAAGGACGGGGCTGTTTCGTTCCGAGAATACTGTTCCAGTGTCGTTTCATTCCTTTCGGCAGACTGCCGCCCACCTGCGGCCCAGTATCAGGCGTTAATAGATTATCTGGCTGGAACTGTATTTGCCCCGAGGGATTTCTCCGAGGAAATCAAGAAAGCCCTTGTTCGCTCCGCCGTAGAAAGAAGTAAAAGCAACGCTGCACCGGTTGTTCTGGAACGCAGTACACAGAACCGCGCATCATCCGGCCCTGACGTCCTGCGACACAACGATAGAACAACTCCGGCACAACTGGATCATACGGTATTTTCCGGGGAACAGAATCGCTCTGTACCAGGCCAGATTATCCTCCGGCGAAACAGCGAACCTGTTCCTGACAGCGGAACCGTGCTGCTTCAAAAGGACGGCCTTCTTGGCCAGATGGATGCGATTCAGGCAGAGGAGGAACTTACAACGCCTCTTCCCCGTAACAAGCCGACCGTTCGCGGCTTCCTGCGGCGACAATCCACATCCGAAAAAATTGAAATCACAAGAATGGAATTTAGGATTGGGAAAAGCTACCACGATGTCGATTACCGTATTGACGGTAATCCAGCAGTGAGCCGGTATCACGCTAAAATCATTCGACGCGGTGATGATTTCTTCATTGTGGATACAAACTCCAAAAATCACACCTATGTTAACAGAAATCTCATCGACAGCAATCATGAAGTCCTGTTGACTGACGCTACCAGCATTCGTCTTGCCAACGAAGAATTTGTATTCTTACTCAGCCGGTAAAACGTGCGGGTTCGAATAGAAGGGAGCTTTTCAATATGAATTTGCCCGTAAGAGAACTCATGTTTTATGGCGGTATCGCGGCTGCAGCTGCTTCTCTTCTTTTACTTCTTCTTTATTTGTGCATTTCCCGCCATAAATCGGCACGATTGAACGCACAGTTAGAGAAGGAATATGGCCCTCCGGTCTCCGAGCAATAATTGCAACCGAAAGTGGCTAACGGAGAGAGGAATTGCGTTATGGCTGAAATAATTGCATCCACATACAGAATCATAAAAAAGATAGGATATGGTGGCGGTGGCAATGTCTACCTGGCAGATCACTTGCGACTGGGGAAAAAAGTCGTCCTGAAAGCAGATAAGCGGGAATTGTCCACACCTTTGAACATTCTGCGCCGGGAAGTGGATGTGCTAAAGGAATTAAATCATCCCTACATCCCCCAGGTATATGACTTCTTTCGGGAAGGAATGACTGTTTACACTGTCATTGATTTCATCGAAGGAGAAAGCTTAGACAAGCCGCTGAAAAGAGGAGAGCGATTTTCCCAGCCCCAGGTGATTTATTGGGTCAGACAGTTGCTGGAAGCGCTGAGCTATCTTCACAGTCCGACACACGGTTCACCGCCCAAGGGGTTTGTCCACAGCGACATCAAACCGGCAAACCTGATGCTGCGGCCAAATGGGGATATTTGTCTGATCGACTTTAATATTGCCCTTGCGCTGGGCGAAGATGTCGCCATCGGACGAAGCGAAGGCTATGCGTCTCCTGAACACTACGGGCTTGATTACTCCTTCGGCAGCGGAACGCAAAATGCGGACACCGCCACGGCGGAGTTAAATGGGGAAACCGAAACGATACCGTCCGGCGTACACTCAGCAGAAGGAAACGCAGATGTGGATGACTCCACAGTCGCATTGCCACAGAACGAGAACACAATTACTGGGAGCCTGCCGAATGGCCGTCAGAATTGGGGCACAGAAAATAGTTTTACGCCGCAGGCATCCCACAGTCAGCAGTCCAGCAGTGTCATTTCCAAAAAGCGCATCGCCCCGGATGTCCGTTCGGACATTTATATGGTCGGCGCCACCTTCTATCATCTGCTCAGTGGCCACAGGCCCGCTAAAGACGCCAAATCGGTTATCCCTCTATCGCCCCAGGAGTTCAGCCCGCAAATCGTTGCCATCATTACAAAGGCGATGAACCCCAACCCAGACCTTCGCTACCAGACGGCGGATGAGATGCTGTCGGCGCTTACACATCTTTGGGAAAACGATATCCGCGTCAGGCGGCAAAAGCGACAAAACGCTGTGGTTTGTACGTTGTTGACCATTTGTTTTGCGCTGGGGGTTGCGTCTGCTTTTGTGGGGCTAAAACGTATGCAAACCACCGAGCAATGGCTCAAGCTCGCCGAATACTCCCAAAATGCTCTGGCAAACGGGGACACGGCTGCTGCTCTGGACTATGCACTCCAGGCGCTGCCCACAGGAACCAACCTGTTGCAACCAGAAAAAACGGCGGAGGCACAGCGGGCACTGGCCAGTGCAACCGGTGTATATGACCTCTCAGACGGTTACAAATCCTATGAAATCATCGAACTGTCCTCAGAGCCTTTGAATCTGGCTCTCTCACCGGAGGGCGGCACCGCCGCCTGCCTCTATACGCAGAATCTGGTCATTATCGATACTGAGACATGTGAAACCTTGGCAACACTGCCAACTGTGGATTCCGCCCTGGCTGAGATTGTGTACTTAGATGAAGATACCCTTCTCTACGCCGGAGAGGATGGGTTGACCGCCTACAGCATTGCAGCAGGGAAAACCTTGTGGACGGGAGGCCTGGCAACGGGCATTGCCATTTCCGCAGATGGAAGTTGCGTGGCCGCAGTATACAGGGATGAAACCTTTGCTACGGTGTACAGCGCTGCAGACGGCAGCGTGCAATGCACCGTTGACTTTCAGGGAGCCTGCCAACAGGTAACAACAAACGACATTTTCCTCAACCCTAACGACAATCTATTCGCATTGAATCAAGACGGTACGCTGTTGGCAGTCAGTTTTGAAGACGGCTCTCTGCAAATATTTGCCCTGACAGATGAGGGAACCATAACGACCCTTTTGGATGTAGGCTCTGGCTATACCCACTTTGAGGGAGGATTCAGTCAGCAATACCTCGCATTTTCCGCATCGTCCTCCACATCATCGGTTTTTGCAATCGTTGACACCGACACAATGGAGCAGACAGGTGGATTCCAGTCCCTTGACAGTGCGTACAGCGTTCAGACAGACAAGAACGGTATCTATGTTCAGCAGGACAACATTTTGGTGAAAATCGATCCGGCCACGGGCGATCAGACCGCCCTCGTCACCACCAAGGAGGATATCCTTGCCTTTGACTCTGATGGGAGCCATACAATAATCGCAACAGCTTCCGGATTTTCTTTCTTTGACGGGAACGCTGCACAGATATCCAGCTTTGAGAGTGATATCAGCGCTGATTTCCTTCTATTGACCGGAGACACTGCCTTGGTGGGGAGCCAGAATTCCTCCGTAATCCGGGTGCTAAAGTACGAAAGCCATACGGAAGCAGAGCTGTTTTCCTATGATTCATCCTACGAACACAGTGAGGCCCGTGTTAGCGCCGATGGCAGCACCTTGATGTTATTTTCCTACGATCAGTTTCGGCTCTATAGCCAGGATGGTACTCTGATCATTGAGGTTGATTTGCCAGACGCAGAACAGGTTTACGACCAGCAGTATATCCGTGATGAGGATGGAGACCGCCTGGAAGTAACCTACTACGATGGAACTGTGGCAGCTTATAGCGCGGAGGATGGCACCCTGCTCTGGGAGGATCAGGGCGATGCGCCGGACGAATCACTGGTGGAAATTTTTGAAACGGAGCTGTACCGTATTGAATCCCCGTTACACGGAGCGGCTCAGGTATACAGTCTGAAAACAGGGAACCTCCTCTATCAGTTGGAGGAAGACGCCTATCTAACTTATGTTACCCAAGTGGAGGACTTCCTTGTGGTTCAATACATCACTACCGATGGAGATTTCTACGGGCAACTTCTCAACAAGCAGTGTGAGGTGCTGGCGGATCTGCCTTATCTCAGCGATGTGCAGGGAGAAACTCTCTATTTTGACTATCCCAGCGGCAATGTGCGTTCCTCACGCATTTATAATATAGAGCAACTGACCCAATATGCACAAGAACTGAAAGGAGAACTGAACAATGATTAAGTGTAAAAAACTGCTTGCCCTGTTGCTGGCGGTCTCACTGGCCTTGTCAGTGTCCGGCGGCCCCGCCTTGATCGTGTCTGCCGCCGCGCTAGAAGAATCAGTGTCTGCAGGAACCGTTTCATTGGAGGAGGAATCCGATGAGGAAGAATCCGAAGAGGACCCCACTGAAGAAGAGGAATCAGAGGATTCTGATGAGGGAATCGTCTCTGATGCAGAGGAGTCCGAGGCAACCGGTGAGGATGCGGGAGAGGAAAATGCCCCCGCAGAAGAGGACGAAGATGATGAGGGTGCCTCTGACGATTTCATCATTGTGTTTGGGGGCGACGAGGATACCCCTGAAGAGGATGGCGAGGATGGTGAGGACTCCTCTGACGATTTTGTCATTGTATTTGGGGACGATGAGGATAATCCCGAAGAAGATGACGCTGACGATTTCGTCATCGAGTTTGGGGACGATGAGGATACCCCTGAAGAAGATGACGCTGACGATTTTGTCATCGAGTTCGGAGACGATGAGGAAGGCTATGAGGGGAACGGGTCATCTGATGATGAGGATCTGAATGACGGGATTTCCCTTCAGTCTCTGTTGCCGCTGGAGGAAACAGACGTCTATCTGGTACTCAGCGACTATTCTGAAGATGAATTAGCAGTCATGCCCGTGGATACAGTTGTCACTTCGTTTTTGGACTCTGATGGCAATTCAGTTCCTATTTCTGACTCTGCGACTACCGTCTGGAAGTAT
The DNA here is from genome assembly GCA_021202775.1 of Clostridiales bacterium. GTDB lineage: Bacteria > Bacillota > Clostridia > Oscillospirales > Oscillospiraceae > Onthomonas. Next base: position 698 of record JAJQCJ010000109.1, on the reverse strand, counting down.
ATAAAGGACGATACAGACGGAATCGAAGTCTACGAAAAGTATACTATTGGCAACAACGAGACGATTGATATGTCTACCGGTGAGGATATTTCCTCTTATACAATGGAATTGATTATCGGCAGCGGAAATCAGTTGGATTCTAACAACATTCGTTATCATGTAACGGTTTATGTTCTGAGTTCGATTACCGAAAGCGTTGCATATGAGTTGTACATGCAAGACGAAGATGGAAACCGCATAGAGATAGTGCCAGACCAGGTACAAACGACTACCAACACTCAGCTTAACATGACTGTTGAGGTAACTATATGGACAGTTAATGAACACGAGGAAAACACAGAGTACTATCTCGGAATTACCTCGGAAGCAGATAAACATCCTTATATCAAGACTGATGTGTATACCTTTGATGAGTTTATCTACTATACCTATGGTATAAGTTCAAGTTCCATTACAGATCAGATATTAAATCAAGATATGGAAAATGAAAATGCGGGGTATCTCGGCACCTATGACACAACAACAAGTGTGTATGATACTAAAAATATGTTCGTCCTGGTGTATACTGACACTTTAACCGGGTCGCAGATTAGCTATAGCTGCTACGCATTTGTTGTTTCTGCCAGTGCAACATCTTATATTGAGGGAAATGTTTACACATATGACGGCAACGAGATGACGGATGTTGTGTGTTATAG
>JAJQCJ010000110.1 GCA_021202775.1 Clostridiales bacterium | reverse complement strand
ATGACCTCCGACGGCCCCATCACCCTGGAGATGGAGAAGAGCCTGAAGGCCCACAACCAGGACATGATGGGCTTCAAGGCAGAGCGCGTGCTGGAGGTGAACCCCGACGCGCCGGTGTTCCAGGCGCTGAAGGACGCCATCGCCAGCGACGAGGAGAAGGCCAAGAAGTACGCCGAACTGCTGTACGACCAGGCCCTGCTCATTGCGGAGCTGCCCCTGGAGGACCCCGCCGGGTACAGCGACCTGGTTTGCAGCCTGATGGTGTAAAGGCAGCGTTTCGCTTTTAAACTTTAAGCTTTAGACAGCAGCCCCTCTCCGGCCGGTGCGCCGGAGAGGGGCTGTTTCTTTCGGTTGACGGCCGGACTGAGGGGTTTCTTCCTTTCCGTGGCCTCGCCCCATCGGGTCTTGCACGTTTCTCCCTTCAATGTTATACTGGAACCGGAATTTTCGGCAGGACCACTGCCGGGGAAAGCCGGTGCATCCGATGAACAACCGATTTGCCGCCGTGGGGCAGTGGGAGGGCTCCCTCCGCCGGTTCCAGTGCCTGGACCGTCTGGCGCTGAAGCTGATTGCCCTGGTCTGCATGACCATTGACCACACCGCCGTCCTCCTGGTCTCCGGCAGCTGGTACTGGCCCATGCGCTATATTGGCCGCGTCGCCTTCCCCATCTACTGCTTCCTCCTCGTGGAGGGCTATGCGCACACCCGCAGCAGGGGGAACTACCTTGCCAGGCTGCTGGTATTCTTCCTGATTTCCGAGGTTCCCTTTGACCTGGCCTTCCGCCACCAGTGGTTTAACCCCTTCTACCAGAATGTCATGCTGACCCTGGCCATCGGCCTGGTGACGGTGTGGGGCGCGGACCGCTGCCCCCGATGGCTGGAAGGATACACCGGCCGCCCTCTGCCCCGGTGGGGGGAGGCACTGCTGACGGCGGTCATCGCCGTCGCGGGCTGCTGCGCGGGGGAGCTGTTTATGACCGACTACGCCGGCGGCGGCGTGCTGATGATTTTGGCCTTCTACCGGCTGCGGCGGCACCCCATCTGTCTGACGGCGGTGCTGGCCTTTCTGATGTACTGGTTCTTCGGCCTGGTGGAGCTGCCGGGGCTGCTGGCGCTGATTCCCATCTTCCTCTACAACGGCAGGCCGGGGAAGCGGCTCCCCGGCGCGGCGGGACGGTATGGGTTTTACGCCTACTATCCCATACACCTTACGGTGCTGGTGCTGATTTCCTGCGCAATCGCCGGATGACAGCGCCGGTCAGGCAAAACGCAGCACCTTTCTCTTTCCCTGCCTGAGAAGCTCACCGCCCTGAAATCGGCGTCATCCCCCACAATAAGGCCGCACTTCCTCCCAAAGCAAAGGAAAATCCCCCGATTTGGGCGTTTTTACCATGGGAACTCCCAAAGCAATTCCCACTTTCTTCCTATTTTCCCGATGCATTGGTGGTATACTTTGGCCGGTTTTTATGATATACTAATCCTATCAGAAGTTCGGCCCGGCGGAGCGGCGCCGAATGGATGCAGGGTTTGAAGCGAGCGCCCTCCCCGACCCACAGGGAAGGCGGCCCGCCCCCGGCCTGAGAGACGGTGAAACGAGACGGGGTTTCACCTCCGGGCCAGCGGAGCGGGCTGCCGGTGACGGCAGGGCGGGGGATGCTCCTTCATCTACTGAAATGAATACAATCTGAATCAGAAAATGAAAAATTGGAAGAGGGCAAATTGGCCCTCGAAAGGAGTTTCTTACGTCAACATGGCAGAAAAATTGAAAATTATTCCTCTGGGCGGCCTGGATGAGATCGGCAAGAACATGACCGTCTACGAGTACGGCAACGACATCATCGTGGTGGACGTGGGCATGAGTTTCCCGGACAACGATATGTACGGCATTGATGTGGTCATCCCCGACGTCAGCTACCTGATCAAGAACCAGTCCCGCATCCGGGGCATCTTCCTGACCCACGGCCATGAGGACCACATCGGCGCCCTGCCCTACGTTCTGCGGGACATCCATGCCCCCATCTACGGCACCAAGATGACCCTGGGGCTGGTGCAGCTCAAGCTGGAGGAGCACAACCTGAAGGCGGATATGCGGGTATGTCAGGCCGGGGACGTGATTCCCGTGGGCCGGTTCACGGTGGAGTTCATCCATGTGAACCACTCCATCTCCGACGCGGTGGCCTTCGCCATCTCCTGCCCGGTGGGTACCTGCATCCACACCGGCGACTGGAAGATCGACCCCACCCCCATCTCCGGCGGCATGATCGACCTCACCCGCTTCGGCGAGCTGGGGGAGAAGGGCGTGCTGGCCCTGCTGTGCGACTCCACCAATGTGGAGCGGCCCGGCTTCACCAAGAGCGAGCGCAGCGTGGGGGACAGCTTCGACGCCCTGTTCCGCGGCTGTGAGGAGCGGATCATCGTCACCACCTTCTCCTCCAATGTGGACCGCATCCAGCAGATCATCAACGTGGCCGCCCGGTATGGGCGGAAGGTGGCCGTCTCCGGCCGCAGCATGGAGAACGCCCTGCGGGTGTCCACCGAGCTGGGCTATATGAAGATTCCTGAGGGCACCATCGTGGACCTGGCTCAGATCAGGAGCCTGCCCAAGCGGCAGATCTGCATCATCACCACCGGCAGCCAGGGAGAGACCATGTCCGCCCTGACCCGCATCGCCTTCTCCACCCACCGTCAGATCGAGATTCAGCCCGGCGACCGCATCATCCTCTCCGCCTCCACCATTCCGGGGAACGAGAACGCCATCGGCGCCGTCATCAACGAGCTGTACCGCAAGGGGGCCGAGGTGGTGAACGAGCGCAGCAACAACCTCCACGTCTCCGGCCACGCCTGCCAGCAGGAGCTGCGCATCCTCCACGCCCTGGTGCGGCCCAAATTCTTCATCCCCGTCCACGGGGAGCAGCGGATGCTGCAAACCCACTCCAAGCTGGCCCAGAGCATGGGCATGAGCCCCAAAAACATCGTCATCACGGAGATCGGCAAGGTCATCGAGCTGACGAAGGACAGCTGCAAGGTCACAGGCACCGTCCCCTCCGGCAAGGTGCTGGTGGACGGCTACGGCGTCGGCGACGTGGGCAGCGTGGTGCTGCGGGACCGGAAGCGTCTGGCCGAGGACGGCGTCATCGTGGTGGTCATGACCATGTCCCACACCGACGGCAGCCTGATCTCCGGGCCGGAGATCATCACACGGGGCTTCGTCTATGTGAAGGAGTCGGAGGAGCTGATCGAGGAGCTGGAGACCCTGGCCACCCGGGTGCTGACCGAGTGCGAATACCGGCACATGACCGACTGGACCAACATCAAGGGGGCCGTCAAGGGGGAGCTGTCCAGCTTCCTGTACAAGAAAACAAAACGGAATCCCATGATCCTTCCCGTGATCATGGAGGTCTGAACAGACCCACCGGGCCGGAGCTGCGCACTCCGGTCCGGTGGGGTTTGTTTTCTCAGCTAAGCTTTGATGGAAGCGCAGCGTTCGTTCCCGTCCGCGGGGCCGTTCGTTCCGGTATCCCTATCTAAGGAAACCGGCTCCGCCGTGCCCCCTGAATTTCCCCTCATTCCACCGGAAAATGGGTTGCTTTTTCCGTCAAAGTCCTTTAAAATAAAAGGGTAACAATCTAAAAGGAAATCAGGTTTTACACAATGAAACAATATGACTATCTCATCGTCGGCGCGGGGCTGTACGGCGCGGTGTTCGCCCACGAGGCCATGGTCCGGGGGAAGCGCTGCCTGGTGGTGGACCGCCGGGGCAATATCGCCGGCAACATCTACACCGAGGAGGTGGAGGGCATCCAGGTGCACCGGTACGGCGCCCACATCTTCCACACCTCCAACAAAGAGGTCTGGAACTATGTGAACCGCTTTGCCGAGTTCAACAACTACGTCAACTCCCCCATCGCCAACTACCACGGGGAAATCTACAATATGCCCTTCAACATGAACACCTTCTCCAAAATGTGGGGCATCTCCACCCCCCGGGAGGCCCAGGCCATTCTGGACCGGCAGCGGGGGGAGATTACCGGCGAACCCCAAAACCTGGAGGAACAGGCCATCCGCCTGGTGGGCCGGGACATCTTTGAAAAGCTGGTGAAGGGCTACACCGAGAAGCAGTGGGGCCGGGACTGCAAGGACCTCCCCGCCTTCATCATCCGCCGCCTGCCGGTGCGCATGACCTACGACAACAACTACTTTAAGGACCGTTTCCAGGGCATCCCCATGGGGGGCTACACCGCCATGGTGGCCCGGATGCTGGAAGGGGCGGACATCCGCCTGAACACCGACTATCTGGAGCAGAAGGCAGAGCTGGACGCCCTGGCGGACAAAGTGGTCTACACCGGCCCCATCGACGCCTACTTCGGCTATCGTCTGGGCTATCTGGAGTACCGCTCCGTCCGCTTCGAGACGGAGACCCTGGACATGGAGAACTATCAGGGCGTGGCCGTGGTGAACTACACCGACCGGGAGACCCCCTTCACCCGGCTCATCGAGCATAAGCACTTCGAGTTCGGCACCCAGCCCAAGACCGTCATTTCCCGGGAATACTCCGCCGAGTGGAGGCCGGGGGATGAGCCCTACTACCCCGTCAACGACGAGAAGAACCAGGCCCTCTATCAGCAGTATAAGGCCCTGGCCCGGCAGGAAACGGGGGTACACTTCGGCGGCCGCCTGGGAGAGTACCAGTATTATGACATGGACAAAGTGATCGCCGCGGCGCTGGACTTCGCCAGGGCCGAACTGGGTGACCTTTGAATCAATGCCCCGCGGCCCCGCCGGGCCGCAGCCATCATCACCACTGAAAGGAGCCTGACATTATGGAACTGACCAACGTATTCGCCCTGCGGCGCTCCTGCCGCAGCTACACCGACCAACAACTCTCCGAGGCGGAGCTCACCGCCGTCCTGAACGCCGGACTGCAAACCCCCGCCGCCAAGGGCCGCTTTGACAAGCTGCGCTTCGTCGTCGTCCAGGACAAAGCTGTGCTGGACGCCCTGAACAGCAGCTTTGCCGCCACCATCGGCAACGAGGCCGCCTATCCCACCTACCACGCCCCCACCGTCATCTTCGTCGCCTGTGACAGCAGCGACGACCCCGCCCTCCAGGGGGCCAACGCCGCCTGCGCCGTGGAGCATATGGCCCTGGCCGCCACCGACCAGGGGCTGGGCAGCGTCTACCTGTTCGGCGTCTGCAACATCCTCAAGGACAGCGCCCAGGCTTCCGCTCTGTTGCAGCTCCCGGTGGGCTTCCACCTCGTCTCCGCCCTGGCGGTGGGCCACCCCACTGCCCCCGCCCAGCCCAGGGAGCCTGACCCGGCCAAAATCGTCGTCACCCGTATTTGAGGGGCAATCCGGCGAGGGAGCGTGGATTGAAATGTATACCGCCTACAGCTATGGCGATTGTCGGGCGATCGCTCCCCGGGGGGGAGCGTGGATTGAAATACGTCATACCACACCGCTTGACGCGTCCTGTGCTTGTCGCTCCCCGCGAGGGGAAACGGGCGCTTCACACCGAAGGGTGCGCCCGCCCATTTCCCCTTTTGAAAATTCCTGAGAACAGATTGGCCGGATTTTTCCCGGCAAAACGCGGCCATGCGCACACGGTACACCCCCGCAGAAAACGAAAAACTCCCGCTGCAGCAGCACGCTGCAGCGGGAGTAAATTTTTGACGCAGGTTACACCAGATTCAGCACCAGCACGGCGACCATGAACACAGCCGCCACGACACGGGTGATCTTCGCCAGGCGATGATCCCAGGTGTTGCCCTGGTTTTTGGACAGGAAGGTGTCCGCGCCGCCGGAGATGGCGCTGTTGACGCCGGAGTTCTTGCCGGATTGCAGCAGGACCACGCAAATCAGGAATACGGCGGCAATCGCAATGATGATGCTGATAACAAGCTGAGGAGTAGTCATAACAGGAGGCTTCCTTTCCATAGAACCCCGCTTTCGCGGGAAGAATCATTCAGACGTGTTTATTATGATAGCACAAACGCCTGGGGAATGCAAGCACTTTTTTCACGTTTTCTTCACATTTTCCGGGAAATGCCCGGCCTCCCCGGCCCGCCCTCCAAAGCAGAGAAAAATCCTGTAGAAACGCAAAAGAATCCTGCTTTCATTTCTTGCCAATGCCGCCGGACTGTGTTATGATAAAAGGGATACAAAACAACCCTGCACACCATTATCAAACGGAGGTTATTTCTCATGGTCAACGTTGATATTTCATCCATTTACAGTGCCGTCCCCCAGGAGACCGTGGCCGCCATGGAGCCCCGGCTGAACGCCGCCTATGACACTTTGTTCAGCGGCAGCGGCGCCGGCAACGACTTTTTGGGCTGGCTCCATCTGCCGGAGAACTATGACAAGGAGGAGTTTGCCCGCATCCAGAAGGCGGCGAAGAAGATTCAGTCCGACTCCCAGGCCCTGGTGGTCATCGGCATCGGCGGCTCCTACCTGGGCGCCCGTGCCGTGGTGGAGCTGATCAAAAGCCCCAACTACAACCTGAAGAAGAAGGACACCCCGGACATCTTCTTTGCGGGCAACACCCTGTCCACCGACGCTGTGCTGGAGACCCTGGAGCTCATCGGCGACCGGGACTTTTCCATCAACATCATCTCCAAGTCCGGCACCACCACCGAGCCCGCCGTCTCCTTCCGTATCTTCAAGGCAGCTCTGGAGGAAAAGTACGGCAAGGAAGAGGCCGCCAAGCGCATCTACGCCACCACCGACAAGGCCCGGGGCGCGCTGAAGGGCCTGGCCGACGTGGAGGGCTATGAGGAGTTCGTGGTGCCCGATGACGTGGGCGGCCGCTTCTCCGTGCTGACCGCTGTGGGCCTGCTGCCCATCGCCGTGGCGGGCATCGACATCGAGGCTCTGATGCAGGGTGCGGCGGACGCCATGAAGGCCTTCTCCGTCAAGAGCATGGATAACCCCGTCTTCCAGTACGTCGCCGCCCGGAACGCCCTGTACGAGGCGGGCAAGAGCGTGGAGATTCTGGGCAGCTATGAGCCCTCCTTCCGGTTCATGACCGAGTGGTGGAAGCAGCTCTATGGCGAGAGCGAGGGTAAGGAGCTGAAGGGCATCTTCCCCGCCTCTGTGGAGTTCACCGCCGACCTGCACTCCATGGGCCAGTTCATCCAGCAGGGCTCCCGGATCATGTTCGAGACCATGGTGAACTTTGAGAAGCCCCACGGCGAGGTGGTCATCGGCGAGGACGCCGACAATGTGGACGGCCTGAACTTCCTGGCCGGCAAGAACCTGAAATTTGTCTGCGACCAGGCCATGCTGGGCACCCGTCTGGCCCATGTGGACGGCGGCGTTCCCAACATCGTGGTGAATGTGGAGACCATTGACGCCTACAACACCGGCGCGCTGATCTACTTCTTCGAGCTGTCCTGCGGCATCTCCGGCTATGTGCTGGGGGTCAACCCCTTCAACCAGCCCGGCGTGGAGGCCTACAAGAAGAATATGTTCGGCCTGCTGGGCAAGCCCGGCTATGAGGAGCTGGGGGCTTCCCTGAAAGCCCGGCTGTAAGGCAATGTCATCAATTTAAAAGAATTGTTCCTTTTAAGAAAAGTTGCTTATAGAGAAAGTGTCCGGCTTTCTCACCCCTCAGTCTGGCCTTGCGGCCAGCCAGCTCCCCTTTCAGGGGCGCCATTGACGTGGTGATTCTCACAGATTCCTTGCCTCCCCTGAAAGGGGAGGGGAACCGGCGGTAGCCGGTGGAGGGGTGAGTCCCCTTCGGTTGATGACATTGGGCAGTCAGGTATCCTCTCACAACCAAATCAAATCAATACGGCGGCGCATCCAACCGGATGCGCCGCCGCGTTTTTTCGCCGGGAGACGGGACCCCGCTCATCCCTTCCCGTCCAGCTCCTTCGTCTGCTCCCGCACCAGGGCGCACAGCTCCTCCGCCATCTCGGAGTCGGCGGCTTCGGCGGCGATGCCCAGGGCGGAGGCCCGGATCAGGGGGGTAATCCACACGCTGCCGCTGCCCACGGCGAAGCGCAGGCCGTCGGGCATATGCTCCGCGTTGGGGTACTTCTCCCCCAGGGCCCGCATCAGCTCCCCCCGGCTGTGCTCCAGCCGCACCTCCGTCCGGCAGACGGCGCAGGCGGGCAGGGTGGCCACCAGCCGGTTCAGCCCCTGGCCGGTGCGGCCCATGTGGCTGCAAATCAGGCAGGCGGCATAGACCCCGTCCCACAGGGCGGGGTGGGCGGCGTAGCACGCCCGCCCGGCGCAGCCGTCCCGGGCCAGCCGGTACAGCCTGCCGCCGAACTGCTCCGCCAGCTTCTCCGCCGAGGCGGGGGCGGCGGAGGGGACGGCCGGGGTGCGCTCTCCCCGCTCCATCAGGATGGCCAATACCAGCAGCAGGAGCTGCTCCCCGCCGATGGGCTGGCCCTGCTCGTCTGCGGCGGAGAGGGTGCCCTCGGTGCTGAGCCGGAACACGGGGATGCCCTTGCGCTCCTTGTGCTCCACCGTCACCCCCAGCAGGGTCAGCCCCTCCGCCAGAAGGCGGTTTTCCAGCCCGTTGTGGGAGACGATGACCGTGACCTTCGGCAGAGGGGAGGCGGCCACCGACCGGGCGGCGTCGGTGAGCCAGCTGCGGTCCACTCCGCCCGTCACCCGCTCGGTGCCGATCTGCCCCGGCGCGGCCCGGTACACCGCCTCCCGCAGCAGCCCCTGCTCCAGCCGCCGCTGCCGGGCACGGGAGAAGGGCAGGCCGTCGCCGTCCAGACAGTGCAGCCGGACGTCCTCCCCCCGCTGCTCCAGGAACAGGGAGACGGGGACGGCGGCGGAACGGGCAAACCAGGCCGCGGCCAGGGCGGTGGTGCCGTCGTGGAGGAACACGTCTCCCCCGGCGGCGGTGATGCCGGCGGAGGCCGCCCGGAGCAGGGCCTGACAGCCGGAGCCGCCGAAGCTCCCCAGCCCCACCCGGCCCTCGCTGCCCAGAATGCTGCCGACGGTCACCAGCAGCTCCGGGGTCAGGTCAATGCCCAGCTTGCCGGAGAGGGTGCCGTCGTCCCCGAAGAGCATCTGCCCTCGGCTGGTCCCGGCGGTGAGGGAGGCATTCAGCCGGGCCCCGGCGGCCACCCGCAGGCCGGGCCACACCTTCACGCCGGGGTGGAGGATAGCGTTTTCCTCCGCCACCGCGTCCTCCCCCAGCACGGTGTGGTCGGCCATGACGGCCCCCTTCCCCAGAGAGGAGCCCCGGCACAGGATGGCCCCGGTGGCGGCGGCGCCGTCTCCCACGGCGGCCCCCAGCAGCAGACTGCCCTGGACGGCGGCCCGTTTGCCCACGCTGCTGCCCTGCTCCAGCAGGGTGTGGGGGCCGATCATGGCCCCCTGGCCCAGGGACACCCCCGGCCCAATCCAGCAGGGTGGCAGCACCTCCACCCGCTCCGGCAGAGGCTCCTCCGACCAGACGCCCCCCTTCCGCTGGGGGAGGCCCATGTCCAGCTTCACCTTGCCGTCCAGGGCGTCCCTGACCGCGGCCAGCAGGGCCTCCGGCGTGCCCACGTCCCGCCAGTAGCCGTAGGGCGTCTGGGTTTGGATGGGAATATCCTGCTCCAACAGCCGGGGGAACAGGTCCAGGCTGAAATCGCTGGCCTCCCCCGCCGGGATGTGGTCTAAAATGTCCCGGCGGAACAGGTAGATGCCGGTGTTGATTCGGTTGGTGAACACCTGGGACCAGCCGGGCTTCTCCACAAAGCGGAGCACCCGGCCCGCCTCGTCGGTGTGTACCAGGCCGTACTCCAGGGGGTTGGCCGCCTTGTGGAGCAGGAGGGTGGCAATGGCCCCCGCCTCCCGGTGGGCGGCGATGGCGGAGGCCAGATCGAAGTCACAGACGCAGTCGGCGGGGAGGACTAAAAAGTCCTCCTCCCCCTCCAGAAAGCTCTGGCAGGCTTTGACGCTGCCCGCCGTCCCCAGGGGGGTGTCCTCGGTGAGATAAGTCAGGCGCATCCCCCAGTCGCTGCCGTCCCCGAACCAGGCGCGGATGGCCTCCGGCATACAGTGCAGGGTGACGGCGGCCTCGGTGACGCCGCTGCGCCGCAGCAGGAGCAGGAGATGCTCCAGCAGGGGCCGGCCAAACAGGGGAATCATGGGCTTGGGCAGCTCCGTGGTGACGGGGCGGAGGCGGGTGCCCTGCCCGCCGGAAAGAAGAATCGCTTTCATCGCTTGTGTACCTCCATGAGAGCGGGACAGGCCCGCCCGTTTCCCGGAGAGTTTAACCGGATTTGGGGCGGAGTATGCATGGGGAGGGAATGTCGGCGGATTAAGGGGGGTGTTTTCCTTTCTCTTCCTTGCCTAAGGAACGCAACCCACCGGTCAGGCAGCCCCTGTCTCCTTTCTCATTCCCCGCCCGGGGAAATCAATCACTCCATTACCGTTCAGATTCGTCATAAAGTTACAGGAAAACCGCATAACCTCCCGATACAGAACTTTTCCTCAGAAGGCCCGCCTCTCCCCCGGCAGAACCTTGCCCATACTGCAAAATTTGTCCATTCTTTTGCACAAAATTCACAAAAGAAAACCTTGCAAAAGGTCGTGGTTTGGGATAGAATAAAGAAGCAGTATCCTTATCACTTTACCGAAAAAAGGATACGAAACCAATCCATCCCAACCGGATGGAAAAATTGAACAACAGAAAGGCGGTGAGACGATGTCTCTGGAAGCAGTCAAACAAGTGACGGAGGCGGAAGAGCGGGCTAAGGCGCGCAAGGCCGAGGCACAGCAGGAAGCGAAGAAGCTGGCATCCGACGCGGAGAAGGCCGGGCAGGCCACTGTGCAGCAGGCCAGGCAGGCCGCAGGCGACGCCGTGGCGGAGCTGATGGCCCAGGCGGAGCAGCGGGCCGGGGTCCGCACCAACCAGATCATCCGGGAAACGGAAGGTGCCTGCGACCAGCTCCGCGCCCAGGCCCAGCAGCGGCTTGAGCAGGCAGCATCACTGATTGTCGAAAGGGTGGTGAATGCCTGATGTCCATTGTCAGAATGAAGCGGCTGCGCCTGATTGTGATGGCGGAGGAGCGGGACGCGCTGTTCTCCCGGCTGCTTCATGTTGGCTGTGTGGAGATGACGGAGCCGGACGAGCTGTTGTCCGACCCGGACTGGGCCGCCCTGCTCAGCAGGGACACCAGCAGCCTTGGCTCCGTCAAGGCGGACATCGCATCGGTGACCAGTGCGCTGGCGACGCTGAAAAAGTACGCCCCGGTGAAAACCGGCCTCTTCGTCAAGCGGAGCCCCATCTCAGAGGCGGACTTTTTCGATGCGGAAAAGGCAAAGGCGTCTCTGGCAAACGCGCAGGAGATCAACGAAAGCGTGTCCACCATCACCCAGCTCACCACCCAGCAGGAACGGCTGGAAGCCCAAAAGGCCGGCCTGACCCCATGGGAGACCCTGGACCTGCCCCTAGAGCAGGAAGGCACCCAAACTACCACCATCCTGATGGGCACCATCCCCATGACCGCCGACCTGGACGAGGTGCGGGGGGAGCTGGCCCAGCGGGCCCCCCTGACGGAGCTGATGCCCGTCAGCGAGGACAAGGAATTCCACTATGTCCTCCTGATCTGCCACAAGGCGGAATGGTCCAACGCCCAGGAGGTGCTGAAACCCCACACCTTCTCCTCCATCCGGTTCAAGGAGTTCACCGGCACCGCCCGGGAGAATATTCAGGCCCTGACGGCGGAAATCACCCGCATCGAAGGGGAGAAGGAGGCCGCCAAAGCCCGCATCGTGGCCCTTGGCCCCTGCCGGAATGACCTCCAGCTCCTCCAAGACCGGCTGAATCAGGACGCCGCCAAGGAGGCCGCGGAGGAGAACGGCCTCACTGATGGCCAAATCGTCTACCTGGAAGGCTGGGTAGAGGCGCCCAAGCAGGACAAACTGGAGCGGGAGCTGAAAAAGTTCGACTTGGCCTATGAGCTCACCGACCCGGAGGAGGGAGAAATGCCCCCCTCCAAGCTGGACAACCCGGACTGGATGAAGCCCATCAACATGGTGACGGAGATGTACTCCGCCCCCGCCTATGACGGCATCGACCCCAACCCGGTGGTGTTCTTCTGGTATGTATTCTTCTTCGGCTTCATGTTCGCCGATGTGGGATACGGCATCGTGATTTTCTTGGTGTCCTTCTTCATCACCCGGACCTTCCACCCCAAGGGGGGCATGGGCAACGCCTTTGGCCTGGGCCAGTGGCTGGGCCTGTCCACCTTCTTCTGCGGCATCTTCACCGGCGGCTTTTTTGGCAACTCCATCGAGGTGTTCAGCGAGACCTTCCTGGGCATCGCCTCGGAGGACCTGCCGGCCTGGCTGCAGGCCTTCAATAACGGCATCATCGTCAACCCCATCAACGACCCCATGACCCTGCTGATTATCTCCATCGTGTTGGGCGCATTGCAGCTGGTGTGCGGCCAGTGCATCCACATCTATATGGAGGCCAGGGACGGGCACCCCATGGAGGGTATCCTGGACGTGGTGCCCTGGTGGATTCTCTTCGCGGGCATCGGCATCATCGCCCTGACCGGCTCCCCGGTGGGGCTCATCGTCGGCGTGGTGGCCCTGGTGGCCACCCAGGGCAGGCACAACAAGGGCATTTTCAGCAAGATTTTCGGCGGCGTTTCCTCGCTGTACGACATCACAAGCTGGCTGTCCGACCTCCTGTCCTACGCCCGTCTGATGGCCCTGATGCTGGCCACCAGCGTCATCGCCATGGTGTTCAACACTCTGGCGGCGCTCCCCGGCAACATCATCGCCTTTGTCCTCATCTTTCTCATCGGTCACGTTTTCAACATTGGCGTCAACCTGGTTGGCACCTACGTCCACGCCGCCCGGCTTCAGTATCTGGAGTACTACGGCAAGTTCTACAAGGACGGCGGCACCTTCTTCAAGCCGCTGCACTATAATACAAAATTTGTCGATATTATCGAGGAGGAAACTTAACTATGGATAATCTGGGTCTTGCAATCGCCATCTTCGGCGCATCCTTTGCTGTTCTGATCTGCTGCATCGGCTCCGGCCGGGGCGTTGGCATGGTGGGCGAAGCCTCTGCGGGCGTCCTGACCGAGGACCCCAGCAAGTTCACGTCCTGCCTGATCCTCCAGATTCTGCCCGGCACCCAGGGCCTGTACGGCCTGGTCATCTGGTTCTGGGCCATGCTCCAGCTGAACGTCATGTCCGGCGAGCCTCTGAGTCTGAACGTGGCCCAGGGCATCGCCTATCTGCTGGCCTGCCTGCCCATGGCCTTCGGCGGCTATTTCAGCGCCATCGCCCAGGCCCGCTGCGCCGCCTCCGGCGTCGCCCTGGTGGCCAAGCGCCCCGAGGAAATGTCCAAGGGCATCATCCTGACGGTTATGGTGGAGTTCTACGCCATCCTGTGCCTGCTGGCTTCCTTCCTGACCATCATGTTCCTGACCAGCTCCATCACCGGCTAACTCCCCCTGTGGGACTCACCGGTTGAAAGGAGAAGTGACATGACTGGTATTGAAAAAATCACCCAGCGCATCGACGCCGACGCCCAGGCGGAGGTCAACGCCATCCTTTCCAAAGCTCAGGCCCAGGCGGATGAGACCGCCGCCCGCTATCAGGCCCAGGCGGAGCAGGTTTCCGCCGAGGTGCTGGCGAAGGGCGAAGCCGACGCCAAAGAGCGGGAGGAGCGCCTCTGCTCCGCCGCGGAAATGCAGGCCCGGCAACAGCTGCTGAAAACCCGGCAGGAGATGCTGGACGAGGCCTTCCGGCTGGCCCTGGAGAAGCTGCAAACCCTGCCCCCGGCGGAGATGACCGAGCTGCTGGCAAAGCTGGCGGCCCAGGCCAGCAGCTCCGGCAGGGAGCAGGTGGTGCTGGATTCGGCCACCCGGGCCCAGTGCGGCCCCCAGGTGGTGGCGAAGGCCAACAAGCTGCTGGGCGGCAAGGGCAAGCTGACCCTCGCCCCGGAGGCAGGAACCTTCCAGGGCGGCCTGGTGCTGAGCGACGGAGGGGTGGAGGTCAACTGCGCCTTCCCCACGCTGGTGCGTCTGGCCAGGAACCAGACCGCCGGCGAGGTGGCCAAGGTGCTGTTTGATGAAACGCCCTCCTGAACGGGGGACGGGCAAGGCCCGTCGCAACAGTGAAGGAGGAACGAAATGTCTCATAAGGTAAAGGACACCGAATATCTGTTCCTCTCCACCCGGATCCGCGTGCTGGAGCGCACCCTGCTGACCAGGGAGCGCATGGAGCGGATGCTGGACGCTCAGACCAATGAGGAAGCGGTCAAGGTGCTGGTGGAATGCGGCTATCCCGAACTGCCCGTGGTGAACGTGGACACGGTGAACGCCGCCCTGGTAAAGATGCGGGAGAAGGTCTTTGACGACCTGTATTCCTACGCGCCTGACCCTGCTATGATTGACGTGTTCAAGGTAAAATACGATTATCACAATGTAAAGACCATTCTGAAAAGCGAGGCCATGGGCCTGGACCCCGCCCGGCTGCTGGTGGACTGCGGCAGGGTGCCTCCGGAGGAGCTGACAGAGCAGCTGAAGCCCTCCGACGGAAAGGGGAAGGGCGACAGCAGCCCTCTGCTGGACGCCGCCCGGGAGGCCAGAGAACTGCTCACCGCCTCCCACGACCCCCAGCGCAGCGACTGCGTGCTGGACCGGGCCTACTTCCGGGAGATGGCGGCCCTGGCCCACGACACCGGCTCCGACTTTCTGGAGGGCTACGTCCGCCTGCTGGTGGACGCCGCCAACCTGAAAAGCCTGGTGCGGGTGCTGCGGATGGGCAAGAAGCGCTCCTTCCTGGAGGGCATCCTGTTCGAGGGCGGCAACGTCAGCGTGGAGCAGGTGCTCCGCTGCATGGAAGAGGAAGACGCCCTGACCCATGTGTACCGGGACAGCCTGTTCCAGCAGGCGGCCCAGCTGGGCCAGGCCGCCATCCACGGCGGCGCCCTCACCGGCTTCGAGAAGGCCTGCGACAACGCCCTGGTGCGCTATATCGCCGCCTCCAAGTATATCCCCTTTGGGGAGCAGCCGGTGGTGGCCTATCTGGTGGCCAAGGAGAATGAGCTGACTGCGGTTCGCATCATTATGACCGGGCGTCTGGCCGGTCTCAGCGCGGAGACCATCCGGGAAAGGCTGCGTGAATCCTATGTATAATATTGCAGTGCTGGGGGATCGGGAGTCCGTCATGGGCTTCAAGGCCCTGGGGCTGGCGGTCTACTCTGCGGAGACGGTGGAGGAGGCCCGCAAGACCCTCCACCACCTGGCCCGGGACGGCAAAACCGCCATCATCTACCTGACGGAGCAGTACGCCGCGGAGATGCAGGATGAGATCGCCAAGTATAAGGACGAGGTCATGCCGGCCATCATCCTGATCCCCGGCAAGGCGGGCAGCCTCGGCATCGGGATGCAGAACATCACCGACTCCGTGGAGCGGGCCGTGGGCGCCGACATTTTGTAACGAAACTGCCTTTCCCCGCCCCGGAGGGCTGCTCCGGGGCCGGGCGGGAAGGCGGCTACCCTATTTGGAAAGAAGGTAAATGCGAATGGGCAAAATCGTAAAGGTATCCGGCCCGCTGGTGGTTGCCACCGGTATGCAGGATGCCAATATGTCCGACGTGGTGCGTGTGGGTGAGCAGCGGCTCATCGGAGAGATTCTGACCATGGAGGGGGATTCCGCCTCCATTCAGGTTTATGAGGAGACCTCCGGCCTCGGCCCCGGCGCAGAGGTGGTGACCACCGGCTCACAGCTCTCCGTGGAGCTTGGCCCCGGCCTGCTGGAGAATATCTATGACGGTATCCAGCGGCCCCTGGAGGGCATCATGGCCATCTGCGGCACCAACATCCGCCGCGGCATCGAGGTGCCTGCCCTGGACCGGGAGAAGAAGTGGGACTTCACCGCCACCGCAAAGGTAGGCGATAAGGTCGTCGGCGGCGACTTTTTGGGCGACGTCCAGGAGACCGCCTCCGTCCTCCACCACATCATGGTGCCGGTGAAGAGCAGCGGCACCGTGAAGGAGATCAAATCCGGCTCCTTCACCGTCACCGACACCATCGCCGTGCTGGAGCATGACGATGGCACCACTGAGGAGCTGACCATGATGCAGAAGTGGCCCGTCCGTGTGGGCCGCCCCTACACCAAGAAGTTTCCCCCCGACGGCCCCCGCCCGGCCGGCCCGCGGGGCAGGGCCACCCGGTTCCCCGTGGCCGAGGGCGGCCCGGCGGCGGTCCCCGGCCCCTTCGGCTCCGGCAAGACCGTGGTGCAGCACGCCCTGGCCAAGTGGGCGGATGTGGACATCGTGGTCTATATCGGCTGCGGCGAGCGTGGCAACGAGATGACCGACGTGCTGCGGGAGTTCCCGGAGCTGGTGGACCCCCGCACCGGCGAG